>DASVYO010000151.1:0-9248 GCA_036392135.1 Solirubrobacteraceae bacterium
GACATGCGGGTCCCGATCTCCTACGGCCTGCACTACCCCGACCGGGTCGACGTGCCGGTCCGGCCGCTGGACCTGGCCGAGGTCGGCGCGCTCACCTTCGAGCCCGTCGACACCGACACCTTCTCCTGCCTGCGCCTGGCCCGGGCGGCCGGGATCATCGGGGGCACGGCGCCCTGCACCCTGAACGCCGCCAACGAGGTGGCCGTGCACGCCTTCCTGTCCGGGGAGCTGCGCTTCCTGGACATCGCCCGGGTGATCGACGGGACGCTCGAGCAGCTGCCGGCCGGCCAGATTCACTCCTTCGACGCGCTGGCTCAGGCTGATCGGGACGCGCGTCGCGTGGCCGGCGAGCTGATCCGGGCCCGGACCGGGGCCTGAACGGGCCCGCCGCGTCGACTTGCCACACTGAGTCCGATGCCCTACGTCCTGGCCTTCCTCGGCTTCGCCGCGCTGATCATCCTGCATGAGGCGGGCCATTTCGCGGCCGCCAAGGCGGTCGGCATGCGGGTCGAGCGCTTCTCCCTGTTCTTCGGGCCGATGCCGTTCAAATTCCGCCGCGGCGAGACCGAGTACGGGATCGGCGTGATCCCGCTCGGAGGCTACGTGAAGATCACCGGAATGAACCCGAATGAGGAGATGCCACCGGAGGCACGTCCGCGGGCGTACTACAACCAGAAGGTGTGGAAACGGGTGGTGGTCATCCTGGCCGGGCCGGCGGTCAACCTGGTGATCGCCTTCGCGCTCATCCTGGGGCTGATCCTGGCCCAGGGCCAGACGGTCGTGCGCCACGGCCAGCCCGTGTTCTCCAACCAGGTCCGGGCGCTCGTGCCGCCCGCCTCACGCTACCTGCACCAGGGAGACGCGATCGTCGCCGTCGACGGGCGGCGCAATCTCAGCGTGCCGCAGATCACCGAGCAGATCGGCCGTCACCACTGCGCCGGCCCGCCGGTCGCGGGCTGCCGCACGACGACACCGGTGACCCTGGTCGTACGCCGCGGCTCGGCGCTGCGGACGTTCACGATCTTTCCCGAGTACAGCGCGGCGGCGCACAAGGTGCGGCTCGGCTTCGCGTTTCCGCTGGCCACCCAGCCCGTGGGCGTGATCCCCGCGGCCTCGGCCAGCGTCAGGTACATGTGGCGGGTGACCAAGGAGACGGTCAGCCGGATCGTGCAGATCTTCAAGCCCCAGGACCGCCGCCAGCTGCACGGCGTGGTCGGCGGCTACACGGTGACCGAGCAGTACTTCGCCAAGGACACCACGCTCGCCCTCGAGGTGCTGGCGCTGATCTCGCTCTCGCTGGCGATCGTGAACCTGTTCCCGTTCCTGCCCCTCGACGGGGGCCACGTGTTCTGGGCGCTGGCCGAGAAGGTCCGGGGGCGGCGGATCCCGTTCGCGGTCATGGAGCGCGCCGGCGTGGTCGGCTTCGCCCTGATCCTGATCCTGTTCGTGATCGGGTTCTCCAACGACATCTCGACGCTGACCGGGCCCGGCTTCAACACGCGCTAGCCGAGCGCTCTGCGGTACCGTCCCCGGCCCGTAGCGCATCGGCGAGGAGAGCCCATGGAGAGCAGCACCACCCTGGCCGGCCAGAGCCGCGCCGTGCAGTCATCGACGCTGACCGAGGCGCTGTGGCACACGGCCGCTGACCATCCGGAGATCGTGGCCCTGCGCACCCCCGACGACAGCGTGTCGCTGACCTGGGCCGAGGTCCTCGAGCGGGCCGGGCGGATCGCCGCCGGGCTGGAGAGCCTCGGCGTCGGGCGCGGCGACTGCGTGGCCCTGATGCTCGGCAACCGACCCGAATTCCATCTCGCCGACCTCGGGGCGGTGCTGCTCGGCGCCACGCCGTTCTCGGTCTACGTCACCTACCCGCCGGCCGAGATCCGCTTCCTGCTGGAGGACTCGCAGGCCCGGGTGGCGATCGTCGAGCAGGCCTACCTGGAGCCGATGCTGGCCGCCCGGTCCGGGACCGCACTCGAGCATGTGATCGTGGTCGACGGCGAGGCCCCGGAGGGCACCTGGTCACTGGCCGCGCTCGAGGCCGCCGGCCGCGAGGACTTCGACGCTCGCGAGGCCGCGGAGCAGGTCCGGCCCGAGGACGTGCTGACCCTGATCTACACCTCCGGCACGACCGGGCATCCGAAGGGCGTGCAGCTGACCCATCAGGCGGTGATGTTCAGCGCCCGCATGGCCGAGCGGGTGATCAGGCTGCCGGCAGGCTCGCGGGTCATCTCCTGGCTGCCGTCGGCCCACATCGCCGAGCGCAACGCCCATCACTACATCCCGATCGTGTTCGCCGGCACCGTGACCAGCATTCCCAACCCGCGCGAGGTGCTCTCGTATCTGCCCCAGGTGCGGCCCAACTGGTTCTTTGCCGTGCCCCGGATCTGGGAGAAGCTGAAGGCGGGGCTGGAGGGGATGCTGGCCGCGCAGCCCGAGGAGCAGCGCGCCCCGATCGAGGCCGCGATCGCCGCCGCCACCGAGCGCGTCCACCTGCGCCAGCAGGGCCGTCCGGTGCCCGAGGCGCTCGAGGCCGCGGTGGCCGAGGCCGACGCCAACGTGTTCTCCAAGCTGCGCGCGATGCTCGGACTGGACCAGGCCGCGGCCGTCAACGTGGGCGCGGCACCGACACCGGTGGCGGTGCTCGAGTTCTTCCACGCCATCGGGATCGAGCTGGCCGAGCTGTGGGGCATGTCCGAGACCTGCGGCATCGGCGCGGTCAACCGCCCCGGACAGGTCCGGATCGGGACCGTCGGCCCGGCCACGCCGGGGGTCGAGCTGAAGCTGGCCGCGGACGGCGAGGTCCTCTGCCGCGGGGAGTTCATGATGGCCGGCTACCGCAACCAGCCCGAGCGGACCGCCGAGGCGCTGGACGCCGACGGCTGGCTTCACACCGGCGATGTCGGACAGCTCGACGCCGATGGCTACCTCAAGATCATCGATCGCAAGAAGGAGCTGATCATCAATGCCGCGGGCAAGAACATGTCCCCGGCCAACATCGAAGCGGCGCTCAAGACGGGCAGCCCGCTGATCGGGCAGGCCTGCTGCATCGGCGACGGGCGGCCCTACAACACCGCGCTGATCGTGCTGGACAGCGATTTCGCCCCCCAGTGGGCGGCCCAGCACGAGCTCGGCGGGCGCTCGCTGGCCGAGCTGGCCACCGAGCCGGCCGTGATCAGCGCCGTCCAGGACGGCGTGGACCGCGCCAACCAGGGCCTGGCCCGCGTCGAGCAGATCAAGCGCTTCACGATCATCCCCGGGGACTGGGAGCCCGGCGGTGATGAGCTGACCCCGACGATCAAGCTCAAGCGCAAGCCGATCGCCCACAAGTACGCGAACGAGATCGAGGCGATGTACGCGCGGGAGGGGTGAGCGGCGCCCGCGGCCTACGCGTCGCGCGCCGCCTGCAGCGAGCGCCAGACCAGCTCGACCGGATGGTGGATCGGCAGCGGCTGGCCCAGCTCCCGCAGGTGCAGGTCGAGCTGAGCCGCGCAGCCCGGGTTGGCGGCGGCGATCGCCTGCGCGCCCGTGCTGCGGAGGTTCTCCGCCTTGCGCCGGCCGAGCTCGGCGGCCGCCTCGGGCTGGACCAGGTTGTAGATCCCGGCCGAGCCGCAGCAGATGTCCTTCTCCGTCGCGGCCTCGAGCAGCTCGAGCCCGGGGATCGCCTCGAGCAGGGCGCGGGGCTGGCGGCGAATGCCCTGGGCGTGGGCGAGATGACAGGCGTCGTGGTAGGCCACGCGCAACGGCACCGGTCCCCGCGGCGCGCGGGGCTCGAACTCCCCGAGCAGCTCGTTGACGTCCTTCACGCGCGCTGAGAAGGCGTGCGCCTCGGGGGTGCCGAGCAGCTCCCCGTACTCCTTCATGGCCGAGCCACAGCCGGCGGCGTTGACGATGATGTGGTCAAGGCCCGGCTCACCGCCGGCCGCCGTGAACGCCCGGATCGTCGCCTGCGCCCGCCTGAGCGCCGCCGGCTCGGCGCCGCCGTGGAGCTCGAGCGCTCCGCAGCAGGCGGGCAGCCGGGGCGCGATGACCTCGAACCCCTCGGCGGCCAGCACCCCGATCGTGGCCCGGTGCACGTCGGGATAGAAGACGCGCTGAACGCAGCCCAGCAGCAGCCCGACCCGCCCGCGCGACGGCCCGGCCGCCGCCGTCTGCACGGGGAGCCGATCGCCACCCGTCGCGCGCAGGGGGGCGCGGGGGGCGACTCGGGCCAGATCGGAGAATGGCTTGGGCAGCCTGGCGGCGCCCAGCCGGCGGCTGACGGCCAGCATCGGGACCAGCGCGCGGAGGCGGCCGGGATGGGGGAGGGTCCCATACAGCAGGCCTCGGAGCAGGCGCTCACGGGGGCCACGCCGGTGATGACGCTCGACCTGGGGGCGCACGCGCTCGATCAGGCGGTCGTAGCGCACCCCCGAGGGGCAGGCCGTGACACAGGCCATGCAGCCCAGGCAGCGGTCGAAATGGGTGACCATCTCATCGGACAGGGTGGCGGCCTCGGTGAGGCCCTCATTCATGAGGACGATGCGCCCCCGCGGGGAATCGGCCTCGGCGCCCCACAGGACATAGGTCGGGCAGCTGTCGAGGCAGAAGCCGCAGTGGACGCAATCGTCGATCACCTCCTGCTCCGGCGGCCGGTGGGTGTCAAACGCGGTCATCGTCGGGCTCCCGGTTGGCGCTCATCTCAGATGCCACTCACGAACAGACCCGGGTTGCAGGTCGCGGTGGGGTCAAAGCGCCGCTTGACGCTGCGCATCAGGGCCAGCGCCGGCGCCTCCGGGGTGTCCCACGGCCCGACTTCGGCGCGCAGCGCGGCCGGCGCGTCGAGCAGGACCGTGCGGCCCGGAGCCGCCGCCCGGCGTAGCCCGGCCACCGAGTTCGGGGGCAGCTCGACGTAGCTGGTGCCGAGGGCCGCCCGGCCGACCAGCGTCCCGCCGGCCACATCGGTGGCCCGCAGCACGGCGGCCAGGTCGCTCGGGCGGTGGGCGATCCGAACCACGGCTCCGTCCTGTGAGCGCTGTCCCGCGCGCTGGCGCTCCCACAGAGCCTCATCATCCTCGGTCGTGTCTACGTCGACGAGCTCGAGCTCGGCCAGCCGCTGGGCGGCGCGACGGCCCCGCCGGGCATGCTCGGGACCGGCACACCGGGCGAGCAGGCCGCCGCGCCCGCGGTGCCAGGCCACGTCCAGGGCCTCGAACTCCAGCGGGGCCGCACTGAGCGCCACCGCGGCCGCGGCCAGCACGTCCGGGTCGGCGGTGGCCCCGAGCGCGGTCGTGCCGGCCTCCGGCAGCGGGTGGAGGCGCACGCTCACCGACAGGATCAGGCCGAGCGTGCCGAATGCGCCCGCGAACAGCTTCGCCAGGTCGTAGCCGGCCACGTTCTTGATCACCTTGCTGCCCGCCTTGGCCAGCGTCCCGTCGCTGAGGGCGACGGTGACCCCGAGCACCAGATCGCGCGGGGCGCCGAAGCGGTGGCGCAGCGGGCCGGAATCCGCGGTGGCCACGATCCCGCCGATGGTCGCCGCGCCGTCCAGGCCGAGCGGGGGGTCGAGGGCGACCCGCTGGCCCGCGCGGGCAAACGCGCGCTGGGCCTCAGCCAGCGGCACGCCGGCCTGCAGCACGGCCGTGTGATCGCCGGCGTTGTGCTCCAGGATCTCGGCCAGCGCGCCCGTGCGAAGCTCGATCGCCGCCGGCTCGGTGGGCCGTCCCCAGTCGAGCTTGGTGCCCGCCCCCCGGAAGCGGACCGTGCGGCCGTCGGCGCTGGCGCCGGCGAGCAGCTCGGCGGCCTCGGCGAAACTCGCGGGCGCGGTGTGGCTGATCGTGGCCATCAGAAGCGCTCGGCGATGCCGGCGCGCTCGAGTGGATGCTCGCGATAGGGACCGGGAACCTCACCACACAGGCGCGGGGTGGGCATGACCTTGCCGGGATTGGCCAGCCCGTGGGGATCGAAGGCGCAGCGCAGCCGCTGGAAGGCCTCGAGGTCCGGCTCGGAGAACATCGACGGCATGTAGGCCTTCTTGTCCACGCCGACGCCGTGCTCTCCGGTGATCGAGCCACCGGCCTCGACGCACGCTCTCATGATCAGCCCGGAGAGCTCCTCCGCGCGCTTGGCCTCACCCTCGCGACGCGAGTCGTAGCAGACCAGCGGGTGGAGATTGCCATCGCCGGCATGGAACACGTTGGCGACGCGCAGCTCGTGCTCGGCGGCCAGCCTGTCGATCTCCCGGAGCACCTCGGCGAGCCTGGTCCGCGGGATCACGCCGTCCTGCACGTAGTAGGCGGGGGCGATCCGGCCCATGGCCGCGAACGCGGCCTTGCGGGTGCGCCACATCAGCTCTCGCTCCTGCTCATCCTGGGCCACGCGTACATCAAGTGCCCCGGCGCCCCGGCACAGCTCCATGATCTGCTCGAGCCCGGACAGGCATTCCTCGTGCGGGCCGTCGAGCTCGACCAGCAGCGCCGCCCCGGCGTCCCGGCGGTAGCCGGCCCCGGTCGCCTGCTCAGCGGCCTCGATCGACAGCCTGTCCATCATCTCGATCGCCCCCGGAACGAGGCCGGCCTCGACGATTCCGGAGACGGCGTCGCCGGCCGCACCGGTGTCCTGGAAGAACGCCACCAGCGTGCGCGTGCTCTCCGGCGCCGGCACCACGCGCAGCCAGATCTTGGTGGCCACGCCGAGCGTGCCCTCGGAGCCGACGAACGCCCCGAGCAGGTCATACCCGGGGTCGTCCCGATGCAACTCGACCACCGAGCCGTCACTGAGGACCAGCTCGAGGCCGATCACGTAGTTGGTCGTGAAGCCGTACTTGAAGCAGTGTGCGCCGCCCGAGTTCTCGGCCACGTTGCCGCCGATCGAGCAGACGATCTGGCTCGAGGGGTCGGGAGGGTAGAAATGGCTCGGGGCCACCGCCCGGGACACCGCCAGATTGGTCACCCCGGGCTCCACCACGACCACCCCGTCCTCGAGCTCGATGGCGACAATCCGGCGCAGGCGGGAGAGGACGATGAGGACCCCCTCGTGATGGGGGAGAGCGCCGCCGGAGAGCCCGGTTCCGGCGCCCCGCGCGACCCACGGGACCTCAGCCTCGTAGCAGGCCCGGACAACTGCCGCCACCTGCTCACCGCTGCCGGGGAGAACGGCGGCCAGCGGCGTCTGGCGGTAGTGCAGGAGACCGTCGGAGCGGTATGTGGCCAGCGCGTGCTCGTGGGTCAGGACGTGCTCGCGGCCGCAGATCGCCGCCAAGCGCGCAATCAGCTCAGGCGGACTGGACCCCATCGACTCCAGTATCCCCGATGGGAACGTGCTGGAAAACCGACTGGCTAATGGACCTTGACGCTCACCGTGCGGCTGCTGGCCGTGAACCCGTGCAGGCCGGCGTCAAACAGGCTGTCGGACGTCGGGAAGGTCCACAGGACCCGCACCTGCCCGCTCCGGGGGAAGCGCATGTGCAGGTCGTAGTAGCCCCCGGCCTGGTTGACCGTGAACGTTTTCAGGGTGCTCCAGCCGCTGTGCGGCGCCCGGAGCTGCAGCCGGGCCTGCTGGACGCCGAAGCCGTCCAGGGCCGCAAACGGGGCCGGGCGGACCGCTCCCCAGACCTCGACCCGGCTGCGGCGCGAGAACGACGTGCGGGGCAGGAACAGCGGCATCCGGAAGGCGTAGAACGTCGCCTTGGGCACACCCCGCGCCGTCTCCAGGCCGCTGGCGAAGCCGGCGTAGGCACCGGCGGTGGGCGGCGGGTCCCTGAGCAGATACTGCATGTAGGACCTGATCCGGCCGTTCTTGTAGCTGATGTACTCGGCCCAGTTGAGGTAGTACGCCGCCGTGTTCGGGGACACGTAGGGCGGATGCGAGGGCGGGTGCGTGATGTAGCCGTACTCGGTGTTGTAGATCGGGAAGTGCGGGTGCCCGCCGTAGGTGCCGGTCAGGCGGTCAAGCAGGCGTCCGAGCTTGTTCAGCGCCGGGAAGGCGGCGAAGTTCGGGTCATTGAGCCCATCGCTGACCGGCGAGCCGTGGTCGGCGTAGGGATGATCGGACACGCCGCTGGCGCTGAACAGGGCCGGGTTGCTGGCGCGGAACCGGCGCCGCCCGGCGGCGGTCGTGGGGCAGCCGACCGAGCGCGCCGCCCCACCGCGCAGCGGGCGGTTGTCGAGGCCCACGCAGTACAGCGTGCGAAGGAACAGCAGCGGCTTGGTCTGGCCGTAGTTGCCGGGCAGCCCCTGGGGGGCACGGTTCCAGGGCCGATGGAAGTTGTTGCCGCGGGCGGCGAACTCGCCCCAGATGATCGTCTGGTGGCGGTGGTGCTGCTGCAGCGCGGTCCAGCCGGCGTTGAGCAGGCTGCGGAACATCCCCGGGGCGTAGGAGACGCGCGAGCCGTTGATGGCCTGCGGGCCAAGATCCTGACCGAAGTTGGGCTCGTTCCAGATCGCCCAGAACCTGACCGCCGGCAGCGTGGATTGTCCGGGGGGAGTGAAGCTGCCGTCGTAGCGCGTGCCGACGGCCTGCACGAACTGGCCGTAGGCGGCGGGGTTCGGCTTCCAGGCGAAGTTGATGTTGCGCCCCTGCGGGGGGACGCCAGGACCCTCGGCCCACCGGGGCGCGCCGCCGGAGACGGTCAGATCGACGTTCACGTGGTCGGCGGTCGCCGTCCGGACGAGGTTGTCCAGCACGGCCCAATTGCGGGCCGGATAGGCGTTGGGGTCGACGGCGTTGAACCCCTTGGGCGCGTGGCTGCTCTCGGCGTTGGGAGCGATCGCTGCCCATTCCACGATCACGCGCACGGTGTTGGCGCCGATCGACCGGAAGTCCTTGAACGCGCCGGCCGGATTCGAGAACGCGGAGCCGTCCTGGATGATCGACAGCTGGGTCGAGTTGGCCGACGCGCTCGCCGGCAGGACCGCCGCCCCGCTCAGGCCGAGTCCGCCGATCAGCGACATCAGGGCCGCCCGGCGCCGGAACGTTCGTGTCATCAAGGTGGGCATAGTCCGAACAACAGCTCCTGCGATTCGAAGTTGCGGCCGCCGCGGGGCGGCGCCGGCGCGAATCGGGCGACTAGCGCAGGGTGATGTCGACGACCCGGCTGAACACTGTCGGCCCGTGCGGGTAGGCCCAGGCCAGGCGCACCCGGCCGCTGGCCGGGAACCGCTGCTGGACGTCGAAGTAGCAGCGCGGACCGGCGAGCGGCACCGCGCGCAGGGTCGTGAAGGCGCCGCCTGAGGCGGCGGCGAACTGGATTCGGGCCTGCTGGCGCCTGT
>DASVYO010000152.1:0-10335 GCA_036392135.1 Solirubrobacteraceae bacterium
AGACGCTGTCGCACACGCTGCGCATCGATGACGGCGTGCTGCGCTTCCGGATCATCAAGAACCTTCCCGGCACGCCGCCGCCCCCGGACGCCCCTCCGCCGGTGGCCACGGCCGTGCCCGCCGAGTCCTAGTTGTAGTTCCTGAGGACGTTGTTCCGTCCTTGAGGTAGCCATCCGGTGCCTCTTGGAGGCTGACAGGTGCTCAAGCCAGTCAGTCCCAAGGAGGACACCGGATGAAGTTGCACGCTAACGCCAGGCTCAGTCTGAAGGGGCGCGAGCTGCTGGTCGCTCGGGTTCAAGACGCGGGGTGGTCGCTGAGCGCGGCCGCCGAGGCGGCCGGGATCAGTGACCGCACCGCGCGCAAGTGGATCGCCCGCCACCGCGCCGAAGGGCCCCAGGGGCTGTTGGACCGATCCTCAGCACCAGCGCTCGTCGCCAACCGCACCGAGGAGCGGCGGATCGAGGTGATCGCTTCGCTGAGACGGTTGCGGATGACCTCCGCGGAGATCGCTGAGACGCTCGGGATGGCGCTCTCGACCGTGTCGGGGATCCTGACCAGGATCGGGCTCGGGAGGCTAGGCCGGCGCGGTCTGGAGCCCGCCCAGCGCTATGAACGAGCTCGTCCGGGCGAGCTGATCCATATCGACGTCAAGAAGCTCGGGAGGATCGAGCGCGGCGCTGGGCACCGTGTGACCGGCCGCAGGCGCTCCAACCCGCGCAAGCGTGACCTCAACGGCGTTGATCGTCACCAAACCGGCTGGGAGTACGTGCATGTCTGCATCGACGACGCGACCCGTCTGGCGTACGTCGAGGTTCTCGCTGACGAGAAGGCCGTCACGGCCGTTGGGTTCCTTCGCCGTGCCGTGAAGCACTTCGCCAGCTACGGCATCACCGTCGAGCGGCTGATCACCGATAACGGCAGCCCGTACATCTCAACCGTGCACGCGATCGCCTGCCGCACCCTCGGGGTCCGCCACCTCCGCACCCGCCCCTACCGACCCCAAACCAACGGCAAAGCCGAGCGGTTCATCCGCACCATGCTCGGCGGCTGGGCCTACGGAGCGATCTACCGCTCAAGCGAGGAACGCCACGCCGCTCTCGCCGGGTGGCTCGACTTCTACAATCGCCGCCGACCACACGGCGCCCTCAGCCACAAACCACCGTTAGCCCGCCTCACCGAGCTGAACAACCTCCTCGGGTCCTACAGCTAGGCGCCGTGGCACTTCTTGAACTTCTTGCCCGACCCGCACCAGCACGGGTCGTTACGGCCGATCTGCTCGGACTCGTCGACGCGGCGCTGCTCGACATGGGGCAGTCCGGCCTCGGCCTCGACGGCGGCGTCCACATAGCCCTCGGGGGAGGCGGCGCCGGCGGCGGCCATGGCCAGCGCGCTGGGCTGGGCGGCGCTCCCGCCTGAGTAGCTCACGCGGCCCCGGCCCGTGGAGGAGGAGCTGGCGGCCGGGCTGGTGCGCCGCGGCGGCGCCTGCGGGGGGCCGCCGTTCTCGTCCTGCAGGGTGACCTCGACGTGGAAGATCAGGCGCGCGAAGTCGGCCCAGATCGAGTTCATCAGATCACGGAACAGCTCGAAGGCCTCGTTCTTGTAGGCGACCAGCGGCTCAATCTGGGCGAACCCGCGCAGGTGGATGCCCTCGCGCAGGTAGTCCATGTCGTACAGGTGCTCCTGCCAGCGCTGATCGATGATCTGCAGCAGCAGGAAGCGCTCGACCTGGCGCATCAGCTCCTCACCCATCTCCTTCTCGCGCCGGTCGTAGAAGGCCAATGCCTCCTCCTGGAGGCGCAGGGTGAGGTCCTCCCGGTCCAGCCGCTTGAGGTCCATCTCGAGCAGCGTGTCGGTGGGCGTGAAGATCTCCTCGATCCGGCGCAGCAGGCCCTCGGTGTCCCAGTCCTCGACGAACTCGCCGGCCGTGTACTCGTCCACCACGCGCTCGATCAGGTTGCCGAGCTCCTCGCGGGCGGCCTCGGACATGTCGCGGCCCTCGAGCACCTCGTCGCGGTAGGTGTAGATCACCTCACGCTGCTGGTTGAGGACGTCGTCGTACTCGAGGGTGTGCTTGCGCATGAGGAAGTGCTGCTCCTCCACCTTCTTCTGCGCCTTCTCGATCTGCTTGGAGAGCATCCCCGCCTCGATCGGCTCCTCGTTGCCCTCCTCATCCACGGAACCCAGCCGGTCCAGGATCTTGTAGATCCGCTCGCCCGCGAACAGGCGCACGAGCTCGTCCTGGGCGGACAGGAAGAACCGCGATTCCCCGGGATCGCCCTGGCGGCCGGCCCGCCCGCGCAACTGGTTGTCGATCCGGCGTGACTCGTGGCGCTCGGTTCCCAGGATGTACAGACCGCCCGCCTCGAGCACCTCGTCGCGCTGGGCCTCGACCCGCTCGTCGATCGAGGGGAGCACCTTGGCCAGGTGCTCCGCGTAGTCGGGCATCCCCGGCTCCAGCCCGAGCTTGCGCAGCTCCAGAGAGGCCAGATGCTCGGCGTTGCCGCCCAGCTTGATGTCCACGCCGCGACCGGCCATGTTGGTGGCGATCGTGACCGCCCCCGGGGCCCCGGCCTCGGCGATCGTCTCGCCCTCGCGCTCGGCGAACTCGGGCTTGGCGTTCAGCACCGAGTGCTTGATGCCCTTCTTGGTCAGACGTGCGGACAGGAGCTCGGACACTTCGACCGAGATGGTGCCGACGAGCACGGGCTGGCCCGCGTTGTGCCGCGCCTCGATCTCGCGCACGACCGCCGTCCACTTGCCGTCCTGGGTCTTGTAGACCTGGTCATTGCGGTCGTGGCGGATCATCTCCCGGTTGGTCGGGATCTGGACCACGGGGAGCTTGTAGATCTTCATGAACTCGGTCGCCTCGGTGAGGGCGGTACCGGTCATGCCGGCCAGCTTGTCGTACATCCGGAAGTAGTTCTGCAGCGTGATCGTGGCCATCGTCTGGTTCTCTTCCTGAACCCGGACGCCCTCCTTGGCCTCCACGGCCTGGTGCAGGCCCTCCGACCAGCGCCGGCCCTCGAGGATCCGGCCGGTGAACTCATCAATGATCTTCACCTCGCCGTCGATCACGGCGTAGTCGTCGTCGCGCTTGTAGAGCGACTCGGCCTTGAGCGACTGGATCAGGTGGTTGACCAGGTGGCCGTTCTCGGCCCGGTACAGGTGGTCGATGCCCAGGAAGCGCTCGGCCTTGGCCACTCCCTGCTCGGTGATGGCGACGGTCTTGTGCTTCTCATCGAACTCGTAGTCGAAGTCGGCCACGAACTGCTTCTTCATCCGCGGGTCCATGCCCTCGGGCGTCTTGCCGGGCACCATCCGCGGCGCCAGGCGCGCGAACTTGGCGTACAGGTCGGCGGCCTGCTCGGGCGCGCCAGAGATGATCAGCGGCGTGCGGGCCTCGTCGATGAGGATGTTGTCGACCTCGTCGACCACGGCGAACGTGTGGTACGGGGACTTGCCCTCCTCGGGCTTGGGACGGCCGCCGTGCTGCACCTTCTCCTCCAGCGACTGGGCCATGTTGTCGCGCAGGTAGTCGAAGCCAAATTCTGAATTGGTGCCGTAGGTGACGTCGGCGGCGTAGGCGGCGCGCTTCTCCTCATAGGGCTGCATGTTCTGCAGGACCCCGACGGTGACACCGAGCATGTCGTAGATCGGCTTCATCCAGTTCGCGTCGCGGCGGGCCAGGTAGTCGTTGACGGTGACCACGTGCACGCCCCGGCCGCCCAGGGAGTTCAGGACCACGGCCAGGGTGGCGGTCAGCGTCTTGCCCTCGCCGGTCTTCATCTCCGCGATCGAGCCGTCGTGCAGGACCATCCCGCCGATCAGCTGGACGTCGAAGTGGCGCATCCCCATCGAGCGCTTGCCGGCCTCGCGGACCAGGGCGAAGCACTCGTAGAGCAGGTCCTCGAGGGACTCGCCGTTGCGAGCCCGCTCACGCAGCATGTCCGCAGACTCGCGGAGCTCCGCGTCGCTGAAGTGCTCGAGTTCGGCCTCGAAGCCGTTGATGCGGGAGACGCGCTGCTCGTAGGACTTGAACTTCTTGCCCTCGCCCAAGCGGAGCGCGCGGTCCAGGAAGGACATGGGCTCTAGGGTAGCGCGGCCGGGTCGGCGGGGCCCAGGCTGCGGAGGTGGTTGCGCAGGCCGATTCCGAATGGCGTGGGGGCCCCGTCATAGGAGCTGATCAGCGACGGTCCGGAGCCGCAGCGCCAGCCGCCCCCGGTGTCCCAGGCCCAGCCCAGGTACCCGATGCCGTGGCGGTCGGCGAAGGCCATGAGCCGGTCGATGTAGGTGTGGGCGCAGTCGGTCTCCCCCAGCTCCCCGAACAGCACCGGGTGACGGCGAGCGGTGGCCGCGACCGCCCCCAGGCACGCCGAGCCGCACGGGCTGAGGCCGCCGTAGTTGTGCTCCGAGGCGATCAGCTGGTGGCGCGGGTCGTGCGGCGCGAAGGCGCTCCAGGCGCCCAGCTGAGAGGCGTAGTCCAGGCCGCCCAGCAGCAGCGGCTGGGTGGCTCCCGTCGAGCGCACGGCGTCCACCAGGCGCTGCATCCCGGCCGCCGCATAGGCCGGCGTCGTGGCGCTGGCCGGGATTCGGCACCCCTGCCGCCAGCAGCTCCAGCCGACCCCGTAGGGCTCGTTGTAGAGGTCGAAGATCACGTTGTGATCGGTCCGGAAGGTTCGGGCCACCGAGCGCCAGAAGGCGGGAGCGTGATCACGGTCGGGCATCGGCAGTTGCCCGAGCGCCCGCTCGGTACCGGGGGCGACCCAGTGCAGGTCGAGGATCACGTACAGGCGGGCGGCGTGCAGCGCGCGGACGTAGGCGGCGACGATCCGGCGGTACGGGGGCCCGCCTCGCCCCGGCGCGGTGTGCAGCCCCAGCCAGCAGTCCTCGTTCAGCGGCACCCGGACCACATCGATCGCCCAGCTGCGCATCGCGGCGGTCATCGCCGGGCCGTCGATCCGGTCCGGATGGGGGCTGTCGAAGAAGCCCCAGCCCTGGATGCACGCGTACTCGAGGCCGGAGCGGTTGATGCCGCGGAGCTGCACGACATGGCCACGACCCGGGCCGGCCACGAGCTGATTGCCGCGCACCCGCAGGCCGACCCCGGCCAGGGCGGGCACCGCCCCAGCCAGCGTGACGATCAGGATGAGCGCCGCCGCCGAACCGGCCCGGCGCGTCAGCTCGCCGGGGAGACCCCCTCCGCGGACGCGGGCGAGGGTTCCACCGCGGGGGCGGCGTGGCGCATCACCCGGCGCCGACGGCGCTTGACCCGGTGACGCTTGACTTGAACAGCGAGCTCGTCGGCGCACAGGTTGATCGAGTGTTTCATGTCCCGGGAGGCATCGCGGGCCCGGAGCGTCACACCCTTGAGGTGCAGTGTCGCCTCGGCCACCTGGCAATCAGGGTTGGCCGGATTGCGCTCCTCAAACAGCTCCACCTCCAGTTCGGCCAGGTCGGACACCTGCTTGTCGACCTTCCCGAAGCGCTTGACGACGTGCTCGCGCCAGTCCTCTGAGATGGAAACGTTGCGGCCCTTGATCTCGATCCGCATCGACGACCTCCCCTGCAATGGAGTGGTTGCTCTATGTGAAGTCGAGGTTATTCCCGCCGCCGGACTTTGTCGAGCGGTCAGAATGTCCAATGTTGCCCAGGAGCGTTTCACCGCAGATCAGCTGGACGTTTGAGCCCAGCGTCCTCATCGGGGTGGCCGTGCTGGCCGTCATCTACGCGCTGGCCTGGCGCCGAGGCCGGGCCACCGGCGCACCTCACCGGCCGGGACTTCGCCATGTCCTGCTCTTCACCGGGGGCCTGCTGGCCATCCTGGCCGCGCTGGTCTCGCCGATCGATGCGCTCGGCGATCAGCTCATGGTCATGCACATGGTCCAGCATGTGCTGCTGCTGGACATCGTGCCCATCCTGCTCATCCTGGGCCTGAACAAGGTGTTGCTGCGGCCGGCCAGCCGCCGCTTCACCGCCCTCGAGCGGCGCGCTGGACTGCTCGCTCACCCCGCCTTTGCCGTCCTGGCCTACGCCGGAGTCATGTGGGCCTGGCACATCCCGTCGATGTACGACGCCGCGCTCAACAATGCCACCGTCCATGTCCTCGAGCACCTCTGCTTCGGGCTCGCCGGGACGCTCTACTGGTGGCACATCCTGTCGCCGATCCGGGGGCGGATGCGGCTCGGCGGCATGGGGCCGATCGCCTACATGGTCTCGACCAAGCTCCTGGTCGGGCTGCTGGGCGTGGGGATCGCCTTCGCGCCCGCCTCGTTCTACCCCTTCTATGCCCACCACCCGCACTACTGGGGCCTGTCCCCGAGTGAGGACCAGTCCCTGGCCGGGGTGGTGATGGCGCTCGAGCAGTCGATCGTGATGGGCATCGCCCTGACCTGGCTGTTCGTACGGATGCTGACCGAATCCGAGCGCGAGGCCCAACGGGCCGAGCGCTTCGAGGCGGCATGAGCACCGCCCTCCCGCACGACGCCGCCGGCGACGGGCCGGTGATCGTCCTGCTCCACGCCGGCGTGGCCGATCGCCGGATGTGGGCCGGGCATCTGGAGCCGCTGGCCGCCGCCGGGAACCGCGTGGTGGCGGTCGACCTGCCCGAGTTCGGCGAGGCCGAGACCGGCGAGCTGGCGCCGTGGGACGCGGTGCTCGAGACGCTCGACGCGCTCGAGATCGAGCACGCCGTGCTCGTCGGCAGCTCGTTCGGGGGCGGCGTCGCGCTGCGCGCCGCCGCCCTCGCGCCCGCCAAGGTGAGCGCGCTCGTGCTCGTCTCCGCCCGTCCGTTCGATGCCGAGCCTTCGCCCCGGCTGGCCGCGGCGTGGTCGGCCGAGGAGGCCGCGCTCGCCCGCGGTGACCTCGACGCGGCCGTACAGGCGGTCGTCGAGGCCTGGACCCTGCCCGACGCGCCACCCGCGCTGCGCGACCAGATCGCCGAGATGCAGCGCCGCGCCTACGCGCTGCAGCTCGACGTGCCCGAGCCCGAGGTCGATGACCCGCTGGCCGGTCCGAGCGACCTCGGTCGCCTCGGCGAGCTGCCGGTCCTGATCCTCATCGGCGAGCACGACATGCCCGACTTCAGCGAGGCCGCAGCCGAGCTGGCCGCGCTCCTCCCCCACGCCGAGCGCGCAACGATCCCCGGCGCGGGGCACCTCGCCCCGCTGGAGGCGCCCGAGACGTTCCGCGAGCGGCTGCTGGCGTTCCTGAAACGGATCGGCTAACCCGCGGCGGCCGACACGGCGTCCGGAACGAGCATCGCCGCCCCGATCCCGCCGCTCTGGTCGCCGAGGCCGGCCACGCGCACGGCGGGGGGACGGGTGTCGTTGAACAGGTGGGGATACATCTCGGTCGAGATGCGCTCGGCCATCGGCTGGCCGAAGCGCACACCCAGCCCGCCGCCGATGATCACCGCCTCCACGTCGAGCAGGTTGACAGCCGACGCGATGCCCGCCCCCAGGGCCCGGAGGGCGCGCTCGATCAGCTCGATGGCCAGCGCATCGTGACGCTCGAGGGCCTGGGCCCAGACGGCGCTGGTCAGGCGGCTGCGCCCGCGCTGTTTCATCAGCTCGAACAGGTCGGTCTTGGCCCCCTTGGCGACCTCGCTGCGAGCGCGGCCCTCCATCGCGGCCCGGCCGGCGTAGGCCTCCATGCACCCGCGGCGCCCGCAGGGGCAGCGGGCACCCCCGCGCCGGACCACCGTGTGGCCGATCTCGCCCGCCCCGCCGCGGCCCAGCCACGGCTTGCCGTCCAGGATCAGGCCCCCGCCGACGCCCGTGCCCCAGAACACCCCCAGCAGCGACTGGTAGGGCCGCCCGGCGCCGAGCTGGAACTCGGCCTGGGTGGCGACCTGGACGTCGTTACCGACCAGCACCCGCGTCCCCAGCCGCTCGGACAGGAAGTCGGACACCGGGAAGGGTTGCCTCCAGCCGTTCAGGTTGCGTGCGTTGGCGACGGTGCCGGTGGTCGCGTCAACATCGCCGGGCGAGCCCACGCCGACCCCGGCCAGCGCGGCGCTGTCGGTGCCGGCGGCGTGGGCCGCGGCCTGCAGCGTCCGCGCCATCTGGGCCGTCACGGCGCTCGGGCCGCCGGAGGTCGGCGTCTCCTCCCGGGCCTGGCCCACCACCCGGTGATCCGCGTCGATCACCACCGCCTCGATCTTGGTTCCCCCGAGATCGATCCCGCCGCGCAGCTGTCCGTGGCCGGCCATCGTTGAGTACGGAAGCTACCAGCCCGCTCGGGGCTCAGCCCCAGGATTCGCGATAGCTCTCCTGCTCGGCGGTGGGCGTGTCGATCTGGACGCCGAGCGCCTCCAGCTTCAGCCGCCCGACCTCGCGGTCGATGGCCGCCGGCACCGGATGCACCGCGGCCGGGAGCTCGCCCCGGCGCCGCACGAGCTCCTCGACGCACAGCGCCTGCAGCGCGAAGGACACGTCCATGACCGACGCCGGGTGCCCCTCGGCCGCGGCCAGATTGACGACGCGTCCGCGGGCCAGCAGGTTCAGGCGGCGGCCGTCAGCCAGCCGGTGCTCCTCCACCAGGCGCGCGACCTCGCGCACGCCGCCGGTGGCCACCTCGCGCAGCTCATCAAGATCGAGCTCGACATCGAAGTGGCCGGCATTGGCCAGGATCACCCCGTCCTTCATGCGCTCGAAGTGCTCGCGGCGCAGCACGCGGCGCGAGCCGGTCACGGTCACGAACACGTCGCCGCGCGCGGCCGCCTCGAGCGAGGGCATGACCTCATAGCCGGCCATCCGGGCCTCGAGCGCCCGCAGCGGATCGACCTCGCAGACGATCACCACCGCCCCGGCGCCGCGGGCCCGCTCGGCCACGCCCTGCCCGGCCCACCCGTAGCCGAGCACGACCACCGTGTGACCGGCCAAGAGGACGCCGGACGCGCGCACGATGCCGTCCAGGGCCGACTGGCCGGTGCCGTGGCGATCGTTCAGGGCCCGTTCGGTGCGGGCCTCGTTGACGGCCAGCACCGGACAGCGCAGCTTGCCCTCGTCCTCGAGCCGCCGCAGGCGGACCAGGCCGGTGGTCGTCTCCTCGGTGCCGCCGATCAGACCCTCGAGCACCGGGCCGGCCTGCGCGTGGGCGGTGACCAGCAGGTCGGCGCCGTCATCCAGGGTCACCTGGGGCCGGGACCGGAGCACGGCGAGCACGTGCTCGACATAGGTGTCGAGGTCCTCACCCCGCACCGCGCGCACCGACACGCCGTCGGCCAGCACGAGCGCCGCCGCCACGTCGTCCTGGGCCGAAAGCGGGTTGGCCGAGCACAGCGCGAGCTCCGCTCCCCCGGCCCGCAGGGTCCGGACCAGGTTGGCCGTCTCAGCGGTCACGTGCAGGCAGGCGGCGATCCGGATCCCGGCCAGCGGCTGCTCGGCGGCGAAGCGCTCGCGCAGCCGGGCCAGGACCGGCATCTGACCGCCGGCCCAATCGATCCGCGCCTCCCCCTCCGGAGCCAGCGCGAGGTCGGCTATGTCATGGGCCGGAACCGACGCTCGCGCCATCTCGAAGGCCAACGAATCGCCGGTTCCGGGGCACGCCTAATAGCGGTAGTGCTCGGACTTGTACGGGCCGCCGACAGGGACGCCCAGGTAGCTGGCCTGGCTCGGGGTGAGCTCGGTCAGCCGGACGCCGAGCGCGTCCAGGTGCAGCCGGGCAACCTTCTCGTCCAGGTGCTTGGCCAGCGTGTAGACCTTCTTGTCATAGCTCTCGTTGTGGCCGAACAGCTCGATCTGGGCGATCACCTGGTTGGTGAACGAGTTCGACATCACGAAGCTGGGGTGCCCCGTGGCGTTGCCCAGGTTCAGCAGGCGCCCCTCGGACAGCACGATGATCGTGCGGCCGCCGGGGAACACCCATTCGTCAACCTGCGGCTTGATGTTGATCCGCTCGATCCCGTCGATCCGGCCCAGGCCGGCCATGTCGATCTCGTTGTCGAAGTGGCCGATGTTGCCGACGATCGCCTGATGCTTCATCTGGCTCATGTGCTCGGCGGTGATGACGTCCTTGTTGCCGGTGGCCGTGATGAAGATGTCCGCCGTGCCCAGCACGTCCTCGAGCCGCGCCACCTGGTAGCCGTCCATCGCCGCCTGCAGGGCGCAGATGGGGTCGATCTCGGTGACGATCACACGGGCGCCCTGGCCGCGCAGCGAGTCGGCACAGCCCTTGCCGACGTCGCCGTAGCCGCAGACGACGGCGACCTTGCCGCCGATCATCACGTCGGTGGCGCGGTTGATCCCGTCGATCAGCGAGTGACGGCAGCCGTAGAGGTTGTCGAACTTCGACTTGGTGACCGAGTCGTTGACGTTGATCGCCGGAAAGAGCAGG
>DASVYO010000153.1:0-2544 GCA_036392135.1 Solirubrobacteraceae bacterium
CGGCCCGGGCGCTCTAAGCCGGCGTGAGCGCCACCTGGACCGCCCTCGGCACGCGTGGGCGGGACGGGTTCGGCGGGCGCTGAGCGCCGCCCGATCGGGCTCGGGCGGAGGGCCACCGGCGGGCCCTCCGCTCCGCCCCGATATGGTCGGGACATGCAGCTCCGACCTGCGCTGATCGAGTTCCCGGCTGACGATCCAGAGCGCGCGCGGGCGTTCTGGTCGGGCCTGCTCGGAACCGAGCTCTCGCCGCGCGCGCCGGAGCAGGGGGAGGGCTGGCAGGCATCGGGTCCCGCCCCCGAGGTTGGCGTCGGCGTGCACACCCGCGGACGCGGACCGGGTGATTCGTATTCCCTGCCCTACTTCGAGGTCGATGACCTGCAGGCGGTCGCGGCCCGCGTGACCGAGCTGGGGGGCGAGATCGTCCATCCCGGCTCGCGCTGGATCATCTGCCGGGACTCGGAGGGCAGCCCGTTCGGGCTGACCGGGAGGAGCTGACCCGTTCGTGGCCCCGTGGGATGACGAGGACGACTGGGTCGGCACCCCGCCTGAGGGCCGCTACAGCCGGGACCGGGCCAAGCCCGAGCACTGGCGCCGGCTGTGGCCGCTGGCCGGGATCGGGATGGCCGTGGCGCTGGTGATCCTGATCGTGGCCATCGTGGCTCACTGAGGGGGACCGGTGCCTGAGCTGATCAGCCTCCTCGACGCCGATCCCGAGCTTGGTGATCTGCTGGCCAAGGCGGAGCGCGAGCGAGCCGGACGGGACGCCCTCACCGAGGCGCGCCGGCTTCCCGCCGGGGAGTGGAAGGTCGCCGAGGCGATGGAGCCCAACCGTCATCACCGCGGTTTCATGGTCGCCGAGGGGCTGATCAGCCGCGAGGTGGACGTCCTCGGGCGCACCTGCGTGGAGCTGATCGGCCCCGGCGATGTGCTCCGGCCGTGGGCCTGGGATGAGGTCGGATCCCACGTCCAGGCCGAGGTCGGCTGGGTGGTGCTCGAGCCAACCGTGCTCGCCGTGCTCGACCACGGCCTCATCACCCGCATCCATCCGTGGCCGGAGCTCGGCCTCGAGCTGTTCAGCCGCGGGACCCGCCGCGCGCACTCGCTGGCGGTGTGCCTGGCCATTTCGCATCACCAGCGGGTGGACGAGCGCCTGCTGCTGACCCTGTGGCACCTGGCCGAGCGCTGGGGCCGGGTCGGCCCGGACGGGATCAGCGTTCCGCTGGTCCTACCGCACCGGCGCCTGGCGGATCTCGTCGGGGCCCACAGGCCGGCGGTGACGAGCGCGATGGGCGAGCTCACGCGGGCGGGGGCAATCAGCCGGCGCGCAGACCGCACATGGCTGTTGCACGGCGCACCGCCCACGGAGCTCCGCCATCATCGCCTCGCCGCGGCCATGACCTGAGCCATGCTCGGGGGCCGCGCGCTGCCTACCTCAGCGCGCCGCGCCGGCCGTGCGAGAAGAACGCGACCAGGGCCAGGATCGCGAGAACGAACAGAATCGGATGGACGATCACCCCGCCGGCGATCGACAGGATCAACAGGATGATTCCGAGGATCAGGAGCATCTCCACCTCCGGATGTTGGACACCGGGTAGCTGCCCGGTGTCCGCCGTTTCTACTCACCCGCGAACGTCTTCGCGCGGACACATCGGCTCGGCCGCGCCGGTCATCAGCCATCATGGGGAGCGGATCCCTTCCCTGCGCGCGAGCCCCGCTGACGATGCCCTACGCCCCTGATCTCTCCGGCTGCGCCCTGGACGGGCGCTACGAACTCCATGCCGTGATCGGTGAGGGCGCGTTCGGCCGCGTCTACCGTGGATACGACCGCCGGCTGGAGCGGACGGTGGCCGTCAAGCTGATCAAGCCGTGGTGGTCCGAGGACCCCGAGTGGGCCCACAGCTTCGAGCGCGAAGCCCGTCTGCTGGCGCGGGTCAGCGACCCCGGCATCGTGCAGATCTTCGACGTGGGCCAGGCGCCCGAGGGGCTCTACTACGTCTCCGAGCTCGTCGAGGGTGAGAGTCTCGCCGAGCGGCTGGCCCGGGGACCGATGGGGGTCGCCGAGGCGACGGAGGTGGCCGAGCAGCTGTGCCGTGGCCTCGGCCGGGCCCACTCCCGGCAGGTCGTGCACCGCGACGTGAAGCCGGCCAACCTGCTCATCTCCGGCGACGGGCAGGTCAAGGTGGGCGACTTCGGCGTGGCCCGGCTGGCCGAGGGGTCAAGCGATGGTGCCGGCGCCACGGTCGTCGGCACTCCGCGCTACATGGCGCCGGAGCAGGCCCGGGGTCGTCCCGTGACCCCGGCCACCGATGTCTACAGCGCGGGCATCGTCCTGTTCGAGATGCTGGCCGGACACCCGCCGTTCACCGACAGGACGGCGGTTGAATTGGCGCTCCGGCACCTGCGCGATGAGCCGCCCCGGCTTCCCGCGCACGTGCCGCCGCCGCTGGCCGCGGTGGTCAAGCGCGCGCTGGCCAAGGACCCCGCCCGCCGCTTCGACTCTGGCTGGGCGATGGCCGCGGCACTGAAGGCGGCCCGGCCCGAGCC
>DASVYO010000154.1:0-29659 GCA_036392135.1 Solirubrobacteraceae bacterium
CGAATGGCACGGTTAACGAGGGTTCGGACCGTCCGTCCTGCGTCCCTTACTACCACGCCGTACGGGTCAAAACGGTGGAGACGGTCAAGTTCCCGATCGCCGGTGGGTATCAAGGCACGGTGCTCTGGGTCCGTTGCTGACTCACGCGCAACTCATCCGGCCGGCAGAGCCATATCGAGTTCAGCCGTCTCGGCGACGGGCGCCAAGATGCCCGCAGCCGAGCACCACCGGTGGGCAGGGGCGAGCGATCAGGGTCGGCCCAGGCATGAGAAAACCCCGCAATTTGCGGGGCTTTCTGAGAGCGGCTGAAGGGACTCGAACCCTCGACCTTCTGCATGGCAAGCAGACGCTCTAGCCAACTGAGCTACAGCCGCGGCGGGGGCCGAGTATAGCCCGGGTGATCTGCCCGGCGTGTGCGCGGTTCAGCTCCCGGCCGGGGCGGATGCGGAGCCGGCGGAGGAGGGCTTGACGGCCGACAGCACGCCGGCCTCTTGCACGACGATCTGCACGTCGATGTCGGCAAACCCGGCGTCCTCGACGAGACCCTTCCAGCTCGCCGTCGACAGCGGCTTCTCGGACGTGCGCAGGGTGAAGCGCCAGACGTTCTTGAGGATCCGCCACCAGCCGGCCGGACCGCGGCGGCCCAACGCGCGCAGCTTGGCGGTGATGACCTGCCGATCGTGGACCGAGGCTCCGCGGCCGAACATCATGTCCCCGATGACCAGCTGGCCACCCGGGCGCAGCCAGGTGAACGCGCGGCGCACCGCCGCCGCCTTATCGGAATCACGCAGATGGTGCAGCGCATAGTTGGTGACCACCAGGTCGATGCTGTCCGGTTCGAGCTCGAGCGACTCGATCGGCTGCACCTTGTACTGGAGGTTGTCGACCCCGGCCGCCAGCGCCTTCGTCCGCATCAGCTCGATCATCTCGTCGCTGATGTCGACGCCGAGCACGGTGGCGCAGCGTGCCGCCAGCGGCAGCGTGAGCTGCCCCGAACCGCAACCGAGGTCGACCGCCACGGTCTCGGGCGTGGTCCGGCACGCGTCCAGGACGGCGGCGAACACATCGGTCAGGGCCTCGGACCCCTGCTGGTCCCAGCTCTGGGCCCGCCCGTGCCAGAGCACGCGCCGGGCCCGCACAGCGAGTCCCGAGGCCAGCGAAAGCCGCCGGGCGCGAGTGGTCATCGGTCGGAGTGGGGTGCGATTGGGAATGGTTCTTACCTTGATCGGGGGAGCGGAAATCCGGGCTCTGAGCCTGCGGCCCTGTCCTCAAGTGATGGTTAGCTGATCATGAGGGTGCGCACATCCGGCGCCGGTGCTTGTCTACTTTGTTCTCGTGCACGAACTCTCGGAGCCATCATGAGCAGCCTACGTTCCTCGGCATCGCCCCGCGGCTCCCGCCCGCCGCAGGGTCGTCCGCCGCAGGGGCGGCGCCCGGACCGGCGGCGAACCCAGGCCCGGCGGCAGGGCCGCCGGCGTCTGCTGGTGCTCGCGGGCTTGGTCGCTGTGGTGGCTCTGACCAGCACGATAGGGCTTTCCGGCTCCAGCTCGCCGTCAAGTCCGGGCCGGCCGGCCTCGGACCCAACCGTGCGAACGGGGTCGAGCGGATCCCCCACATCATCCGCGCGTCCCGCCCAGGTTCCGGTTCAGCCGCCACCCCCGTCGGCATACCGGGTGGGGATGACCACGCTGACGATCCTCGAGCCGAGCACGGCGAGCGCGGCCACGTCGCGTACCGCCTCTGGCCAGCCGGTGCGCGCCCTCCTGACCCGCGTCCGCTACCCGGCCCTCGGGACGCCCGGTGGGCCGGCCGTGGCCGGGGCGCCGCCCGACGCCCGACATGGCCCGTATCCGCTGGTGATCTTCTCGCAGGGCTTCAACTATCCGGCCGAGGGCTACAGCCTCCTGCTGGATGCCTGGGCGCGCGCCGGCTACGTGGTGGCTGATCCCACCTACCCGTTGACCGACCCCGGCGCCGGGGCCGCGGTCAATGAGGAGGACATCCACCACCACCCGGCCGATCTGAGCTATGTCATCACTCGTCTGCTCCAGACGCGGCGCGCGTCCGGCAGCCGGTTGCGCGGTCTGATCAACCCGTCGGAGATTGCCGTGGTCGGCCAGTCCGACGGGGGCGACACCAGTCTTGCCGTGGCCGCCAACAGCTGCTGCCGGGATCCCCGCGTCCGGGCGGCCGCCATCCTGTCCGGCGCCGAGCTGCCGGCCTTCGGCGGACGCTACTACGCGGGTGGCGTCCCGCCGCTGCTGGTCGTGCAGGGAGACACGGATACCATCAACGCCCCCGGGTGCAGCGCGGCGCTGTACAACGGGGCGCCGGCGCCGAAGTACTACATGGACCTGCTCGGGGCGCCGCATCTGACGCCCTATATCCAGCCCGGGCCGTGGGAGTCACACGTGGTGCGCGCGGTGAGCGCATTCCTGGACCTCTATCTGAAGCATCGGGCGGCGGCCCTCGGGCGCCTGCACAGGGTGGCCCAGAGTCCCCAGGTGGCCAGCCTGAGCACGGCCCCGACGCTCCCTGGGGCCGGCACCTACTGTCCTCCGACCGGGATTCGATGAGACCGCGGCCCGCCGCCGCTGACGACGCCCGTTACTGAGGCTTCTGCGCCTCAGCCTTGGCGAAACGCACAGCGGCCTCGGCCTGCGCGCACTGACGCTCGAGCTCTCGCATCCGCGACTCACTCGTGGCCCGGGGCCCGTAGGCGCGGGCCTTGTAGAGGTCGTAGCGCTGTCGGGCGTAGTTGGCCGCGGCCTGGAGGGCCTCGAGACGCGCCGCGTCCGTCGGGGTTCTCGCGGTCACAGGTCACCGTCCCGCTCGGCTCCCGACTCAAACGTCCGCGGGCGACGCCCGCGACCGAAGAGACGCAGCCCCTGCCAGTGATCTCCGGCCCGGGATGTCACTGCGTTCCCGGCCGGGCTCAGCACCAGCGGGACAGGATCGGACCCGCCGTCAGGCGCCGGGGCGAGCCATTGCGGACCGATCGCGATCGCCATCGCCGATCGCCTCTCTGCCCCTCTGAACGGAAGGAATCGCCCGGTAAGCGAGAGGGGCGTAACGACTCGCTGAGCGCAGCCTGAGGTTACCAGCCGGCGGCCATGCGCCCCGCTGGTTCAGCTCGGCTCAGCGTCGCCTTCCGCGGCGCGGATCATGATCACGTGGTCGGGGTTGATGCCGATCTGGCGGCCGGTCTCCGCGTCCGTCATCCAGGCCAGCTCCATTATCGAGCCGCGTGCGGCGCCCACGATCCTGGCTTCGACCTGCTGGACTCCACCCGCCACCTGAAGTCGCTCACCTCCGGCCAGGATGATCTCCGTGGTGGTCATGGTGAGAAGTCCAGAACCGAGTACGCGTTGCAGCCGAGCACCTCGCAGGAGTGCTGCCCCGGGTGGACCGGATGCTGGCGGAAGACCACGAACGGCTGGTGGGAGCCCATGTCGAAGATGGCGGTGACGGTTTCCCCCCAGATCGGATCGGGGGCGCCCACGCGAGTGTGGCAGTCAAGCTTGCCGCGCCGCGTCCAGAGCTCCAGGATGCGACGCCGGGTGGGTGGGCGTCCCATCTCACGCTCGGTCTGACGGCGCAGCTCCTGGTAGACGTCCTCGCCGGTCTGGCCCTGATCCACAGGGATGAAAAACGGGGTCATCGATCGCTACAGCCCGCGATTGCGGGCATTCTCGCTGAGCGCGGCGGCGAGCGCAGCCGGCTCGGTTCGGGTCTCGAGCTCGGTCAGCCGCCTGTCCAGGCGCAGCGACTCACGGTAGACGGAGTCCTGAAGTCCCTGGACGAGCTGCTCGAGGTGGGCAATGCGGGTGTGCAGGTCCTCAATCTCTCCGCCCGCCCCCGGTTCGGGCCCACGCGGGCCGGCCGCCTGGATGTCTGAGGGGGCGAGCGCGTGCCGGAGCTGCTGGATCCGGTTCCGGAGACGCTCTGTCTCGAGCCGGGTCATCGCGGTCGGAAACGACCGGGTGCGGGGGGACGGGGGGGATAGCGACGGCGCTCGTCGTCGGTCATCTTCCGAATGACCAGCGAACCGCAGGCCACCATCTCGCGGACCTCGGCGAGCTTGGCCGCGCGCCGCTCCTCCGCCTTCTCGCGGGTGGTCTTGATCACGAGGAGGCCCGGGTGAGCCGGCAAGTCCAGTTGAACCGGCCGAGACGGTGCTGGCTCAGCGACCCAGATGGCCGCCGTGACCTTCCGAACATCCAGCTCCCTTGCGTCATCGGCACGGCTGCGAGAGGTCGCGGTGTGTCGGCCCGCCGGTACCTCTCTGGCCGGCAGGCCCGCCCATTGAACGTAGCACCTGGCTTCCGGCACGCCAAAGCACCCCGGGGCAGTTCATGGCGAATTCACTGGACGGCTCGGCGACTTCCGCTACAGTCACCTCAGGCCGAGTGTTTGCTCGGCTGTCACCGCAGTGCCCCGCGTTTCGCCAGTTCGTTGCTCGTCAGCGCCCTCCGTGTCTCGCAGTGCACACGACCGGAGGAAGCAGAATGCCAACAGGAACCGTGAAGTGGTTCAGCGACGAGAAGGGTTTTGGATTCATCACTCCCGATGACTCCGGCAAGGACCTGTTCGTCCACCACTCATCAATCCAGGGCGACGGCTATAAGTCGCTCACCGAAGGCGCGAAGGTCAGCTACGAGGCGGAGCAGGGCCCCAAGGGTCCCGCGGCCGCGAACGTAGTTCCCGTCTAGCCTGCATGCTGACAGCGACGGGAGCCGATCAGGTTCCCGTCGCTACCTTTACGCCGCTTCAGGCTCTGTCCCGACCCGGCCCAAGCATCTCTGCCCGGCCCCCCGGCCGGCATCCCCCTCTTCGGTCCGAGGTGCTCGTGTCTCGCCTGATCGGTCCCCCCGCTTCGAGTCAAGGAGACCGTGATGTCCTCACGCGGTAAGAAGAAGACGACAATGGCCAAGCTGAGCCGCGAGAGCCGGCTGCGCGAGCGCCGCCAGGATAAGGAGGCTCGCAAGGAGGCTCGCCGTCATGCCGCGGCCGTCCAGGCGGCGCAACCCGAGGCTCCGGCCGAGGGGCAGGAGAACTCCGCCACGACCGTCTGACCAACTGCCCCATCCCGGCGGACCGGGTGGACACGGGCGCTCGACGCGCTCCTGGGCCAGGCTAAGGCCTGGCGCCCACGGTCTGGGGCGCCTCGACCGGCCAGCCCTGCTGGGTCCAGGTTCCGACGCCGCCGTCAGCGACGTGGAGCACGTCGCGCGCTCCGAGGCGCAGCAGCAGTGAGGCGGCCACGGCGCTGCGCTGGCCGGAGGAGCAGATGACCGCAAGCGGCTGCGCGGGGTCGACGCCGTCCGGGATCCGGGCGACGTCGTGGTACGGGATGTGAATCGCGCCTGGGATGTGGCCGTCGTCCCACTCGCGTTGCTCGCGTACGTCCAGGATCTGGACCTTCCCGTAGCGGTCGTGCAGGCTGGACACGTCGATTCGCTCCAGCGACCGGGTGGCGCGCCTCTCCTCCCGCCAGCTGGTCATCCCGCCGGCCAGGTAGCCGGCCACGGCGCGGATCCCGACGGCCGCGGCCAGATGGGCGGCCCGGAGCGCATCGGCGTCGTCACGACCGATGAAGACGATCTCCTGCTCGCGGTCGGCGACCCAGGCGAGCTTGGTCCCGAACCCGGCGCGCACAGCCGGATTGCAGACCGCCCCGGCGATGTGCGCTTCATCGAACTGCCGGTCGGTGCGCACGTCGACCAGGAGTGCGCCGGCGGCCTGCTTGGCCTCGACCTCGCGCGGCGTGAGCGAAGGGATGAGCACCTCGTCGGCGACCAGGGGGCCCCGGTTGAGCCCGACGATGGCCTGGAAGTTCGGCGGCTGGGGGCCGAGGGTCGAGGTCGTCTCCTGGACGAAGGCGTCCTCGTCATCGAGCCGGAGTAACGCATTGTGGGCACGTTCAAAGGCGATCGTGGAGGAGACCTTCATATCCATGCCGGGGCCGCCGCAGAGCGACCCGCCGAGGTGGCCCGGCCAGACCTCGCACTCGCCGGGCAGCGAGAGGAGCTTGTCATGCAGGGAGTGGAAGATGCCCTGCGCGCCCTCGATCTTGTCGACGGCGAGATCGGGCCGCGCGATGTCGCCCACGAACAGCGTGTCGCCGCTGAGCACCGCCCACGGCTCGGGGCCGCGTGCGGTGTCGATGAGTGCGAACGCGGTGTGCTCGGGACGGTGCCCGGGGGTGTGCAGGGCCCGGATGCGGACCGTGCCCAGCGCCAGCTCGAACCCGTCGTCGAAGGGCTCGTGCTCGTAGTCGGGCTTGGCGAGGCGGTGAATGTGGATGGTGGCGCCGGTGGCCTGCGCGAGGCGACCGTGACCGGAGACATGGTCGGCGTGGTTGTGGGTCTCCAGGATGTGCTCGATGCGCACGCCCATGTAGCGCGCCAGCGCGAGGTACTCCTCAATGTCGAGCTTGGGGTCGACGACGGCGGCCACTCCCGCGTCCTCGTCACCCACGAGATACGACGCACAGCCGAGATCGTCGTGGATGAGCTGGCGGAAGATCATGCCGCACCCGGTTCTGAATCGGACACCAGCGGCAGGCCGGCGCGAGACCAGGCGATCACGCCGCCCTTCACATTGGAGGCGTCATGACCCGCGTTGGCGGCGGCGCGCGTGGCGATCGCGCTGCGACTGCCGGAACGGCACAGAAAGGCCAGCGGGCGCCGGCGGTCGAGCTCATCAAGGCGCTGGGGCAGGTCCCCGAGCGGAATGTGCGTGGCGCCCTCGACCCGCGCCTCGGCCAGCTCAGCGCTTTCGCGGACGTCGATCAGCTGCAGCTCGCCGCGGCCCAGCGCCTCCGCGGCCTCGCCGGGGGTCAAGGAGCGGCTACGGCGAAACAGCATGGGTCCTCCTGACGGGTGGGATCGACCTGGTCGGCAACGATGTGGGTGCTGCGCCACCGTACACGGCGCAGCCCGGAAGGCTTCTCATCGGCTCGTCGCTCCGCGCAGAATCGCGTCGATCTCGTCGTGCTGAGCACCCAGATGGCCGCACGCCTGTTCGCAGAGCTCGAACACGCTCTCGTCGGCGATCGCGTAGACGGCTGAGGTACCACGCTTGGTGCGGGTGACCATCCCTGCGCTCAGCAGCACGCCAAGGTGCTTGGAGATGTTCTGCTGGGAGGCGCCCGTCGCCTCCCGCAACTCGCGGACTGTCGCCTCACCGCCGCGAAGGTGATCCAGCAGCCTGATGCGCATCGGCTCGACGAGGCAGCGGAACCGCTGGGTGATCAGCTCGATCAGGCGTTCGGGCAGGGGATGGGGGATCGGCGGATTTCCGGTCATGGCGACCACCATATCACATCGTTACAGTTGTACAGTTGTTCGCGCCGGAATGAACCACAGCGGGCTGGACGTGGCCGTCACCGCACAGCACCGATCGCCACGAGGACGCGGGGGCGGCCACCGGGGCACGTCTGGGACCAATCGCCTCGACGGTGACGCGTTCCGGATCGTGAGCGAGCCCGCCCGCCGGGGACTGATCCAGGGACCTCCCAGGCTCGTCACCACCGGCGACGAGCGGGATCAGAGGCGACGACCGGAATCGAACCGGTGTAGACGGCTTTGCAGGCCGCTGCGTAGCCACTCCGCCACGTCGCCGCGGCCGCTTAGCCTAGCGCCGCCGCCCCCGTGTCTCACGCGCGGGAACGACGGCGGCCGGGACTCAGGCGGTGCGCAGAACGACGGCGTTCCCCGAGGGGTCGCGCAACCGGCGGGCTCCGGGCGAGATCTCCTCGGCCACCTCCGGCGCCAGCCCGTGCTGGTCGGCGCGATCGAGGACGGCCTCGAGCTCGGCCGGGCCGGGCAACACGACCTCGTACTGGCGCAGGCCGACCGCACCGGCCACCGGCGGGCCGGAGCGGGCGCTGTTCCAGGTGTTCAGGCCCAGGTGGTGGTGATAGCCGCCGGCGGCCACGAACAGCGCGCCCGGGTACGTGCGCACCATGACCTCGAAGCCGAGCACCCCGGCGTAGAAGCGCTCACTGGCCTCGAGCTCGGAGACCTGCAGGTGGACGTGGCCGATCGTCGTCCCGGCGGGGACGTGCGGCTGGGGCTCACCGGCCGTGGCCAGCTCGCCGGCGACATCGCGCAGGTCCAGCGGCAGCGTGGCCATCTGGAGCTCGCCGTCGGATCGCCGCCACTGCACCCGAGGCCGATCGCGATAGATCTCGATCCCGTTGCCGTCCGGGTCCGACAGGTACAGAGCCTCGGAGACGAGATGGTCCGAGGCCCCGTCCAGCGGCCAGCGGGAGGCGGACAGACGGGCCAGGGCGAAGGCCAGATCGAGGCGGGTGGGGAGGAGGATGGCCAGGTGGAACAGGCCGGTTGCGCGACGGTCGAGGGCCGGGGCCGAGCGCTCACCGTGCAGCCGAACCAGCGCCTCTCCGTCCGCGCCGCTCAGCACGATGTCCCCGTCGTCACGCTCGCCGGCGCGCAGACCCACCACCCGCTCGTAGAACGCGAGCGAGCGGTCCAGGTCGGACACGGTCAGGTGAACCGCGCCCATCGTCGTGCCGGGAGCGATCGCGGGGACGGCGCCGGCGGCAAGGGGATTTGACATCGGCATGGGAGGCTACGCCGCCTTCGCGTACTCGTGGTGATGCTCGACCAGGCTCGTGACGAGCTCGGCCAGGCGCTCGCGGGTCTCCGCCTCAACCAGGCGGCCGTCCGCGTCGAACAGCTCTGCGGCCCGGGCCACCGGAAGCTCCCGGTCCAGGACCCGCGCGCCGGCCAGGGCGAGCGCCTTGCGCAGATGGTCCTGGGCCCACATCGCGCCGTAGTCGGTCACGCTGACGCCGACCGCCGCTGCGGGCTTGCCCCACAGCGCGGACCCGGGTCCGTGGGGGCGGGAGGCCCAATCGACCACCTGCTTGATCTGGCCGGGCATCGTCGTGTTGTACTCGGGCGTCGCGAACAGCACGGCGTCGGCCCGCCCGATGGCCTCGCGCAGCCGCCGGACCTCGAACGGCGGCGCGTCCGTGTCGCGGTCCTCGTTGTAGGGCGGAAGCCCCTCGAGGTTGTCGTAGAGCTCGATCTCGACCCCCGGCGGGGCGAGCTCGGCCGCAGCCCGGAGCAGTGCCGTGTTGTACGACGCCGCCCGCAGGCTGCCGGAGATGGCCAGGATCCGCATCGGACTAGGCGGCCTTGACCGCGGACACGGAGACCAGCAGCTTGACCTCGTTGGAGACCAGCAGATTGCCGTTGGGCAGCGTCTGGTTCCACTTGAGATCGAACTCGCGCCGGTCGATCTTGGCCTCAAGCTCGAGGCCGATGCGCTGGTTGCCCCACGGGTCCTCGCCGCCCTCGCCGACGATCCCGGTCAGCACGATCGGCCTGGTGGTGCCCTTGATGGTGATCTCGCCGTTCAGGCGGATCTGACCTTCGCCGTAGGGCTCGGTGGAGGTGGAGCTGAAGGTGATCTGCGGATACCGGGCGACATCGAAGAACTCCGGGGACTGCAGATGCCCGTCGCGGTTCGGCTCGTTGGTGTCGATGCTGTCGACGGCGACGGTGCCCTCGAGCAGCGTGCTGTCCTCGCTCACCTGGAGCCGGCCCTCGAACTTGTGGAAGCTGCCGCGCACGGTGGCGATGCCCATGTGGCGGACCTCAAAGCCGACGTTGGAGTGGGTCGGGTCTACGTTGTAGGTGCCGGCCGGAATCCGGTCGGTGATGGTGGTGGCTGACATGTGGAGTTCGCTCCCTGATGGTTGACTGTGCAACCAAGTATAGCGAATTCGCTTGCGAGGTCAAGTATTGAGCTATCAACCATCTGGTGGAGGAATTCATGCCCGCGCGTCGCTGGGTGGCGGCCCGGTCGCCGGGGCGAGCGGCCTATTCGACGGTGCAGGCGCCGGCCGCGGGCGCCCCGGGCAGGCGGCTCAACAGCGTGGCCAGCTGGTCGAGCTCGGGGCCGGAGAAATGCTCCAGGAACAGGCGGCGGATACTGCGCACGTGCGAGCAGCCGGCCGCGCGGAGCTTCTCGTACCCGGCGCTGGTCAGCTGGGCGTAGGACACCCGCGCGTCGCGGGGGCAGGCGACCCGCTCGATCAGACCCGCCCTCACGAGCCCGTCGACCAACCGTGTGATCCCGGAGCGGGTGAGCATCGTGCGTTCGGCCAGCGCCGACATGGCGAGGCGCTGCTCGGGCTCCTGAGCCAGATACAGCAGCACCTCGTAGTCGCGGCTGGTGATGCCGTGATCGCTGATCAGCTCGGCGTCCAGAGCGCGGACGATCGAGGCGTGACTCTGCAGGTAGCTGCGCCAGGCCTCGAGCGCGGCTCCCTCAAGCTTGTCCTCGGTCAGCGTGCTCATGGCTACATCCTAGTTGATCGGTCAACGTTATTCACCGGCGTCTCCCGCATGAGGATCTCACGCTTCGCGGCTAGCCTCTGGCTCATGCGTGAGATCGCGCCCGGACTATGGCACTGGACCGCCGTTCATCCCCACATCGGCAAGGAGGTCAGCTCCTATTACCTCGCCGACGAGCGGGTGGTCCTCGATCCGCTGCTGCCGGCCGAGGGGCTGGCCTGGTTCGAGCAGCGTCCGCCCGAGCACAGCCTGCTCACCAACCGCCACCACAGCCGGGACAGCTTCAAGCTGCACACCGCCTTCGGCACCGAGGTCCACTGTGTGCGGGCCGGGGTCCACGAGCTGGAGGGCCGCGGGCCGGTGACGCCCTTCGCATTCGGGGACGAGCTCCCCGGCGGCATCATCGCCCACGAGGTCGGCGCGATCTGCCCGGACGAGACAGCCCTCCACATTCCCGACCATCGGGCGCTGGCCTGTGCCGACGGGGTGGTGCGATGGCCGGGGAGCGACGGGCTCGCGTTCGTCCCCGACCAGCTCATGGATGATCCGGCCAGGACCCGGGCCGGGCTGGCCGCGGCCTACCGCCGGCTGCTCGAGCTCGACTTCGAGCGGCTGCTCCTGGCCCATGGCGAACCGGTCCTGAGCGACGCCAAGCGCGAGCTGTCGGCGTTCATCGCGTCGGCCTGATGCCGCCTCAGGAATAACATCGAAGCGGCCATGAGGGCCGCGCTGCCAAGCCTCCGCCGCGCCGGTGCCGCCGTCGGCCTGTCTGCCGTCCTGGCCGCCTGCGGCACCGCCGCCTCGACGCGGACCAGCGCTTCTGCACGGCCCGCCGTCCCATTGACGGTCAGCCCCGCCGTCGGTCGGCCTGCCACGGTGTTTCAACTGCGCTTCATCGTGCCGGCGGCCTCGGGGGTCAGGGCCGGCACGCAGCGGGGCTTCGAGCTCGGGGTGCGCGGGCCTCAGAAGGCCGGTTGCCTTGGCAGCCGAACGGTTCCCGTCCCGTCGGCGGCGGCGGGGACCGCGTTGGACATACCGCTTGACCCGGCCCGGCTCGGCGGCCGCTGGTGCGCCGGCAGCTATCTGGCGCGGGTGGACGAGGTCGAGCGCCCGGTCTGCGCGCCGGGCATGATGTGCCCGCAGTTCGTGCGTCTAGTGCGGACGGTGGGGCAGGTCACCTTCCGGGTCGACGCGACGGCCTGACCGGAGAGGCCAGTGGACGCCTAGCCGCGGCGCATGAGTCGCCCGACCGCGGCCATCAGCTCCGCGGTCTTCGCGTCGCGCTCATCGTCGGCCGCGCCCATCACGCAATGATGGGCATGATCGTCGAGCAGCCCGAGCGCAACCTTGTCCAGCGCAGCCTGGACGGCGCCGATCTGGGTGAGGACGTCGACGCAGTAGCGGTCCTCCTCGACCATGCCCTGGATGCCGCGGACCTGGCCCTCGATGCGTCGCAGGCGCTGGAGCAGCTGGTCCTTGGTTGCGCTGTAGCCGCGCGTGGGGGTGGCTCCGGAGCTCATCGCACCATCCTACCAGGTACCCCCCACGGGTATCTGATACGGTGCGGGGGTATCCGAATTGAATGAGGCGATGAACGCTGTCCTCGACGTCATCTGGCACGGTCTGCGCGACGCCTTCCTGATGGGCTGGGCGGTGTGGTGGGCGCTGGTCTTCGGCTTCCTGATCTCCGCCGTCGTTCAGGCGTGGGTGCCGCGTGAGCAGATCGAGAACGCCCTGGCGGGCGACGGCGCGCGACCGGTCGCGGTCGCCACCGCTCTGGGCGCCGCCTCCTCGTCGTGCTCCTACGCCGCCGTCGCGATCGGCAAGAGCCTGTTCCAGAAGGGTGCCTCGGCCGCCTCGGCCCTCGCCTTCCAGTTCGCCTCGACCAACCTCGTCTGGGAACTCGGGCTGGTGCTCTGGGTCCTGATCGGTTGGCAGTTCACGCTGGCCGAGTACATCGGCGGCATCGTGATGATCGTCCTGATGGCGCTGCTGCTGCGCGTCTTCGTCTCCCCGCAGCTCGAGGAACGCGCTCGCGTGCACGCCCAGGCCGCCGACAGCGGCCACCAGCATCACGCGGCCGGCGGCCAGCTGAGCTGGCGTCAGCGGCTGACCACCGCCTCCGCCTGGTCGGACGTCGCGCACAACTTCCGCGGCGACTGGCAGATGCTGTGGAGGGAGATCACGATCGGCTTCCTGCTCGCCGGGTTCGTCGCCCAACTCGGCAACGGCTTCCTGCACTCGCTGTTTCTCACCGGCTCACCGCACATCGTGCAGACCGTGTGGGGCGCGTTCATCGGCCCCGTGATCGCGGTGCTGTCGTTCGTCTGCTCGGTCGGCAACGTCCCGCTCGCGGCGGTGCTGTGGAGCGGCGGGATCAGCTTCGCCGGCGTGATGGCCTTCATCTTCGCCGACCTCATCGTCCTGCCGATCGGGGCCATCTACCGCAAGTACTACGGCAACGCCTACGCACTGCGCATCACCGCGCTGATGTTTGTGACCATGGTCGCCGCCGCGCTGATCGTGGACGGCGGGTTCGCCGGGCTCGGCCTCATCCCCGGCGGCGCACGGCCGAGCCGGACCGACATCTTCAGCACCATCACGGTCAACTACAAGCTGTTCCTCAACATCGCCGGCCTCGGCGTGTTCGGCGCGCTGTTCTGGCTGACCGGCCACCGCGGCGCGACTGACCCGGTCTGCGGGATGAAGGTCGACCGCAGCAAGGCCGTGACCGAGAACCTCGGCGGCCACACGTTCTACTTCTGCTCCGAGCACTGCCGCCACGCCTTCGCGGCCGACCCCCGCCGGTACTGCGATGCCGACGGCCGGCAGACGGCGCCGAACCCGGGACCGGCGACATCCGGCGGACACGGAACTACTACAGAAGAAGTAGTGGACGATACTGGGCTCGAACCAGTGACCTCCGCCTTGTCGAGGCGGCGCTCTCCCAGCTGAGCTAATCGTCCCTGGGGTCGCCTTAATGTAGCGGGAGCGGCCCGTCCCGTCACCCCCGAGAACCCCTAGGATCGTCCCATGGAGTACCGGCTTCCCGACGGCACACCCCTCGCCCTGCCCGACCAGGCCACCGGCGCCGACGCGGCGGCGGCGATCGGTCCCGGGCTGGCCCGGGCCGCGCTGGCGGTCAAGGTCGGCGGCGACGTGCGTGACCTGTCCCGGCCGCTGCCCTCACCGAACGGCGACGCATCGGAGTTGCAGATTCTCACCGAGCGCAGCGGCGAGGAGGCCCTGGCCCTGATCCGACACGACACCGCGCACGTGCTGGCGGCCGCGGTGCTCGATCTCTACCCCGGAGTCAAGATCTCGATCGGCCCGGCGATCCAGGATGGCTTCTACTACGACTTCGAGTTCCCGCCCGGGGTGAGCATCAGCGACGCCGACTTCGAGCGCATTGAGGAGCGGATGCGGGCGCACATCGCCGCCGATGAGCCGTTCGTGCGTGAGGACGTGCCGGTGGCCGAGGCGCTCGAGCGCTTCCGGGCTCAGGATCAGCCCTACAAGGTCGAGCTCATCGAGGACCTGATTCGCGACCAGGGCGCCCGCACGGTCTCGCTCTACACCAACGGCCCGTTCACCGACCTTTGCCGGGGCCCGCATGCCCCGAGCACGAAGCGCATCAAGGCCTTCCGGCTGCAATCGGTGGCCGGCGCGTACTGGCGCGGTGATTCCCACCGCCAGATGCTCACCCGCATCTACGGGACCGCCTTCTTCTCCGGCCAGGAGCTCCAGGAGTTCCAGGAGCGGATCGAGCGCGCCCGGGCCAACGACCACCGCCGGCTGGGGCCGCTGCTGGGCCTGTTCGGCTTCTCGGAGGCCGCTCCGGGGATGGCCTTCTGGTACCCGGCGGGCGCGCACGTGTTCAACTCGCTGGTCGCCCTCAGCCGCGAGATGGGCGCCCCGCGGGGCTACACGGAGGTCAAGACGCCGCAGCTGTTCGACAGCTCGCTGTGGAAGACCTCCGGTCACTGGGACAAGTACCGCGAGAACATGTTCCTGACCGAGTCCGAGGAGCGGGCGATGGCGATCAAGCCCATGAACTGCCCCGGGCATGCGCACATGTACTCGCTGCGCCCCCACTCCTACCGGGATCTGCCCGTGCGCTACTCCGAGCCCGGCCTGCTGCACCGCAACGAGCCCAGCGGCACCCTCCACGGCCTGCTGCGCACGCGCGGCTTCGCCCAGGACGACGCTCACATCTTCTGCACTGAGGAGCAGATCCAGCAGGAGGTGGCGGCCTGCCTGGAGTTCGCCTTCGCCACCTATGAGATCTTCGGTTTCGACGTGCGGCTGGAGCTGTCCACCCGGCCGGAGCAGCGCATCGGGTCGGACGCGCTCTGGGACCACAGCGAGGCGGCGCTGATCAGCGCCCTCGAGGGCCAGGGCCTCAGCTACGAGCTGAACGAGGGCGACGGCGCCTTCTACGGTCCCAAGATCGACATGCACATGACCGACTCGCTGGGTCGTTCCTGGCAGCTCGGGACGGTGCAGCTGGACTACAACTTCCCCGAGCGATTCGATCTCGTCTACACCGGGGCCGACAACGCCGAGCACCGGCCGGTGATGATCCATCGCGCGCTGATGGGGTCCTACGAGCGCTTCATCGGCATCCTGCTCGAGCACACGGCCGGCGAGCTGCCGGTCTGGCTGAGCCCGGTGCAGGCGATCGTGCTGCCGATCTCGGACCGTCATCTCGGCTACGGCGCCCAGGTTCGTGACGAGCTGTCCGCCGCCGGGGTGCGGGTCGAGCTGGATGACCGGAGCGAATCGGTGTCGCGCAAGATCCGCGATGCCGAGCTGCGCAAGATCCCCTTCATGCTGGTCGTCGGCGATCGCGAGCAGGAGGCCCATCAGCTCAGCGTCCGCGAGCATCGCTCCGGCGATGCCGGATCGGTGCCCGTGAGCGAGTTTGCGGCCCAGGTCGAGAAGCTGGTCGAAACTCGTGCCCGGCGCTGATTTCGCCGCTATACTCGCGCTTGTTGATCCGAACGCAACACACACGGCCCGGCACCGTTTGACCCCACGCCGCGCTTCCCACTAGTGCCGGTTCCCCGCAGATTTGACCGGCGCCCGCCCGAGCGGGACCAGACTCGGATCAACGACCGCATCCGCGTCCCTGAGGTGAGGCTCGTTGGCGAGGACGGCAAGCAGATCGGCGTGATCAAGACGTCCGAGGCGCTCGCCTACGCGCAGCAGCGCGACCTCGACCTGGTCGAGGTGGCCCCCGACGCCCGCCCGCCCGTGTGCCGCGTGCTCGACTACTCGAAGTACAAGTACGAGCAGGTCCAGAAGCAGAAGGCGGCCCGCAAGCATCAGCAGCAGATCAACATCCGGGAGATCAAGTTCCGCCCCAAGATCGCCCAGAACGACTACGACACCAAGAAGGGCCACGTGCGGCGCTTTTTGCTCGGCAAGGACCGGGTCAAAGTGACGATCATGTTCCGCGGGCGCGAGGTGACGCACCCCGAACGGGGGACCGCGCTGCTCGAGAAGCTGGCCGGGGAGCTGTCCGAGGTGGCCGTCGTCGAGCAGACCCCCCTGCAGGACGGGCGCAACATGACGATGATGCTGGCCCCCTCCAAGGCGGTGCTGGCCGGCGAGGTGGAGGGTGCCAAGCCCCCCGCCGGTGACGGCTCCGAGGGCGGCTCCGAGCACGGCAACGGGCGTCACAACGGCGCCGCGTCGAGCCGCTCGGGGCGGGCTTCCGGCGCCACCGCGGACAGCAGCTCAGAGCCCGCCCCCAGCGACGCCGCCGCCTGACCGGCCCCACCGGCTGATCGGGCCGCTCGCTCGTCCGCTCAGCCCGCTCCGGGCCCGGGCTGCGGGTCTGCTTTACTGCTCGTTTCGATGCCGAAGATGAAGACGCATTCCGGCGCCAAGAAGCGCTTCAAGCTGACCGCCTCGGGCAAGGTCCGGGGACGGCACTCCTTCACGAGCCACATCCTCGAGAAGAAGTCGCCCAAGCGCAAGCGCAAGCTCGGCCAGCCCGCGGCCATCGCCAAGGTGGATGAGAAGGCCGTCAAGACCCTGCTCGGAGCCAAGCGCGCATGACCCGCGTCAAGCGTTCACTGCACGCCCGCAAGAAGCGCCGCGCCACCCTGGAGATGGCCAAGGGCTACCGGGGCGACGCCAGCCGCCACTACCGGACGGCCAAGGAGGCGGTGCTCAAGGCCGATCAGTACCGCTACCGGGATCGCCGTAACCGCAAGCGCGACTTCCGTCGGCTGTGGATCACCCGCATCAACGCCGCCGCGCGCCAGAACGGCCTGTCCTACTCGCAGTTCATGCATGGCCTCCAGACGGCCGGCGTCGAGCTGGATCGCAAGATCCTGGCCGACATGGCCGTCCACGACGCCGACACCTTCCGACGCTTTGCCGAGCGCGCCCGTGAGGCGCTGGCCGCCGGCTGAGCTCACCCCAGCCGAACACCAGCACCCACCCGGGCGCCGCTCCATTGGAGTCGGCGCCTTTTTTTATCCCCGTGACCATCACCAGCCCCCACAACGAGAAGCTCAAGGAGATCCGCAGGCTGACCCGGCAGCGGCGCGTCCGGACCCGGGCGGGGCGGTTCGTGGCCGAGGGCGAGGATCTGCTGGCCGCGGCCGACGCCGCGGGTTGGTCGGCCGTGGAACGGCTGTCGGCGGCCGGCAGCGGTCTGCCGGGGCTCGAGGTCGAGCCTGAGCTGCTGGCCGGGATCTCGGGGCTGGGGTCCGGCACCCGGACGCTGGCCGTCTACCAGGAGCGCTGGGCGCCCGCGGCGACCGGGCCGCTGTGCGTCTACCTGCACGGGGTCGCCGACCCGGGCAACGTCGGTACGGTGCTGCGCTCCGCGCAGGCGTTCGGTGCCGACTCGGTCGCCGTCGGGCCGGGCACCGCGGATCCCTACGGGCCAAAGGCCGTCCGGGCGAGCATGGGGGCGATCTTCACCGTGACCCTCGCCCGCGCGGACCCTCCCGGCAGGCTGCCGGGGCCGACCGTGGCCCTGGTCGCGGGGGAGGGTCCGCCCCTGCAGGCGCTGGAGCTCCGGGCGGCCACCCTGATGATCGGCGCCGAGCGCCAGGGCCTGCCCCGGGAGCTGGTCGCCGGCGCCGATCACATCGCCCGGATCCCGATCGCCTCGCACTCCCTGAACGCGGCCATGGCGGCCACCGTCGCGCTCTATGAGATAACTAGGATCCCGCCGCAGTGAGCCAGACCACCGACCGCATCGCGCAGATCGAGTCACAGGCGCTGGCCGCCGTTGCTGCGGCGTCCGGCACCGAAGCGCTCGAGGAGGTCCGGATCCGCTTCCTGGGCCGCAAGGCGGAGCTGCCCAACCTGCTCCGCGGCGTCGCCCAGCTGGCCCCCGAGGTGCGCGCCGCCACCGGCCAGGCGGCCAACCAGGCGCGCCAGAAGCTCGAGGCGGCGATCGAGGCGCGCGGCGCAGCGCTGGCCCGGGCCGAGCTTGACGCGCGGCTCGAGCAGGACCGTCTCGACGTGACGCTGCCGGGAGACCCGCTGCCGGCGGTCGGCCGCCTGCACCTCATCACCGCCACCTGGCGCGAAATCGAGGACGTGTTCGTCGGGCTCGGCTTCAGCGTCGCCGAAGGACCCGAGGTCGAGACGGTCTACTACAACTTCGACGGCCTCAACTTCGACCCCACCCATCCGTCGCGGCTGATGACCGACACCTTCTACGTCGGCGAGCGCGACTCGGTGGACATCTTCGATCCCCAGGCGCCGCTGCTGCGCGTCCACACCTCGCCCGTACAGCTGCGGGCGATGGAGCAACAGCCGCCACCGCTGTACATCGTCATGCCCGGGCGCGTGTACCGCCTTGACTCGGACGCCACCCACACCCCGCAGTTTCACCAGGTGGAGGGGCTGGCCGTGGATGAGGGGGTGACGCTGGCCGACCTGCAGGGCACGCTGCTGACCTTCGCCCGCGCCGTGTTCGGGGACGAGCGCGAGGTCCGCATGCGGCCGCATTTCTTCCCGTTCACCGAGCCGAGCGTCGAGGTCGACGTGTCCTGCTTTAACTGCAGCGGCGGCGTGAGGGCCGACGGGCAGCGCTGCCCCCTGTGCAAGGGCACGGCCTGGATCGAGATCCTGGGCGCGGGGATGGTCGACCCCAACGTGTTCGCCCAGGTCGCCGAGTACGGCTACGACCCCGCGCGCACCCAGGGCTTTGCCTTCGGGATGGGCATCGAGCGGATCGCCATGCTCAAGTACGGCGTGCCCGACCTGCGGCTGCTCTACGAGAACGACATCCGCATGCTGGAGCAGTTCTGATGCGCGTCCCCGTGCAATGGCTGCACGAGTACTGCCGCCCCGAGCTCGACGCGGCCGGTCTGGCCGAGCGGCTGGCCATGACCGGCACCGAGGTGGAGCGCGTCGAGCACCATGGGGTCGCCGCGCTCGAGCGGTTCGTGGTCGGCCGGGTCCTGAGCGCCGACCCGCATCCGGATGCTGACCGGCTGCGGGTGTGCACGGTCGACGTGGGGGAGGCGGAGCCGAGCCAGATCGTCTGCGGGGCGCCGAACGTCGCCGCCGGCCAGACGGTGGCCGTGGCCAAGCCCGGCGCGATCCTGCCCGACGGCACGAAGCTCAAGGTGGTCAAGCTCCGGGGCCAGACGTCCGCGGGCATGATCCTGGCCGAGGACGAGGTCGGGATCGGCACCGACCACGACGGCATCATGGTCCTGTCCGAGGACGGCCTGACTCCAGGCGCGCCCCTGCGAGACGTGCTGCCGATCGCCACCGACGTGCTTGACCTGGAGATCACCCAGAACCGTCCCGATTGCCTCGGTGTCTACGGCGTGGCTCGGGAGGTGCACGCTGCAACCGGCGCCGCCCTGGTGCCTCCGCCCTGGAATGAGGATCCGGGCCGGCCGGGGAGCCTCGAAGCCGTCCGCGTCGAGGTCACGGACGCCGAGCGCTGCCCGCGCTTCACCGCCCGGGCGTTCGAGAACGTGCGAATCGGTCCCTCGCCGCGGTGGCTCAAGGCCCGCCTGATGGCCGCCGGGCAACGTCCGATCTCCAACGTCGTCGACATCACCAACTACGTGATGCTGCTCACCGGCCAGCCGCTGCATGCCTTCGATCTCGACCGGGTGGCGGGCGCCAGGCTGACCGTGCGGCGAGCTCGGTCCGGGGAGCAGATGCAGACGCTGGACGGGCAGACCCGGACGCTGACCGACGACATGGTCCTGATCGCCGACGCTGAGGGCCCGACCTCGATCGCCGGGGTCATGGGCGGCGCCCGGTCGGAGGTCGGCCCGGACACGCGCCGCGTGCTGATGGAGGCGGCGACCTGGAACGGCCCCAACATCCACCGCACATCGCTCAGGCTCGGCCTGCGGACCGAGGCCTCGGGCCGCTTCGAGAAGCAGCTCGAGCCCGAGCAGGCGATGGACGCGCAGGCCGTGGCCGCCCAGCTGATGATCGAGCTGTGCGGCGCCCGCCTGGTCCCGGGCACGATCGATGTCGGGGGTCCGGGGGCTCCGCCGGCCACGATCCGCCTGCGTGACGCGCGGGTCGCCGGCCTGCTGGGGCTGGAGATCCCGCGCCAGCGCAGCGCCGAGATCCTCCGGGCGCTCGAGTTCGATACGGCCGACGCGCCGGACGGTCTCGACGTCACCGTGCCCTCGTTCCGGCGTGGCGACGTGACCCGCGAGGCCGACCTGATCGAGGAGGTGGCCCGGCTCGGCGCGCTGGCGGTGCTGCCGGCCACGCTGCCGCCGCGGACGGGCGTCTCGGGCCGTCTGACCCGCGAGCAGCGCCTGCGCCGGCGCGCCTCCGACGCGCTGGCCGCGCAGGGCCTGCACGAGACGGTGGGCTGGAGCTTCTCGGCCCCCGAGCAGGCGGAGCGGCTGCGGATCGGGGCGCGACCGTTCCTCGCCCTGGCCAACCCGATGTCGCGCGAGCAGGCCCGGATGCGGACCGTCCTGCTCGGCGGCCTGCTCGACGCCCTGCGGCGCAACCGGGCCCGCGGGGCGGACGCGATCCGCCTGTTCGAGGCCGGCGCGGTGTACCTGCCCGGGGATCAGCTGCTGCCGCATGAGCCCTATCGGATCGCGGCCCTGCTCACCGGCCCGGTGCGTCGGCCGACGTGGCGCGAGCAGTCCCCGCGCTCCGCCGACTTCTACACCGCCAAGGGCATCCTCGGCAGCCTCCTGGACGCGCTGCACGCACCGTGGTCGCTGACCCCGGGGGCGCCAGAGCCCTACCTGCACCCCGGTCGGGCGGCCGCACTGCTGGTGGCCGGCCGGCCGGCCGGATGGGTGGGGGAGATCCATCCCCAGGTGGCCGCGGACTGGGACTTCAGCGACGTGCTGGCCGGTTTCGAGGTTGACTTCGCCACCATCGCGGCCGCGGCCGAGGAGCCCGCCTACCGGGATGTGACCGGCTTCCCCGAGGTGCGTGAGGACCTGGCGGTGATCGTGCCCGAGACCGTCACCGCGGCCGAGGTCGTGGCCGCGGCGCTCACCGCGGGGGAGCCGCTGCTCGCCTCGGCCGAGGTGTTCGACGTGTACCGGGATGCCGAGCGGATCGGCGCGGGCCACGTGTCGCTGGCCCTGCGGCTGAGCTACCGGGCCGCGGACCGCACCCTCACCGATGAGGAGGTGGCCGCCCGCCGCCGCCAGATCGTCGTGGCGCTGACCGAGCAGCTGCAGGGGCGCGTCCGTGAGTCCTGAGGGACGGCCCCGCGTGGCGGTGTTCGGGGCCGCCGGCTATGCCGGCGCGCTCAGCGCCCGGCTCGTGGACCGGCACCCCGCCTTCGAGCTGCAGACGATCACCTCGCGCTCCGATGTGGGCCGGCGCCTCGATGACCTGTACCCCCATCACCGGGTGGCCCTGGTCCTTGAGGAGCTCGACCTCGACCGCCATAGCGAGGTCGAGGCGGCGATCGTCGCCTACCCGCACGGCGCGGCGGCCGAGGTCGTGAGCGCGCTGGTCGCCCGCGGGGTGCGGGTGATCGATCTGAGTGCCGACTTCCGGCTCCGGGACGCCGGCGTGTATGCCGAGTGGTACCGGGACCATCCCCACCCGGAGCTGATCTCGCAAGCCGTCTACGGCCTGCCCGAGCGCTACCGGGTGCAGATCCGCGACGCGCAGATCGTCGCCAATCCCGGGTGCTACCCGACCGCGACGCTGCTCGCACTGGCCCCGCTGGCCGCCGCCGGACTGGTCGGGGACGTGGTCGTCGACGCCAAGTCCGGGGTCTCGGGCGCCGGCCGCACGGCCACCGAGAAGACGCACTTCGTGACCGTGGACGAGAACGTCAGCGCCTACGGCGTGGCCCGCCATCGCCACACTCCCGAGATCGAGCAGGAGCTGGCGGCCCTCGGGGCCGAGGTCCGGATCACGTTCACTCCGCACCTGCTGCCGCTGGACCAGGGGGAGCTGGTCAGCTGCTACGTGACGCCGACCGACGAGCCGGTCGATGACCCCCGGGCCCTGTATGAGGAGTTCTACGCCGGCGAATCGTTCGTGGAGATCTCCGAGCGGCCGCCGGGTGTGCGCGACGTCCGCGAGACCAACATCTGCCGCATCTCCGTGCACCGTGACGAGCGGACCGGTCGCCTGATCAGCTTCGCGGCCATCGACAACCTGTGGAAGGGCGCCGCCTCCCAGGCGATCCAGAATCTCAACCTCATGTTCGGGCGCCCCGAGGGAGAGGGGATCACATGAGGCCCGGGTTCTTCACCAGCCGCTGGATCGGTCGGCCCGATCACGTCACCGAGCTCGGCGGGGCCGGACTGGCGCCGGGGTTCCGCGCCGCCGGCGTGGCGGGCGGGATCAAGGCCGGCGGACTCCCCGATGTCGGCCTGGTCGTCTCCACCGCAGCCGAGACCACCTCCGCGGTCCGCTTCACCGCCACCGGCGTGCCGGCGCCGCCGGTGCTGCTCTGTGCCGAGCGCTGCCGGCTCGGAGCGGTCCAGGCCGTGGTCGTCAATTCGGGTAACGCGAACGCCGCCACCGGCCGGCCCGGGTTCGAGAACGCGGCCAAGATGCAGGGCGCCGCGGCGATCGTGGCCGGCGTGGCCGAGGATCGCGTGGCCGTCGCCTCGACCGGGGTGATCGGCGTGCCGCTGCCGATGGAGCAGGTCAACGCCGGGATTCTCGCGGCCGGTCACGCACTGTCGGCGGATGGGGACGAGGCCTTCGCGGCCGCGATCCAGACGACCGACGCCTTCGAGAAACGCGCCCGGCTTGCGGTGCAGCTGCCCTCCGGCCCGGTCACGCTGACCGCCCAGGCCAAGGGCGCGGGCATGATCTCACCCCGGTTCGCCACCCTACTCTGCTTCATTCAAACCGACGCCGTCCTGGCGGCCGGGACCTGCGAGCTGCTGCTCGGAGTATGCCTGCGGCGGTCGTTCGAGCGGATCAGCGTGGACGGCCAGCTGTCCACCAACGACACGGTGATCCTCCAGTCCAGCGGCGCCTCCGGCGTGCGCATCGAGCCCGAGAGCGAGGATGAGCTGCGCTTCGGGGAGGCGCTCGACGCGCTGCTGCGCCAGCTGGCTCTGATGGTCATCCGGGACGGCGAGGGCGCTCGCCGGATCGGCCGGGTCATCGTGCGCGGCGGCCACGAGGAGGCGGTCGGGGCCGCGGCCCGCGCCGTGGCCAACTCGGCCCTGGTCAAGACCGCGCTGTACGGCGGGGACCCCAACTGGGGGCGGATCATCCAGGCCGTGGGCGCCGCCCTGCCCGGCACCGCGCCGCTGCCGGTCGACATCGCGATCGAGGGCGTTCCCGTCTGTTCGGCCGGGAGCTACGCGCCCCATGACTCCGCGGCGCTGGCCCGCGCGGTCACCCGCGACGAGGTCGAGTACGAGATCGGCCTGCCCGGCGAGGGCGCCGAGGCCGAGCTCTACTTCTCCGACCTCGGTCACGAGTACGTGACGATCAACGCCGACTACACGACCTGATGCCGCCGCGCCCGACCCGCGACATAACCACGCTGCTCGAGGCACTCCCGTACATCCGGGAGTTCCATGGTCAGACGGTGGTCATCAAGTACGGCGGCGCGGCCATGGTCGATGCCGCCCTGCGTGAGGAGTTCGCCCGCGACGTGGTGCTGCTCAAGTACGTGGGCATGAACCCGATCGTCGTCCACGGCGGCGGTCCGGAGATCACGAGCTATATGGAGCGGCTCGCGCTGCCGGTCGAGTTCGTGGACGGCCTGCGCGTGTCCGACGCGGCCACCGTCGAGGTGGCCAAGATGGTCCTGGTGGGCAAGGTCAACAAGGACATCGTCCTGCGCCTGGGACGCCATGGCCAGTCTGCGGTCGGGCTGTGCGGGGACGACGGCCTGCTGTTCCGCGCCTCTCGCCAGGCGGCGCCGAGCGGTCAGGACATCGGGTTCGTGGGCAAGATCGAGCGGGTCGACGTCGATGTCCTCATGCATATCGCGCAGGACTACATCCCGGTCGTGGCCAGCGTGGGCGCCGATCGCGAGGGCCACTCCTACAACATCAACGCCGACGAGGCCGCGGGTGCGGTGGCAAGGGCACTCGGTGCCTACAAGATCATGTTTCTGACCGACGTGGCCGGCTGGCTGCGCGACCCCGCCGACCCCGAGAGCGTCATCTCCGAGGCCGATGCCGAGGAGGTCGCCGCGGCCCTGCCCACTGTGGCCGGCGGCATGCGGCCCAAGCTCCAGGCCTGCCTCGACGCGATCGGAGGCGGCGTCAGCTTCGCCCACATCGTCGATGGCCGCGTGCCCCACAGCCTGCTGCTCGAGCTGTTCACCGACGCCGGTCAGGGCACCAAGATCGGAGCCGAGCGGTGAGCGCCTCCCTGGCCGAGCTGCAGCAGCTGGAGCGCGCCTACGCGATCGGGACCTATGTTCGCAACCCGGTTCAGTTCGTACGCGGCGACGGAGTGCGGCTGTGGGACGCCGACGGCCACGAGTACCTGGACTTCCTGGCCGGGATCTCCGTGCTCAACGTCGGGCACTGCCACCCGCGGGTGGTTGCCGCCGTGCGTGATCAGGTCGGGCGTCTGACCCACGCGACGAACCTTTACTACACCGAACCCGCTCTGCGCCTGTCCGCGGCGCTGGCCGAGAGCTCCCTGGGTGGCAAGGTGTTCCTGTGCAACTCGGGTGCCGAGGCCAACGAGGCGGCGATCAAGCTGGCCCGGCGGGCGCGGCCCCGAGGCAACATCGTCGTCCTTGAGGAGGCCTTTCACGGCCGCACCTACGGCGCGCTGTCCGCCACCCCGCAGGAGTCCAAACAAGAGCCGTTCGCACCGCTCGTGCCCGGGTTCGTGGTCGTGGCCAAGCAGCCGGCCGCGCTCGCCGCGGCCGTCGATGCGGACACCGCCGCGGTGCTGATCGAGCCGATCCAGGGCGAGACCGGAATCAACGTCCTGGATGACGAGCTGCTCCGGGCGGCGCGCGAGGCGTGCGACCGCACCGGCGCCGCGCTGATCTTTGATGAGATCCAGACCGGGATGGGGCGGACCGGGACCCTGTGGGCCTACGAGCAGACCGGGGTGACACCCGACGCCATGACCAGCGCCAAGGCGCTCGGCGGCGGCCTGCCGATCGGGGCGCTCATCACCGGGCCCCGTCTGGCCGACGTGTTCGCGCCCGGCGACCACGGGTCGACCTTCGCCGGCGGCCCGCTGGTCTCCGCGGCCGCCCTGGTGGCGCTCGAGATCTGCTCGGATTCCGAGCTGCTCGAGCGTGTGCGCAGCCTTGGCGAGCGGCTTTCAGCCGGTCTCGCGGCGCTGCCCGGGGTCAGCGGGGTTCGCGGCCGCGGGCTGATGATCGGCCTCGACCTCGTCGGCGGACGCTCGGCGCCTGAGCTGGCCAGTCGCGCCCTGCTCGAGCAGCGCCTGGTCGTGAATGCCACCGGGCCCGCCACCCTGCGGCTCGAGCCGCCGCTGATCGTCACCGAGGCGGAGATCGATCAGGCGCTCGGGCGCCTGGGTGAGCTGCTCCGGTGAGCGCCGGGCCTCCCAAGGCCAAGATCCGGGTCGGACTGTCCTCCGAGCTGCGCTCCGACGCGGCCGCGGTCGCGGTCCTGCGGCGACTGCTCGAGGTCATGCTGGCCAACCGCGAGGGTGTCCTGACCGGATCCGACCCAGAGTATCTGCACCAGTTCCGCATCGCGGTCCGGCGCTCGCGAACGGTGCAGCGCCAGCTGGCCGGAGTGTTCCCGCCGCTCGAGCTGCGCGGCTTCCGCAGCGAGTTCCGCTGGCTGCAGCAGGGGACCGGTGAGGCCCGCGACCTCGATGTCCACGTCACGGAGTTCGAAACGCTCCGCGGGCTGCTGCCGGAGGCACTGCACCCGGACCTGGATCCGCTGCGGCTGGTGCTCGAGCACCGGCGCCTGGCCGCGCAGGGGCAGACCGCGCTCGTGCTGCGCTCACGGCGCACCGCGGATCTGCTCACCGACTGGGAGATGCTGCTCGAGACACTGGTCGAGATCTCGACCGCCGAGCGCGAGGACGCCACGCTGCCGATCGGGGAGTATTCCGCGGACCGAGTCCGCAGCGTCTACAAGCGCGTGCTGAAGCTCGGGAAGGGGATCTCGGCCCACTCACCGGCCGATCGGCTGCACGAGTTGCGCAAGAAGGGCAAGGAGCTTCGCTATCTGCTCGAGCTGTTCGCGGTGCCGCTGCACTCGGAGGCGGCGATCGAGCCGGTGATCGCTCCGCTCAAGACCGTCCAGGATGTGCTCGGCCGCCATCAGGACCGCCAGGTCCAGATGTCCATGCTGCGCCGGGTCGCCGACGAGGTGGCCACGTTGCCGCGCGGTCCGCAGGCCGTACTGGCCATGGGCGTGCTGCACGAGCGCCTCGATCACGATGCCCACCGGGCGCGGGTCGAGGCGGCCGGCTCGCTGGCCGAGCTCGGGGACGCCGGCCCGCGCCACCTGATCAGCCACGTCCTGTAGATCCCCGCCGTCGCGCCCCGCCGTACTCACCCGTTCAAGCCAATACCCTTGCCCAGGCCATGACCGATCCGATCCAGCACCTCAGTGCCTCCTACCTCGCCGACCCGAGCTCCGTCGGCCGCGTGCTCCTCCTGTACAGCGGCGGCCTGGACACCAGTGTGATGCTGAAGTGGATCCAGGACCAGTACGAGGCCGAGGTCGTGGCGCTGACCATCAATCTCGGCCAGCCCGGCGAGGACTACGAGGTGGTCAAGGCCAAGGCGATGCAGATCGGTGCGATCGAGGCCCACGTCATCGATGCCCGGGAGGAGTTCGCCCGGGATTACGTCCTGCCGGCGATCAAGGCCAACGCGATCTACGGGCTCGGCTACCCGCTGTTCACCGCGCTCGGACGTCCCCTGATCGCCAAGCTGGCCGTCGAGTACGCGCTGCGCACCGGGTGTGACACGGTGGCCCACGGGTGCACCGGAAAGGGCAACGACCAGGTCCGGATCGAGGCCACGGTCGCCACGCTGGCCCCGGAGCTCAAGGTGATCGCGCCCGTCCGGACGTGGCGCATGGGCCGCGACGAGGAGGCCGCCTACGCCCGCCGCCACGGAATCCCCGTCAAGGGCGGCTCAGAGGTGGCCCCCTACTCGATAGACGACAACCTGTGGGGCCGCTCCAGCGAGGGCCGCTGGATCGAGGATCTCGAGCACGCGCCCGAGGACGATGTCTTCCAGCTCGTCACCCGGCCCGAGCTGGCTCCTGACCAGGCCGAGGTGGTCGAAGTCGAGTTCGAGCGTGGGGTGCCGGTGGCCCTGAACGGCGAGCGCCTGGGACCCGTGGCGCTGATCGAGCGCGCGGGGGAGATCGGCGCCCGCCACGGGGTGGGGATCGTGGATCACATCGAGGACCGGATCGTCGGGCTGAAGGTCAGGGACATCTACGAGGTGCCGGCGGCGGCGATCATCCTCCTGGCTCATCAGGAGCTCGAGAAGCTGGTCGGCACGATCCACCAGAATCAGCTCAAGCCGACGCTCGACCAGCGCTGGGCCTACCTGGTCTACGCCGGGCTGTGGTGGGAGCCGCTGCGGGCAGACCTGGATGCCTACATGGACGCTGCCAACGCCCTGGTCACGGGCCGGATCGGGGTCCGGCTCTACAAGGGATCGGCCCGGGTCGTGACCCGCTTCTCGCCCAATGCCGTGTATGACGCCCAGCTGGCCACCTTCTCCGAGTCCGGCGGCCTGTTCTCGCAGGCCGCCTCGCCGGGCTTCATCGAGCTCTGGTCGCTGCAGTCCCGGATGGCGTGGCAGATCCGCCACGGCGCCGGTCCGGGCGACTCAGAGCCGGCGGCCGATTCCCAGGGCACGGGAGCCGGGAGCCCGCCGCCGTAGGGGACGGCGCGCCCGACCCGGCCCGGCGGCTCGCGGGCACCCTCGTGCGTAGGCGATCGCCGGCGTGGGTAGTACCCAGGCATGGGCTACAAGGTTCTCGGCTTCCTGGTCTGGCAGGGCGGCAAGTGGTACGTGCGCCGCCGCGTCTCCGGGCCGCGCGCGAAGCTCGCCATGGCCGGCGTGTCCGCCGTCGTAGTGGCTGGAGTCCTGGTGGCCGGCCGCAAGGCCGCGGCCAACTCGCGCTAGGGCCGCGCTCCCTTACAGGATTCTCAACTCCGTCCGAGTAGATTCGGTGGTGATCGGTCGCCGCTCCCAGCGACCGGCGCAGATGAGGCATGACCGACTTCGTTCCCGCTGAACTCCCGCTGGCCCTCGATCGCGTGCACGGTTCCCGTCCATCGCCGGGGGAGATCCGCCTGGCCCTGAGCGGTGCCTGGCAGGGCCCCCGGGGGGAAGCGGATCATGAGCCGCTGCTGGTCGTGCAGGTCGAGGGCCGCCGCCACCGCTTTCCCGCCGACCGGGACGATCACGCGGGCGAGTTGCCCGAGGGCCGCTGGCGGGCCACGTTCTCAGTTCCCGACTGGGCGGAGCCGCGGCGGGAGGGACAGGCTGCCGTGTGGGTCGGCAATGCGGTCGTGCCCGTACCGCCGCTGCACGGGGCCCACAACGGCGCGACCCGAGCGGCGCCCCCGGCGCCCGCCCCGCCGGCGGACCGCCACGCTCCACCGGCCCTGAATGATGCCCCCGCCGCGCCCGAGCGCGCGGGCCACAGGCTGGAGCCTGAGGCTCAAGTCAGGGCTGAGGGTGATGCAGCTCAGGCTCAAGCTCCGGCTGAGGGTCCAGGGCTCGAATCATCCGCCGAGCCACCCCGGTCCGGGCCGCTGGCCGATCTGCTGCTCCGGGAGACCGTGGCCGCGCTGCACGGCGAGCTCGAGCAGCGCACGGCCGAGGTCGCGCGTCTGCGCGGTGCCCTGGAAGGCGCGCGCGCCGAGCTGGCGGCCCGGACCGATGTCCAGGCTCAGCTCGAGCGGACGCTCAGCGAGCTGACCGAGGAGCTGGGGCGGCTGATGCGGGGCGCCGAGGCGCAGCGGTCCGAGCTGGAGCAGCATCGGACCCGCGCCACGGAGCGGGAGGAGCTCGAGCGAGGCCTGCGCGAGGAGCTGGCGGCCAGCCAGGTCGCCCGCGAGGCGGCGCTCAGCGAACTGGCCGGCCTCCAGGCCGAGATCGGCCGGATCGGAGCCGAGCTGGCCGTCACCCGGGAGCGCGTGGCCAGTGAAACCGGCAACCTGGGGCAGGCCAACCGCCTGCTGGCCGAGGCCAAGTCGCTGGCCGAGGAGATCCGGCGCGAGCGCGACGGGTGAGACCGGCAGGCGGCCGCCCTCGCGTGCGCGCCCGGGCATCTGTCCGCCGAGCGGAATACCTTCGCGGGTGATGAGCGAGCCACCGGGCGCCGCATCGGCACTGGGCATAGAGGCGGTCGAATGGCTGGCCGAGGGGGGTGAGAACCTGACCGTGCGGGTCACGGGCCGCTGGCGCCGCCGTCGCCCGGCCTGGAGCGCCCAGCCGACGCTCGTCGTCGACGCGCCCGGACGGCGCTACCGGTTCCCGGCCATCGCCGAGCCGCCGAGCCTGTCCGGAACCGGCCCGGGCATGTGGCGGATCTCCTTCGCCGTACCCGCGCCGCTGGCGCCGGACCTGGGCGGCCGCTGGTGGCTCCAGTTCGGCGCCGTGATCGTTCCCCTGCCGGGTGCCGTGCGTCCGCCCGGGGTGACCGAGCCTCCCGCCGAGAGGCCGCCCGGGCCCTCGGCGAGCCCCGATGCCGTGCCCTCCGCCCCCGAGACCGGCCGACCGGCCGGCCCGGCGCAGGCCGCGGGCCCCGTGCACGAGGCCGGAGGGACGCTCGAAGCCGACCTGGAGCACGCGCGCGCCGAAACCGCACGCCTGAGCGCGGTGCTGGCCGACCAGCAGCTGGCGCGCCGGGCGGCCGAGCAGGGCGCCCGGGCGGAGCGGGCGATTCGCACCGATCTGGCCCGGCAGC
>DASVYO010000155.1:0-7844 GCA_036392135.1 Solirubrobacteraceae bacterium
CCGGCGGCCGCGGGCACGGCGCCCCCCGCTCGCGCGGCGGCCACGGGAGCCAGGGTCGCGGTCAGGCACACGGCGCTCGGCAACATCCTCGTCAACGGTCGCGGCTTCACGCTCTACATGTTCACCCGCGACGGGCGGGCCCGGGATCGCTGCGTGCAGATCTCCGGCTGCCGTGGCGTGTGGCCGCTGTACATCACGCACGGGCGCCCGATCGCCGGCCGCGGCGTGCGAAGCGGGCTGCTCGGCACGATTCGGGTCGGTCGCGCGATGCAGGTCACCTACGCCGGCCACCCGCTCTACACCTATGTCGCCGATTCCGCTCCCGGCCAGACCGCCTACGTCGGTGTCTCGATGTTCGGGGGCCGGTGGTTCGGGCTCCGGGCCTCGGGCGCCATGGTGCGCTGACGGCCCCGGCGGGCTCCCCCTTCCCGCCCGAACGTCCAGGCGCGACCGACTGGTGACCCACTAGATTGCCGGAGGATGAGCTGGCGGGAACGGAACCATGCGCATTGAGGGCGGGGTGGCGCTCGTCGCCGGTGGGGCCTCGGGCCTCGGCCGGGCGACGGCGGAGGCGCTGAGGGCCCGGGGCGCCGAGGTCGTGATCGTGGACCTGCCGGCGGCCGCGGACGGGGTGCCGGCCGACCGGTTCACGTTCGCCGCCGCCGACGTTCGAGATCCGGACGGGGTCGCCGCGGCGGTGGACAGAGCCGCCGCCCTCGGGCCGCTGCGCGTGGTCGTCAACTGTGCCGGGATCGGCCCCGCCGGGCGCGTCGTGCGCAAGGGCGAGCCGCTGGCGCTCGAGCAGTTCGCGACCGTGGTCGAGATCAATCTGATCGGCACCTTCAACGTGCTCCGGCTGGCCGCCGCGGCCATGGCCGGCAATGAGCCGGTGGACGGGGACCGTGGCGTGATCATCAACACGGCGTCGATCGCCGCCTTCGACGGCCAGATCGGACAGGCGGCCTACTCGGCGTCCAAGGGCGGGGTGGTCGGGATGACGCTGCCGCTCGCGCGTGACCTGGCTGCCCATCAGATTCGCGTGATGACGATCGCACCGGGCACCTTCGCCACGCCGATGCTGGCCGGCCTGCCGCGCGAGGTGCGGGAGTCGCTGGGCGCGGCCGTGCCGCATCCTTCCCGGCTCGGGGATCCGGCGGAGTACGCGGCGCTGGTGCTCACGATCGTCGAGAACCCGATGCTCAATGGCGAGGTCATCCGTCTCGATGGCGCGCTGCGCATGGCGCCGCGCTAGCCGCTGCCCGATGCGCCGCACACTGTTCGACCCCGAGCACGCCGACTTCCGTGAGACAGCGGCCCGGTTCGTGGCCGAGGAGATCACGCCGCATCATGAACAGTGGGAGCGGGACGGGATCGTGCCCCGGGAGCTGTTCGCCAAGGCGGCGGCCAAGGGGATGCTGGCCATGCAGGTGCCCGAGGAGTACGGCGGCCCGGGCGTCGAGGACTTCCGCTTCAACCAGATCGTCGGTGAGGAGGTCGGCGTGGCCGGCAGCGTCGGCAGCGGGCTCGGGATGACCCTCCACAACGACATCTGCCTGCCCTACTTCCTGCACCAGGCCAACCCTGAGCAGAAGGCGCGCTGGCTGCCGGGGATCGCCGACGGCTCGCTGATCACCGCCGTGGCCATGACCGAGCCAGAGATGGGCTCGGATCTGGCCGGGCTGCGCACGACGGCGATCCGCGACGGCGATGAGTACGTCGTCAACGGCTCGAAGACGTTCATCACCAACGGCATCAACTCCGACCTGGTCATCACCGCCGTCAAGACCGATCCTTCCGAGCGTCACAAGGGCATCTCGCTGCTGATCCTGGAGCGCGGGATGGAGGGGTTCCAGCGGGGACGCAACCTGGACAAGGTGGGGATGCACGCCCAGGACACCGCCGAGCTGTTCTTCGAGGACGTGCGCGTGCCGGTGGAGAACCGGCTGGGCGAGGAGGGTCAGGGGTTCCGCTATATGACGGCCAACCTGGCCCAGGAGCGGCTCAGCATCGCGATCGCCGGTGTGGCCGCCGCGCGCGGGGCGCTGGGAGCCACGGTCGCATACGTGAAGGAGCGCCGGGCCTTCGGCCAGCCGGTCGGCTCGTTTCAGAACTCCCGCTTCGCGCTGGCCGAGATGGCCACCGAGATCGAGCTGGCCACCGTGTTCTGTGACCAGGCCGTCATGGCCCTGAACGCGGGCCGCCTGTCGGCCGAGGACGCGGCCATGGCCAAGTGGTGGTCAACCGAGCTGCAGGGTCGCGTCGTCGATCGCTGCGTCCAGCTCCACGGAGGCTACGGGTACATGCTCGAATACCCGATCGCCCGCGCCTTCGTGGACGCGCGCGTGACCCGGATCTACGGCGGGACAACCGAGATCATGAAGGAGATCATCGGCCGCTCGTTGGGGGTGTGAGGCGACACTATCCTTGAGCCTTGCGATCGAGCCCTCCCGTGTCCGCCCGCCCCGCCCTCGCCCAGCGCCCGCGTAAGCGCGGCCGCCGCCCCAAGACTCACGCCGCCGTCCTGCGAGCGACCACGGAACTGCTGGAAACCGTCCCGCTGGCGGAGCTGAGCGTGGCGCAGATCCTGGCCGCCGCGCAGGTGGGCCGGACGAGCTTCTATGAGCACTTCTCCTCCAAGGAGGACGTCGTCGTCAAGCTCGTGCGGGGCATCGTGGCGGAGGTCGCCGAGGGGCTCGAGCCGATGTTCGACCGCGGCGAGCGGCCGGTCGAGGAGGCGTTCCGCGAGGGGCTCGGCAACTGGATGCGGATCAGCGCGCGCTACAAGCCGCTGCTGGTCGCGGCGATTGAGGAATGGCCGACGGTGCCGGCCCTGCGGAGGCTCTGGTTTCGCACCATCGACGCGATGGGGGCCAGGCTGACGCTGCTGATCGAGGCCGAGCGGGCGGCCGGCGTGGCACCGCCGGGAGCGCCGAGTGAAGCGCTCGGCGCGACCCTGGCCTGGGGGGCGGAGCGGGCCTTTCACATCGCGATGACCGGCCACCATCCCACGCTGGTCGATGAGGAGGCCCTGCTGGATCCGCTGGTGCAGCTCTATATCGGCACGATCTACGGCCAGCCCGTGGCGCCGCGGTTCGCCGCCGCAGCTGACTAGGGCGGCACGGAGGCCTCGCCTCGGGCCCGGTGGCCGAATGGTGGATTTTTCTTAACTTACTGTCCACATAGCGCCGGTCTGCCGATGATCTGCCCTGATGGTCATTCAGGCCCGCACCATCCCCGTCGGCCAGCAGACCGCGATCGAGTCATTGCTCGAGCTCACGCGATCGGCGGGTGAGGAGAACCTGTCCGCGGTCCTGGCGACGGTCGCTCAGACGGTCTGTGCGGTGGGCGGTTACCAGACGGTGGTCGTCAACATCTACCGGCCGGCCTGGGATGACTACGAGGTCATCTACGTGATCGGCTCCGCTGAGAGCCACGCCGCGCTCGACGGGACCCGCGCCCCCAGCGCCACCTGGAACCGGCTGTTCGAGACCGAGTGCCAGCGGCTGCCCGGAGTCTTCTTCCTGACCCGCGAGGCCGCCTTCTGGGAGGGTATGAAGAACATCTACATACCTGACCTGCCCGACAGCGAGGACCCCGACGCTTGGCGGTCCGAGGACGGTCTGATCGTGTTCCTGCGTGACGGCAACGGCACCCCGCTCGGGTTCTTGTCCGTCGACGTGCCGCTGAGCGGACGCCGTCCCACCGAGGATGATCTGCGTCTGCTGCGCGCGATCTGCTCGCACGCCGAGCAGGCGCTGGTCAGCGCGCGGCGCAACGAACGCGCGGCCGAGAACGAGCGGATGCTGTCCCAGCTGCTGGCCGCCGCGCCCGCGCTGTCGGCCTGCTCGACGCCTCGGATGCTGCTGGAGACCGCCTGCCAGACGGTCGTCCCGAAGCTCGGATTCGAGCGGATCTCGGCGTACTACCTCCGGGACGAGGATACGCTCGAGCTGACGGCCACTCGGGGGTGGGATACCCCCGCGCCCTTGGCCCGCAGGCTCGAGATCGCCGAGATCGAGACGCTGCTCAGCACCCACCCCGAGCATGCGGGTTGCTGGCTGCTCGAATCCGATGTCGAGCTGCCCGGGGGCCAGCATCGCTGGCTCGGCGAGCGTCGCGCCGCGGGCGCGCGCTCACACCGCAACGGACACGGACCCGCGGCCTGGAACGACCACCGCCTGGTGGTCCCCTCACGTGGCGGGGAGGGCGACCTGCACGCGCTGATCGTGGTCGAGGATCCGGTTGACCGGCTGCTGCCGACCGACGAGCGCCGTCGCGCTGTGCGCCTGCTGATCGAGCAGGTGTCGGCCGCGCAGAGCGTGATCGAGCATCGGGCGCAGCTCAGTCACCTGGCCAGCCACGACCCGCTGACCGGGGTACGCAACCGGCGCGGTCTGACCGATCTGCTGGCCGAGCATGCCGGCGCGGCGGTGATCATCTGCGACATCGACCACTTCAAGGAGGTCAACGACCGCCATGGCCATAACGTCGGGGACCTCGTCCTGGCTCGCTTCGGCGAGCTGCTGCGCGAGCTCTGCCGCGATCAGGATGTCGCGATCCGCCTGGGCGGGGAGGAGTTCTGCGTCGTGCTTCCGGGTACCGACAGGACGGGGGCGATGGCCGCGGCCGAGCGTCTGCGGGCCGAAACCGCCCGCCGGATGCGCGACCTGGTCCCCGCCGGGATCACCGTTTCGGTCGGCGTGGCGGTCGACACCGAGCGGGCGCTGGACCCCGGGCGGCTGCTGTCGGCGGCCGACCGGGGTCTGTATGAGGCCAAGCAGGCCGGCCGCGATCGCAGCATCGCGCTGGCGATCGACGACGCCCGCCAGCAGGCGGCGAGGACCGGCTGATCAGCCGGTCGCGATCAGCGCCTCTTCATCGGAGTAGATCTCGCCGCGCTCGGCCCTCTCGACCAGGGAGGCCGGGGGCTCGAAGCGGTCGCCGTAGCGCTCGGCCAGTTCGCGCGCCCGGGTCACGAACCCCGGCAGACCGCCGTCGAAGCCGTTGATGTACTGCAGGACACCGCCCGTCCAGCCGGGGAAGCCGATGCCCATGATCGACCCGATGTTGGCGTCGGCCACGGTCTCGATCACCCCTTCATCGAGGCACTTCACCGTCTCGATCGACTCGATGATCAGCATCCGCTCCTCGAGATCCTTGAGGTTGATCGTCGACGGGTCAGCCACCGGCGGGAACGCCTCGCGCAGGCCCGGCCACAGGCGGGTCCGCTTGCCGTCCTCGTATTCGTAGAAGCCGGCGCCCTCGAGCCGGCCCGGGCGGTTGTACTCGTCGAGCATGCGGTCGATCACCTGCTCGGCGGGATGGGCATCCCAGCCGCTGGAGGCGGCGTCGGACGCGTTCCGGGCCGCGTCGCGGATCTTGCGCATGAGCTTCAGGTTGAGCTCGTCGGAGAGCTGCAGTACCGGCGCCGGATAGCCGGCCTGCCCCGAGGCCTGCTCGATCGTCTGGGCGGGGACCCCCTCGAGCAGCATCGCGATGCCCTCGTTGATGAACGTGCCGATCACCCGGCTGGTGAAGAAGCCGCGGCTGTCGTTGACCACGATCGGCGTCTTCCTGATCAGCTTGGCCACGTCGAGGGCCCGGTACAGGGTCGCCTCGCTGGTCTGCTCGCCCTTGATGATCTCGAGCAGCGGCATCTTGTCGACCGGGCTGAAGAAGTGCAGTCCGATGAAGTCGGCCGGCCGCGAGACGCCGGTGGCCAGGCCGGTGATGGGCAGTGTCGAGGTGTTGGAGCCCAGGAGCGCATCGTCGGCCAGGTAGGGCTCGATCTCCGCGAACACCTCGGCCTTGACCTTGGGATCCTCGAACACGGCCTCGATGACCAGCTCGGCCCCCTCGGCCGCGGCCGGGTCGGTGGTGGGGTTGATGCGGCTCAGCAGCTCGTCAGCCTGCTCCTGGGTCGACCGCCCGCGCTCGATGGCCTTGGCGAGCAGCTTCTCCGAGTACGCCTTGCCCCGATCGGCGGCCTCCTGGGAAACGTCCTTGAGGACGACCTCGATTCCCGCCTTGGCGGAGACGTAGGCGATGGCGGCGCCCATCATGCCGGCGCCGAGCACGACCATCTTGCGCGGCTGGAAGGGTTCGATCCCCTCCGGTCGCCCGCGACTGCCGGTGGCGCGCTGCAGGTCGAAGAAGAAGGCCTGGATCATGTTCTTGGCCACCTGGCTGGTGACCAGATCGACGAAGTACCGGCCCTCGATCTCGATCGCCGAGTCGAAGTCGACCTGGGCGCCCTCGACGGCGGCGGCCATGATGTTGACCGGTGCCGGGTAGTTGGCGCCCTTGATCTGCTTGCGCAGGTTGGCCGGGAAGGCGGGCAGGTTCATGGCCAGCGACGGGGTGGACGGCGTGCCGCCGGGGATCTTGTAGCCCTTCACGTCCCAGGGCTGCTGAGCCTCCGGATTGGCCTCGATCCACCTCTTGGCCGCCGGGATCAGCTCCTCTCGCGTCGACACCAGCTCGTCGACGATCCCGATCTCCTGACCCTTGGCCGGGCGCACGCGCTGCCCCTGGAGCAGCAGCTGCATGAGCGCGTTCACGATGCCGAGCATCCGGACCGTGCGAACGATGCCGCCCGCGCCGGGCAGCAGCCCGAGCTGCACCTCCGGGAAGCCGAGCTGGACCGAGGGGTCGTCGAGCACGACTCGGTGATGGCAGGCCAGCGCGATCTCAAGTCCCCCGCCGAGCGCCGAGCCGTTGACCGCAGCCACGACTGGACGGCCGAGCGTCTCCAGGCGGCGCAGCACGGCCTTGCCCTCCCGCACGAAGGTGGCGATCTCCTCGGAGTTCTCCTTGGTCGCGGAGCGCAGGTCGTTCAGATCGCCGCCCGCGAAGAAGGTCTTCTTGGCCGAGGTGATGATCACGCCCTTGATCTCGTCGCGCTCGGCCTCGAGGCGATCGACCGTGGCCTTGATCGACTCAGCGTAGGCGGCGTTCATCGTGTTGGCCGACTGATTGGGATCGTCGAGGGTGAGGATCACGACGCCGTCGGCGTCGCGCTCCCAGCGGATCGTGCTGCTCTCACTCATTGAGGGCTCTCTCTCGTTTTGAAGGGTCGGTGGGCGGCGGTCGCGGGCTAGACGCGTTCGACGACCGTGGCGATGCCCATGCCGCCACCGACACACAGGGTGGCCAGGCCATAGCGCTTGTCCTGGCGCTCCAGCTCGTCGATCAGCGTGCCCAGGATCATCGCCCCGGTGGCGCCGAGCGGGTGGCCCATGGCAATCGCGCCGCCGTTGACGTTGACCCTGTCGACGTCGAGGTTCATGTCCCGCATGAAGCGCAGCACGACAGCGGCGAAGGCCTCATTGATCTCGACCAGGTCCAGGTCCTCGACGGTCAGGCCGGCCTTGGCCAGCGCCTTCTTGGAGGCCGGCGCGGGTCCGGTGAGCATGATCGTCGGGTCGGCGCCGGACACGGCGGTGGCCAGGATCCGGGCCCGGGCGCGGAGGCCGAGCTCGGCTCCGGTCTGCTCGTTGCCGATCGCGATCAGCGAGGCGCCGTCGACGATGCCCGACGAGTTGCCGGGCGTGTGCACGTGGTTGATCTTCTCGACCCAGTGGTACTTCTGCAGCGCGACGGCGCCGAAGCCGCCCATCTCGGCGACGGCGGCGAAGCTCGGCTTGAGCCCGGCGAGGGTCTCGACGGTGGTGCCGGCGCGCGGGAACTCGTCGTGGTCGAGGACGACCTGGCCGTTCATGTCGACGACCGGCACGATCGAGCGGTTGAAGTTGCCGTTCGCGATCGCCTTGGCCGCGCGGTCCTGCGACTCGGCGGCGTAGGTGTCGACGTCGGTGCGGCTGAAGCCCTCGGTGGTGGCGATG
>DASVYO010000156.1:0-24110 GCA_036392135.1 Solirubrobacteraceae bacterium
AGCACCTGCTGCCGTTCTTCGCCGATTACGCGATGTCAGAGATCGACGTGGCGCTCGTCGAGCGCTACCGAGAGCAGAAGGTGATCGAGCGCGAGCGGGTGGCACAGGCAATTGCCGCGGGCGAGCCGCTGCGTGACAAGCGCGGACAGCGACGTGTGCCGCTGAGCAACGAGAGCATCAACAAGACGCTCGTGACGCTCACGCAGATCCTCGACAGCGCGGTCGAGCGAGGCCTCCTCGACTCGAACCCTGCACGAGGGAAGCGGCGCCGGCTCAAAGTCGCCAAGCCGATCCGCCGGCAGCTCGAGGCGGACGACCTCAAGGAGCTGCTCGCGGTCGCCGGCGAAATGGACCGGAGCCTCTACCGCGGTCACCTGATCGGCCGGCGGCCGATGATCGCAGTGATGGCGAAGTCTGGGCTGCGCGTCAGCGAGATGTGCCAGCTCCGGTGGCGGAACGTCGACGTCCACCACGAGCGCCTGGTGATCGACGAGGCGAAGACCGACGCGGGCGTCCGCCAGGTCGACCTCAGCCTCGACGTCATGGAGGAGCTGATGGCGTGGCGGGCGAGCCGATCCAGCAGCACGGGGGATCAGTTCGTATTCGCCACAGACAGCGGTCGCCCGCGGGACAAGGACAACGTCCGCGAGCGCGTCCTGCGCCCCGTGGTAAACAAGACCAACGAGCGCCGGAACCGGCGAGGCCTCCCTCTGCTGCCGCCAGTCAGTCCACACGCGCTCAGGCGCACGTACATCAGCCTGCTGATCGAGGCGGGAGCACCACTCCCGTACGTGATGCGGCAGGTCGGACACGAGGACTCGCGCACGACCCTCGAGGTCTACGCGCAGGTCCAGCAGCGGCTCAGCCGCAAGCAGGTTCACCAGGCGTTCGACGACCTCCTGGCAACCGCCGGAGAGGCCACGGACGTTCCGACCGCGGCACGCGAGAAGATGCCGCCAGCGGCGCTCGCGCCGAGCCCTCAGCCTGCCGAAACCGGCAGCTGCGAGGGCGATGCAGCACCTCGTGGTCCACGGAAGTGGTCCACAAACGTCAAGTAGTAGCTCCGAGGATGACGCTCAGCCAGATCCACCATAACGAAAGCCCCGCAACTGCGAGGCTTCTCGTGATGGAGCTAGCCGGACTCGAACCGGCGACCTCCTGGGTGCGATCCAGGCGCTCTCCCAACTGAGCTATAGCCCCGTGTGGCGGCGCGACCCGCCTCGGCGTGGGCGTTAGTTTAGCCCTGGCTCTGCTCACCGGCGGCTCACGGGGCGGCCAGCCACGGGCGCTCGAGACTCCTGAGCACGGCACGACCGGCCGATACGCTCACGTAAGGGTCACGTTCATGAGCTTTCGCGCGCGATTATCGACGTTCTTCCTTCTCATCGTGGTCCTTCCGATGGCCGCCATGGGGATTCTCGTCTTCCGCCTGATCAGCCACAGCCAGCAGGGCAAGACGCTGGCGCGCGTGAACGGCATCGCCAGCGTGGCCGCCGGTGTCTACGAGCAGGCGAGCCGGGCGGCGAGCCTTGATGCCCGCATCGTCGTCCGCCGCCTCGGGCACGTGCCCGCCGGTCAGCTCCCCGCGCGGGTGGCCGCCCTGAGGTCCGAGGTGGGGATCGCGCGGGTCGCCGTGGCCATCAACGGGCGCTCGGTGGCCGCCGCCGGCGCCTCCGACGCGCTCGCTCCCGGAGCCGCGACGAGCACCCAACCACCGGCCGGGCCGACGCGCACGGTCACGCTCTCCGAGCTGACCGCCTCGCGATTCGCCCGCGAGCTCAGCGGCCGTGGCTTTGGCGTCGTGGTAGCGCAGGGGAGCCGGACCATGGCCGTGACCCTCCCGGCGGCCCGGGGACGTGCGCTTCCCCGGGCCGGGCAGGTCAAGCTGGGCGGCCGCACCTTCCAGGTGGTGCGCCTCAGCTTCCCTGGCTTCGGAGCCGCTCCGGTGGGCGTCACCGTGCTGTCGGATGAGGGCCTGACCGATGGCGTGGTGGCCGCCGATCGCATCGTGGCCGCGATCGTCATCCTCGTCTTCCTCGGCCTGGCCTTCGGCTTTGCGCTGTCCGCCTCCCGCGCCCTGCGGAGCCAGCTGGCCGACTTCCTGGCTGCCGCTCGCCGGCTGGCGCGCGGCGATTTCTCCTCCCCGATCGCCAGCCAGGGCAATGATGAGTTTGCCGCGCTGGCCGCCGAGTTCAACACCATGTCACGACAGCTGGCCGCGCGGCTCGAGGAGCTCCAGCGGGAGCAGCAGCGTGTACGCCGCTCGATTCGAACGATCGGTGATGCGTTCGCCGCCAACCTCGACCGCGACGCGCTTCTGGAGCTGACTCTGCGCACGGCGATGGACGCCGTCGGCGCGGACCGGGGCCGCGTCGTGGCCCGCCAGGACGATGCGGGAGAGCTCGTCGAGCTCGTCCGCCGCGGACGGGTCACGGCTCTGGAGGCGCCGATCGATGATTCCGAGCGAGCCGCGTTGAAGGCCGGCGGCATCGGTCAGGCGTGGACCAAGGAGCTGGCGATCGCCACCGTGGCGCTGAGCGGGGGAGGACCCGGAGATCGGACGTACGGACTGGTCACGGTCGCTCGCCCCGGCCACAGCTTCAATGAGGACGACCTCGAGCTGCTGCGGAGCCTGGCCGCGCAGGCCACGCTCGCCCTGGACAACGTCAGCCTGCACCGCGACGTACAGCGCCAGGCGGTGACCGATGATCTCACCGGTCTGAGCACCCACGGCCGCTTCCAGCAGCTGCTGGGCACGGAGATGGAGCAGGTTCGCCGTTACGGATATCCCGTCGGCCTGGTGATGATCGACATCGACGACTTCAAGGCGATCAACGATCTGTATGGCCACCAGCAGGGCGACATCGTGCTGCGCAGCGTGGCCGACGTGGTGCGAGACAACTCACGCGACGTGGACGTGGCCGCCCGCTACGGAGGGGAGGAGCTGGCCCTGATCCTGCCCCACACCGACCTCGCCGGCACATACGCGATCGCCGAACGCACGCGCGCCGCGATCGAGGCCCTCGAGGTCCCACTGCTGGAGGGGTCGGGAACGCTCAGGATCACCGCCAGCCTCGGGGCCGCGGTCACGATCAGCGGCAACAAGGACGAACTCATCAAGGCTGCCGACCAGGCGCTCTACCGGGCCAAGCGGGAGGGTAAGAACCGAACTGTTAAGGCTGCCTCGCAGACGGCGAACCTCCTGCTCGGTCGCTAGGCTTTGCCGCTATGGGTCTATTAGACGACGCGATTCGCGAGCATCTAGACCTCAAGCGCCGACGCGGCGCTGATCCCGGTGAAGTCGAGCGCGCGGAGCGTGAGGCGCTGGGGCCCGTAAGGCGCGTGCAGGCGCCTGAAAACGGCGAGGTCGACGAGGTCTCAGAGCAGCTCGAGCCGGACGAAGGCGTGGCCTTCGACCACGAGGCTGATGAGGAGAGCTGGACCTTCGATGAGGAGCTTCCCGCGCATCATGATGAGGCTCCGGTGTCCGACGATCCCGGGGTCGCTCTCGAGCCCGAGCTCGAGCCGCCGGCCCTCGAGTCACATGCGCCTGAGCCGCAGGCGCCCGAGCCTGGGGGCCAGCAGACCGCGGTGCACCGTCCCGACTTCCTCGACCAGGAGGCGTTTGAGGAGCCGGACTTCGAGCCTCGCCGTGAGGATCGGCCGGCGCCGCACCCCGCCGGCGATCCGGCGGATTTCCACGCCGGTCACGTTCCCGGCCCCGACCCCGGTGAGGAGCCGGAAGGGGAGGGTGAGGGACTGCTCGAGGAGACGCCCGAGTTCCTGCAGGACACGCCCGACCACGATCGCCTGTGGTTCGAGCAGCGTCCGCCCCGGGACTTCGACTTCGACGGCTGAGACGAGCGACCGGTGCCGCCGGTCCGCTACATCCGAAAGACGCCGTAGCGAACGTCAGCCAGCGGTGCATTGGCCGCGGCCGATAGGGCCAGGCCGAGCACGTCCCGCGTGTCACGCGGGTCGATCACGCCGTCGTCCCAGATCCGGGCGGTGGCGTAGTAGGGGTGCCCCTGGTGCTCGTACTGCTCACGGAGCTCGGCACCGGTTTCGGGTTGTCCGACCTCGGTCATGACCGTCGCCGCCTGCTCGCCGCCCATGACCGAGATCCGCGCTCCGGGCCACATCCACAGCAGCCGCGGGGAATAGGCCCGGCCCGCCATCCCGTAGTTGCCGGCCCCGAATGAGCCTCCCACGATCACGGTGAGCTTGGGCACGCGGGCCGTGGACACCGCGGTTACGAGCTTGGCGCCGTTCTTGGCGATCCCGCCCGCCTCGTAGTCGCGTCCGACCATGAAGCCGGTGATGTTCTGCAGGAACACGAGCGGGATCCGGCGCTGGTCGCAGAGCTCGATGAAGTGCGCTCCCTTGAGCGCGGATTCGGAGAACAGGATGCCGTTGTTGGCCAGGATTCCCACCGGATGCCCGTGAATGTGGGCGAACCCGGTGACCAGCGTCGCGCCGTACAGCTCCTTGAACTCCTGCCAGCGCGATCCGTCGACGATGCGGGCGATGATCTCGCGGGCGTCGTAGGGGCGCCGGATGTCGCTCGGCACGGCTCCGAGCAGCGTGCGCGGATCCACGGCCGGCGGCTCGGTCGGGGCCCGGGGCCACGGAGCCGGGGCCCGAGGGGCGAGCGTCGCCACGATTCCGCGCACGATCTGCAGGGCGTGCGCGTCGTTCTCGGCCAGATGGTCGGTCACCCCGGAGGTCCGGGAGTGAAGCTCTCCGCCGCCCAGCTCCTCGGCCGTCACCTCCTCGCCCGTGGCCGCTCTGACGAGCGGCGGTCCGCCCAGAAAGATCGTGCCCTGATTGCGGACGATCACGGTCTCGTCACTCATCGCCGGCACATAGGCGCCGCCCGCGGTGCAGGAGCCGAGGACCGCGGCGATCTGAGGGATCTGCGCCGCCGACATGTTGGCCTGGTTGAAGAAGATCCGACCGAAGTGCTCCCGGTCCGGGAACACCTCGTCCTGGCGCGGCAGGAAGGCGCCGCCGGAGTCGACCAGGTATATGCACGGCAACCGGTTCTGGAGCGCGATCTCCTGGGCTCGGAGATGCTTCTTGACCGTCATCGGGTAGTAGGTGCCGCCCTTGACGGTCGCGTCGTTGACCACTATCACGCACTCGCGGCCGCTGACGCGCCCGATGCCGGTGATGATCCCCGCTCCGGGGGACTCGCCGTCGTAGAGGCCGTGGGCGGCGAGGGCCGAGAGTTCGAGGAACGGGGCGCCCGGATCGAGCAGCCGGTCAACCCGCTCCCGGGGGAGCAGCTTGCCCCGGGCTACGTGGCGCTCTCGCGCACGCTCGCCGCCGCCCTGCGCGACGCGCTCGAGTTGAGCGTTCAGGTCGGCGATCAGCCCCTCGTGCGCGCGCTGGTTGGCCAGGAACTCCTCTGACGCCGGGCTGGCGCTGGTGCGCAGCACGCTCATCGCGACCCGTTCACCTCGACTCGGGCCAGCGCCTGGTCGACGACCACCTTGTCGCCGACGACGACGCTGAGTTCGGCAACCAGGCCCGCCACGGGTGCGGTCATGGCCAGCTCCATCTTCATCGACTCGAGCACGATCAGCGTGTCCCCGGCCTGCACGGTCTCGCCGACGCTGGCCGGCACCAGCAGCACCTGACCGGGCATCGGCGCGCGCACCTCCCCGCTCGACTGCGCGGAGTCGGCCTGATCCGCCTCGCGGTGGCGCACCGGCCACGCCCAGCCGTCCGAGCTCACCCACAGAACCTGACCCTGCTCGGCGTAGATCCATTCCCGGCGCTGGTCCCCCGCCATCAGGGTGAAGGCATCGGGCGCGGAGCGCTCGGCGGCCTGCGCCTCGTCACCGCCCAGCTCCACCTCGAGCGCGTCGTCACCGCCCACCGCCAGCCGCCACCACGACGATGCCCGGCGCCCGCCGAGCCGCCAGCCGTCGGCGCGCGCGAAGGGATCGTCGGCGGCCTGCTCGGCCAGGAGCTTCATGGAGATCAACGCCGCCGCCCGCGCGACCTCCGCCGGCGCCGGTCCGGCCGGGATCTCCATGCGCTCGATCAGGCCGGTGTCCAGCCGGCCGTCCCGGACCGCCTCGGTTCCGATCAGGGCGCGCAGAAAGCCCGTCGTGGTGGTGACGCCGAGGATCGCCGTGTCGGCGAGGGCTCGGTCGAGCTCGGATAGGGCCACGGGCCGATCGCGCCCGTGGACGATCACCTTGGCCAGCAGCGAGTCATAGGCCGTGTCGACGACGCTGCCCAGCTCGATCGCGTCGTCCACGCGGGCGCCGCGCGGACGGCGGTAGCCGATCACCCGGCCGGCGGCGGGCAGGAACTCCCGGGTGGCGTCCTCCGCGTTGATCCGAGCTTCGATCGCGTGGCCGCTCAGCCGGACGTCAGCCTGGTCGAGGCCGAGCGGCTCGCCGGCGGCGATCCGCAACTGGGCCTCGACCAGATCCAGCCCCGTGACCATCTCGGTCACCGGGTGCTCGACCTGCAGCCGAGCGTTCATCTCCAGGAAGTAGTGCTCGGCGGGCTTCTCGTAGTCGGCGATGAACTCGACCGTGCCCGCTCCGACATAGCCCGCGGCGGCGGCCAGGGCCACGGCCTCCGCGCCCAGTGCCGAGCGCAGATCGGGTGAGACGACGGGCGAGGGCGACTCCTCGATCACCTTCTGGTGACGCCGCTGCAGCGAGCATTCGCGCTCACCCAGATGAAGCACCTTCCCGTGCGTGTCAGCCAGCACCTGCACTTCGATGTGCCGCGCCCGGGGCAGGAACCGCTCGATGAACACGCGCTCATCTCCGAAGCCGGCCCGCGCCTCGCGCCGGGCCGATTGCAGGGCCGCCTCGAGATCCTCGCGGCGCTCGACGACGCGCATGCCGCGGCCGCCCCCGCCGGCGGCGGCCTTGACCAGGAGCGGGTAGCCGGCGCCGTCGGCGGCCGCCTGCTCCTCGGTGTAGGTGGGCACGACGGGCACCCCGGCGCGCTCGGCCGCCGCCTTGGCGCGGAGCTTGTCGCCCATCAGCTCGCTGGCCGCCGGCGGCGGTCCGATGAAGATCACGCCGGCCGCGGCACAGGCCCGGGCCAGCTCCGGATTCTCGGACAGGAACCCATAGCCGGGATGAAGGGCCTGGGCGCCGGTGCGGGTGCAGGCTCCGACCATCTCCGCGATCTCCAGATAGGAGGACACCCGGACCGCCTCACCGGCCTCGCGCACATGCGGGGCGCCCCGGTCGGCGGGGGTGAACACGGCCACCGAGGCGATCCCCATGCGGTGCAGCGTCCTGATCACCCGCCGGGCGATCTCGCCGCGATTGGCAACCAGAACGCTTGAGAACATCACCGGCGTCGGTTGGTGGGCCCGGCCGCGGTCATGCCCCGAGGAAGCGGGCGATAACCATCTGCTGGACCTCGTCGGTGCCCTCCCCGATGGTGAGGATCTTGGCGTCGCGGTAGAACCGGCACACGGGATATTCCTCGATGTAGCCGTAGCCGCCGTGGATCTGCACGGCTTCCTCGGTGGCGCGGACGGCCAGCCGTCCGGTCTTTAGCTTGGCCTGGGCAGCGGTGAGGGAGAAATCCTGACCCTGGTCCTTCAGCCACGCCGCCTTGTAGGTGAGCAGCCGCGCCGCTTCGATCTCTGTGGCCAGGTCGGCCAGCTTGGCCTGGATCGTCTGGAACTTGGCGATCGGGCGACCGAAGGCCCGGCGCTGCTGGGCGTAGGCCAGGGCCTGATCAAGCGCGCCCTGGGCCAACCCGACGCCCATCGCCGCCACCCCGATCCGGCCGATGTCGAGCACGCGCAGGAACTGTCGGAATCCGTCGCCCTCACGCCCGAGCAGGTTCTCGGCCGGGACGCGGCAATCGGTGAAGGTCAGAGGCCGGGTGTCGGAGGCGTTCCAGCCCATCTTCCGGTACGGCTCGCCGCGCTCGTAGCCCGGGGTGTCCTGGGGCACGATGAAGTTCGAGATCGCATGCCCACCGTTCTGGTCCTCGCCGGTCCGGGCGGTCAGGCAGACGACACCGGAGATGTCGGTTCCCGCGTTGGTGATGAACTGCTTGGCGCCGTTGATGACCCAGCCGCCGTTCTCGCGCGTTGCCCGCGTCTTGGTGTTGCCGGCGTCCGAGCCGGCCTCGGGTTCGGTCAGGCCGAAGGCGCCCAGAATCTGCCCCGAGCAGAGTTGCGGGAGCCACTCTGCCTTCTGCTCCTCGGTGCCGAACAGGTAGATGGGCTGGGTGCCCAGCGACGTATGCGCGCACAGTGTGATGGCCACGCTCGAGTCGGCCCGCGTCAGCTCCTCGACGGTGATCGCGTACTGGAGCGTGGTGCCACCGGCGCCGCCCACCTCCTCAGGGAACGGAATGCCCATCCAGCCGAGCTCGGCCATCTGGGCCACAATCGCGTAGGGAAAGGACTTCGTGCGGTCGAGCTCGGGCGCTGCGGGCGCCACGACGGACTGGGCGAAATCCCGGACGGTTCGCTGCAGGAGCTGGGTCTCGCCATCAATAGCAAAGTGCATGGCTCGATCCTACTTTCTGCGGGGCCCGGCTGAACGCTGGTCCGGACAGGCTTCGCCGACCGGTTGACTAGTCTTGTCCGATGCCCGGCCGCCCGTCGCGTCCCGCTCTCCAGGAGCGCTACGACCGTCGCCGCCTGGCCATGGTCTCGACGGCGGCCGCCGTGTTCGCCAGTCAGGGTTACGAGCAGACCACGATGCAGGATCTGGCCGGTTCGATGGGTCTGGCCACCGGCGCGCTGTATCACTACTTCGGCAGCAAGGAGCAGCTGCTGATGGCCATCTTTGACCAGCTCGCCGAGCCGATTCTGTCCCGCGCCCGTGAGATCAGCCTCAGCGATGAGCCGCCGGCTGACCGGCTCCGCGCCCTGGTCCGGATCTGGGTTGAGCATGTGATCGAGTACCGCGACCACGTGCTCGTCTTCCAGCAGCAGCGGCACATGATCGAAGCCCAGCCGCAGTGGCACAGGGTCCTTGACAATCACAAGGCCTTTCGGCGCATCGTCGGCCAGACGCTTGACGAGCTCCACGCCGGCAGTCGGAGCGCTCGCGACCCCCGCCTGGATATCGGAGCCCTGCTCGGGATGGTCAACCACACCCCCACCTGGTACCGGCCGGGCGGCGAGCTCACCCCTGAGGAGATCGCCGACGGCTATCTCGGGCTGTTCCTGGGTTCGCCCTGACCGGCGCCCCCGCGACCGGTCGGGTCCGCGTACGATGGCTCCTCGCCCCCCGCGGTGCCCCGCCTCCGCGGGTGGGTCGGACCCGTTCTCGCTCCCCGGGGCACCGTTAGACTCGGACGTCCGAGGGGCCATAGCTCAGTTGGGAGAGCGCCTGCTTTGCAAGCAGGAGGTCGCCGGTTCGATCCCGGCTGGCTCCACTCCTGGCCAATCTTCCCCCCGTCGCGCGCGGACGAGTAGCAATGGGGGCCTTTTCCGATGGAGCGCGAGGTCCGGGCGGCGTTGAAGCAGTTCTCGGGCGGCCGTCGGCTCGAGAATGCGCTCGATCACCAGTCCGGCAGCCGTGGCGGTGTTGAGGATGGTCGCGAGGGTCCGGTGGTGCTTGATGACTCCGTCGATAAACCACGTCTGATCGCGTGGGCCTTCCTCGCCGTACTGGTCGATGACCCAGTCGGGTCCTGGCCCGCTGGGCCGCCCAGCGGTGGCGACGGGGTGCTCCATCGATGCGACGAGGAGCCCGCTGGGTCTCAGCCAGCGGACGACCGAGTTCATGAGCGCCGTGAAGCTCGCGTCGTCGAGGTAATGGAAAGCGAGCGAACTGACGATCAGATCGACGCTTGCGGCCGGCAGCTCGAGGTCCTCGGCGAAGGATCGGATGTACTCGATGCTGCCGTTGCTGGTAGCGGCGTGGGCGAGCTCGAGCATGCGGGCGGAGGGGTCGATGCCGGTGACGCACGCAGCCCCGCGGTCGATCAGTCGTCGGCAGAGCGCCCCGTCTCCGCATCCCAGCTCGACGCAGGTCAGCGCGGTCACGTCAGGCAGCAGGCTGCGCAGGGCGGGCTGTTCCAGGTCATCGTTGAGTCCCGCACCCTTGGCCCGCATCTGCTGGTAGGCGTTGAAGAACGCGGCGTTGTCGTAGACGTTCTGGCGAGACAACTGAAGTGAATCCGGGAGTAGGAGTTGAGCCGCTGGGCGCCGGAGGGAGGCTAAGCGAGCTCGGTCATGATGAGGCGCAAGCCGACGTCGAGCGCAGGGACGCGACGCAGATGTCCGTAGCGTTCGTCCCAGACCCCCGACTGCAGGTCGGACTCGAGGCGTGTGACGGCAGCGATCTCATCTTGGTCGTCCATGCGGGCAAATCCGCTGGTGGCCGCTCGCGCGTCAGGATCAAGGACGGCTTCTGGCCGGCTCCAAAACGCGAGGTTGAACCCGTCGCTGCAATCGGCGGGCACGGGGATGATGCTCACGCTGGTCGACCCGCGCAGTTCTGTGACGAGCCGGTCGATCGACGGAAACTCCTGCCGGTCGCGCTCGATCATCTGGGGCACGTAGTCGCGCAGCAGCCACATCTCGGCTGACACATCGACGTCGACCGTCAAGAGAACGATCCGTTTGCGCGCGACGCGCACCATCTCGGCGAGCCCTCGATCGACATCGGCCCAGTGATGCATCGTGAGGATCGCCATCGCCGCATCAGCGCAGTGGTCGGCCAGCGGCAGGCTCTCGGCTACGCCCAGGACGGCCGGCGGGAGGGTCGGGGCGCGCTGCAGCGCCATCGCGGTCGACGGCTCGATCGGGATGACGGGCCGGTCGGTCGGCTCATAGGACCCGGTTCCGGCGCCGACATTGACAACGGATCTCGCGTCGCCGAGCGCTTTGTGCACCGCGGCCGCGATCCGCGGATCCGCATGTCGATATGCGGAGTAGCCAGTGCCGATCTGGTCATAGCGCACCCCGCGGGACGCCATACCGCCCACCAAGGTCTTCAACTGCGCCCAGGAAGCGAACCCGAATTCCCTGGCAATCACCAGCTGCGCGGTGCTCAGCGCAGTCGGCAATCCCGGCGCGTGCGTCTGCACACGCGCGAGCGCATCCTGGTCACGAGCTCGCAACTGTTCAAGCAGCCTGCGAGCGGCCCGGCGGAGATGCTCGAAATCGGGTCGAGCGGGCAGTGCGCTGGACACAAACCACCTTCCTTGAAGGCCCGACAGTCCGCGTCAGATCGAGCACAGGACGGTGGCCAAAGCCAAGTCTCCACGATCACTTCCCGGGGTGGGCGTGACGCCCGATCTGCGGACCAGACGCGGCCCCGACCACGCACCGCAGATCGTATCGGTCGCGGACGCCCGCCGCCACCCTCGCCACACCACCCTGAGGCGGAGAGCACGTGCGGCGTTCCCGCCGAGGGCGTCAGGGAGCGCTACGGTTGAAGGCCGAGCGCGCGAAGGACCTGGAGGACGTAGCTCCCTGTCTGATGCTCATCAGGCGCCTGGGGGTGCATCAGCAGCCGGTAGGCGACGGCGCCGGCGAGGAGATCCTGCAGTAGCTCTGGCTCAGGTCCCGGTGGGATCTCCCCACTCTCACGCGCGGACACGATCATCTTCGCGAACACCTCCCGGCGGGGCTCGATCACGGTCGACCAGTACGTGCGCTTGATCGGATTGTCTGGCGCGAGCGCAAGCATCTGACGCAGGAGTCCGACGCTGAGCGGATCGCTCGCCGCGGCCACCGTAAGTTCACGGAACATGTCAAGGACCTCGCCGATCGGCCGGCTCGCCCAGTCCTCGGCTCCTGTCTCCCGCCGGGTGCGCGCGCGCTGGAGGGCGGCGAGCAGAAGATCCTCTCGGGTGCGCCAGCGGCGGTAGATGCTGCTGCGGCTGGCGCCCGTGCGCTCGGCGATCGCCTCGAACGAGGCCGCGGCGACCCCGCCCTCGACGAAGAGGGCGAGCCCGGCGCTGAGGATCGCCGCATCCAATTGCGGATCGCGCGGCCGTCCGGATCGGCTTGCGGCCATCGCGCAATAACGCTACAGTATTGTTTCGAGACGTTCTCGTATCGAAAGTGGAGGATGGTCGGATGAAGACACTCGCGACGGTCCTGGCGTGGTCGGTCGGCGTCCATATTTTGATCAAGTTCGCTTTCTTCGCCATGCCGTACCACCGTCGCCGGGTGGCGCTCGACCGCGCGTACGGGAACGGGCTCTCGGCAACCGCAACCTCGGACCGCGTTCTGCTGCTCATGGTGGTGGTGCTCGCGGTCATCCTGTTCCTCGCGCGCGTGCACGCCGTCAGCTTTCTCATCGGGATCTGGATCGGCGCGACTCTGATTCAGACCTACTTCCACCGCTACCACGAGCCCCTGGGGCCCGAGCATGCGCCGACCCCGCCAGCCGGGCCGATCAAGCTCATGTCCTACGCCATCCAGGCGAACCCCTGGCGACCGTGGCCTCAGATCACCGCCCTGGCGGTCCTCGTCCTCGCTTCCTTCGTCGCCCTCGCGACTGGTAGCTGACCAGTTCTCGCTCTTCGGACACCGAACGCACGGCGTTGGCTGTGAAGCCCACACCGGTCCACGTGCCTGAGGAGATCCTCGACGACCTTCGAACTCGTCTGGCCCTGACCCGCGCGCCGGTTGACGAGGGAAACGAGGATTGGGGCTACGGCGTACCCGCCAGCTATCTGCGCGAGCTGGTCGCCTACTGGCAGGATGGCTTCGACTGGCGCAGCGCTGAGGCCCTCATCAACGCCTACGAGCATTACCAGGTCAGCGTCGCCGGTGTTCTGGTTCACTTCATGCGTAAGGCTGGTCGCGGCCGTCGCCCGATCCCGTTGATCCTCACCCACGGCTGGCCGTGGACGTTCTGGCACTGGTCGAGGGTGATCGATCCTCTGGCCGATCCGGCCGCGTTTGGCGCCGACCCGGCCGACGCGTTCGACGTGATCGTCCCGTCGCTGCCGGGTTTCGGATTCCCCGGTCCGCTCAAGGGTTTCCCGGACGTGAACTTCTGGAAGGTCGCCGATCTCTGGCATGTGCTTATGACGGAGACCCTTGGCTATGAGAAGTACGCCGCCGGGGGCTGTGACATCGGCGCGCTCGTCTCCAGCCAGCTCGGCCACAAATACCCCGAGGAGCTGTACGGCATCCACATCGGCTCCGGCCTGCCGCTCGACTTCTTGACCGGCCCACGCGCCTGGGACTTCGCCCGGAACCGGCCGCTCCTCGACGAGCAGCCACCCGAGGTCCGGACCCGCATGAGCGAACTCGACCGCCGCTTCGCGTCCCATCTCGCGGTGCATATGCTCGACGGCGCCACGCTGGCCCACGGGCTGAGCGACTCACCTGCCGGGCTGCTCGCCTGGCTGCTCGAACGCTGGAACGCCTGGAGCGACAACGGCGGCCGCCTCGAGTCGGTCTTCACCCGGGACGCCATGCTCACCCACGCCACGATCTACTGGGTGAACAACTCGATCGCTACCTCTTTGCGCTATTACGCCAACGCCAACCGCTACCCCTGGGCCCCCGCCCACGACCGCACCCCGGTCGTGCAGGCTCCGGTGGGCCTGACCTTCGTCACGTATGAGAACCCGCCCGGGATTCGCACCGCGAGCGAGCGTGTGAACGCGTTTACGACAAGCCCACAGGCCGGTTGGTTCAACCACGTCAACGTCAACGCGCACGACCGGGGCGGGCACTTCATCCCCTGGGAGAATCCAGACGCCTGGGTGAGCGACCTGCGCCGCACGTTTCGCGGCCGCCGCCCCTAGGTGCGTTCCAAGCCGCCACAAGGCGATCGCCGAACGCATGAAACCCGTTGACGCACACGTTTTCGAGAGTGGGCTCCGCTTGAGAATGGCGCAGCGAGAGGGCTCTCACCCACAGAAGCCCGGTAGTCCGTCCTCGAGTTGTGCAAGCCCGGCGTCCATGAGATCGAGGTAGTCGGCGTCGGGGTGCTGGTTCGCGCTCAGCATCGCGGACATCGATACGCCGATGACGGCGCCGGCGAACGCGCGCACGGCGGGGTCGTTCGGGCTTCGGCCGGTGCGTTGCGCCAGTGCCTGGTTGAACGGCTCCAGGGTGGCGGCCATGTCGTCGAGCGCTCTGGCCCGGAGCTCGGGCACGGAGATGATCAAGGTGGCCCGCTGGCGCTCGCGCGCCTGCTCCTCGGCCGGCAGCGCGCCCATCACGCCGCGTAATGTGCGGCGCAGGGCTTGGATCGGCGTCAATTCGGCGGGCTGGGCCACGAAATCCGCCAGGAGCAGCGGGTCGTAGCGGTCGTGCAGGACTACGTCCTCCTTGGTTCGGAAGTAGCGAAAGAACGTGCTCTGCGAGACCTCGGACAGCTCGGCGATCTGGTCGACCGTCGTCGCCTCGTAGCCGTGGCGCTCGAAGAGCTCCAGCGCCGCAGCTTGGATCGCGGCCCGGGTCTTGGCCTTCTTGCGCTCGCGCAGCCCGGGGGATTGCTCATGTGTTGATGACAACGTCGTCGGATGTGGGTGGGCTGGGCCCGCGCTCGGCCTGCCGGGCGCCCACGGGAAGGAATAGCAGCGCCAGCAGCGATCCGGCCAGGGCGATGCCCCCCGCGGCCAGGAGCGAACGGTCCATTCCGTGGGCGAACGCCACCCGGGCGGTGTGCAGCAGAGTGGCCGAGCGCAGGCGTCCGGCGACCGCCACGGCGCCGAAGATCGATTGCTTGGCGGCGTGCGCGGCGGCTGGCGGCAACCCGTGCAGGTGCAGTTGTGCCCCGTACACGGAGCTGAGGATGCTGCCGAGTACGGCCGTGCCCAAGGGGCCGCCGGTCTTGTTGACCGCCTGCAGCACGGCCGAGCCGATCCCGCTGCTCTCGGGGGTGAGTTCCGAAAGCGCCGCCGAGGACGCGGTGGCCAGCGACAGGCCCATGCCAGCCCCCACGACCGCCATCCAGGCGGCCACGAAGCCCGTGCTGGACTCGGGGCTGGTCGCTGATCCCGCGACGAGCCCGGCCGCCAGCGTGCCGAAGCCGATCGCGGCCGTCACCTTGGCACCGATGAAATGCGCCACGCGATCGGCCGGAATCGCCCCCAGCACCAGGCCACCCACCAGCGGCAGCAGTCGTAGGCCCGAGCCCATGGCGTCGGTTCCGGCCACGCCCTGGAAGAACTGGGGCATGGTGAACAAGACGCCCATCATGGCCAGGATCTCCACTGCGATCAGGATCACGCCCCAGGTGTAGGCACGGGAGCGGAACAGCGTCGGATCCACGAGCGGCTGCCCTTCGGGGCGCGTGGCCAGGTGGTGCTCCCAGGCGGCGAAGCCGCCCAGGATGGCTGCGCCTACCGCCATGGCCGTTAGCGCCGGCCGGTATCCCCAACCGTGTTGCCCGGCTTCGATCAGCCCGTAGGTCACTCCGAGGAGGCCAGTGACCGAGCTGACGATGCCCACCGGGTCGGGCGCCGGCGTCCGCGGGGCACGCGACTCGGGGATCAGCGCGCAAGCGGCGACCAGCGCCAGGGCGACCACCGGGAGGTTCATCAGGAACACCCAGCCCCACCAGACGTGCGAGAGCAGGTAGCCGCCGAGGATCGGACCGATCGGCAGCGACAAGAAGTTGGCCGCGGACCACACGCCGACCGCCCGGGGCCGCTCCTCCTCTGAGAAGAGCACGGCCAGCGAGGAGAGCGCCGTCACGATCACGCCTGCTCCGGCGAGCCCAAGCAGAACCCGGGCGGCGATGAAGCCGGCGGGCGAGGTCGATGCGGCACAGGCAGCGGAGCCCACGCCGAACAGCGCCAGTGCGGCGAGCATGACCTTCCGGCGTCCGTACCGGTCTCCCAACAGCCCGGCCGGGAGCATCGCGGCGGCCAGGGCCAGAAGATAGGAGGAGGAGAACCACTGGAGATCCGATTCGGACGCGTGGAGCTTCACCGCCAGGGTAGGCAGCGCGACGCTCAACACGGTGCCGTCCAGCCCGACGACGAGCACCGACAGGCTGACCGCACCGAGAGCCCACCAACGCCGGTTGTCGACGCCGACCTTCACAGAAGTGATGGTAGCACTCAATTGATTGCGACTATCATCTTCTTCCCGCGACTGGCCGAATCTGCTTCAAATACGCCTAAATGTCCGTGCGCGGCAGCCGTGCCTATACGCGGGCGCGCTGGGGTATCTCCCGCGCGACCAAGACGGCGACGGTCCCGAGCAGGGTGCCGGTGATGCGCCGCTGCCAGCTTGCCCATCTGGGGCGGTTGCGAATGAATCCGGCGACCGACCCCGAGGCCATGATGATCAGTGAGTTCACGGTCATGCTGACGGTGATCTGCACGGTTCCCAGCGCAAAGCCCTGCACGACGGTGTGCCCCAGCGTCGGTTGGATGAACTGGGGAATCAACGCCAGGTACATGACGGCGGCCTTGGGATTGAGCAGGTTGGTGATGAGACCCATCCGGAACAGCTTTGCGTTGGGATCACGCGGGAGGTCCTGGGTCTCGAACAGGCCTCGGCCGCCGGGTCGGAGCGCCCGCCACGCCAGGAATCCGAGATACACCGCGCCGGCAGCCTTGAGTGCGATGTAAAGCCAAGGCACCAGGATGAAGACCACCGCGAGGCCCACGTTGGCCATCGTCATGTAAACAAGGAAACCGACGAAGGTTCCGGCGAGCGACACAAACCCAGCCGTTCGGCCTTGGCTGATGCTGCGCGAGACCAGGTAGAGCATGTTCGGCCCCGGCGTCAGCACCATACCCAGCGCCGTCAGCGCCATGCCGAGCGCCTCTGTCGTCCCGATCACCACGGACCGCGTGTCCGTGGGCGGTCTGGGACGGGTCGACCGGGACGGGGCGCAACGGCGTCGCGGACGAACCACGACCGACACCGAAGCGGGTGGATGCCAGGCATCCCCGGGGGCGGCTCGAGGATCGAGATGTGCTTGACCGCCGGCGTCTTCGGTACTTCGTAGCGGTCGCCGAAGGTCGCAGCTTCAGCCGTCCCGCGGAGCGACTGCTGGTGGCTCAGCTGGGGATTGTGAAGAACGGCCTGCAGAGCAATCGGCATCAAATCTTCTCTTTACTGGGTGGCCGGTCAGTAATACACTACCGGTCATGAAGTCGCAAAGGGCCGAGGCAGTACCGCGTCCTCGGGGTCGTCCGTCTCGGGGGGTGCGGCAGGCAATCCTCTCGGCGGTCCCAGAGCTGATCCGTGAGCGGGGACTGGCAAGCGTGACCACGAGCGCGGTTGCCGAGCGTGCCGGAGCGTCCGAGGCCAGCATCCACTACCACTTCGGAAGCAAGGAGCAGCTCGTGGAGGAGGCGATTTTGGATGCGCTGGGATCGCTGCAAAGCCGCGCTCGGGATGTGGGGACGGCGCCACAGCGGCCCGCTCAGTCGCTGGAGCAGCTGGCGGGCGCGCTGGAGAGCTTCTACGACGAGCTCATTCCCCTCTTGGTTGCCGTCCAGGGCGATCCACAGCTCCAGCGTGAGTTGGGTCCCAAGCTCGCCCTCAACGACCTGGGGCCCCACCGGGCCGTGTCCCTCGTGGCTCGCTGGGTCAGGGCGAGCCAGGCCGACGCGCGTCCCGGTGGCGGGCATGATGCGGACGCAGCAGCGCTGCTGCTCGTGGGTGCCTGCTTCCTGCGCGCCTGGCAGCGCCAGATGAGCACGCATCGCGTCCGCGCGCTGCCCAGCCTCTCCCGCGCCGTCGGTGTCCTCCTCCAAAACGAAAGCGACCATGAGCCAAGCGGACGAGAACCGTGAGTGAGGTCACGAAGCCGCGCCATGACGGGATTCTCGGGGCGCTCGTCGACAAGCTCGAGTCGAGGCTGGCCGGGTGAGGGCGGTCCGCGAATGGGGCTCCCGGCCGTCGGAACGGACTCTCGCGTTCGCCTGCGACCACCTCCTGCGCGGCCCGAGCGATGCCCTCTACCGGGCGACCACGGTGCACGCCTCCGTCCCGATCCTTTACCGCTGGCTCTGCCAGCTGCGCGTCGCTCCGTATAGCTACGACTGGATCGACAATCGCGGTCGCCGCAGCCCCGATCGGCTCACCCCAGGCCTCGAAAAGCTCGAAGTCGGGCAGCGGTTGGCCAAGGTGTTCCGACTCGCCGACTTTGAGCGGGATCGGCACATGACGCTGCTCCTGGAGAGACCTTCGGCGCTCCTTTGCGGGGCCGCGATCACGTACCTGATCATCCCGGTAGAACCCGATCGGTGCAGGCTGATCGTCAAGCTCCGGCTCGCCTATCCGGCCACGATGACCGGCCGTCTCGTGCGGGCGCTTCTGCCGGCCGGCGATCTCGTGATGATGCGCAAACAACTCATGACGTTTCGCAAGCTCGCAGAACGCGATCACCAAAGCAGGCCATTCACGCGGTTGTAGCGCACAAGACCGAAGCCAGTGGGTAGGCCACCGCGACTGGTCGAATCCTTGCCGCTGGCTGCCCTCCTGCTGCTAGACGTGGTCGAGCACGATGGGGGCGAGTTGTCGGCGGCGCAGGCCCGCGGGGGCGGCTGCGATCACGATGTTCCGAAGGCGGCAGCCGAGTCGATTCTGCAACTGCGCCGCTTGATCGATCTGGCGTGACTGCTTGAGAACGGTCTGCGTTCGGGGCCGGCGGCTGGCCTCGTACGCCTTCAGCGCATCGGCGACGGAGTCATGGTGCGAGAGTTGTTCGGCGAGCACAACGGCATCCTCGATGGCCATCGCGGCGCCTTGACCAATGCCGGGAGTGGTCGCGTGTGCAGCGTCCCCGAGCAGCACGATCCGGCCGCTGCTCCATTGCCGCAACGGCCCGAGGTCGTAGACATCGTTGCGCAGGATGCGTGCTGGCTCGGTGGCCTCGATGACGGCGGCGATCGGTGAGTGCCAGCTCGAGTACCGCTTCAGAATCTCCGATTGCTGGACGGAGTGCAGCCCGTGAGGCTCCCCCTGGGGAGCATTCTTGGTCGCAAACCAGTACGTACGGCCGGCGCCGATGTCGACGAGCCCGAACCGCTCTCCGATCCCCCAAGACTCTGTGAGCCGGCCCAGCTCAATCGGCACCTGGGCGACCCCGCGCCAGACCGTGTAGCCGGCGTAACGCGGCGGAGCGCAGCCGATCGTCCGCCGGATGGCCGAGTGGACGCCATCGGCCGCAACGAGCAGGTCGCCGCTGACCGCTACACCCGTCCTTGTGCGCGCGATGACCCCGCCATCCTGCGCCTCGACGGCGATGACGTCGTGATCGAGAAGGATCTCCCCGGCGGCGTCGGCGAGGAGCCGCTGGAGGTCGGCGCGGTGAACGGCGCGTGCGTCCGCGATCAGATCCTCCGGGATGGATGCCAATTCGCGTCCGCTCATGTCGAGAAGCGCGCTGTAGCGAACCGCCGCTCCCTCGCTCGCGACAGCGTCGCCAACCCCGAGCCGGCGCAGCGCGTGCATCGCGTTTCCGAACAGGGTCAGGCCGGCGCCGACCGCGTCCAGCTCGGGCGCTCGCTCGAGCACATCGACTGCGTGCCCGCGTTTGCGCAGCGCGATCGCCGCGCTCAACCCGCCGATCCCACCACCGACGACGATCACGTGCATCCCGGACCGCCGGCGAGAGGAGAAGACGAGTGCCATCCACCGTGAGGCTGACGATTTGTGACTGCGCTCAGCACGTCTCCTCTCCGTCACCCATCACGCAGTCGCGCCAGCGGGCACTGTCGGTGATTTGACGCAGCGACCGGATGCGGCCGCCTGCGAAGCCGAGAACGTGGGCGAAGGTCGCATCGAGCAGGCGCCCGGTCCGGCGATGCCTCCCCTGGTATCGGCCGAGCACGACGATCCTGTCGGGGCCGCAAGCCAGATACTCCTCCGGGACCGGCCGCGAGCCGAGCACCCTGAAGATCGGCCCCCAGCCCCGATCGAGCATGTCGCGGGCAGTGGTGTAGACACCGCCCCATCCCTCCGGCAGACCTTCCGTCAGCTCGGCATGGAAGCTGGGGTCGAGCAGCTCGAGCAGCGCCCGCGCGTCGGCCGCAGCGAGCGCAGCGTAGAAGCGCTCCGTCACGACGAGATTGTTTGCTGCATCAGCCATCAGTCGTTCGCGAGTGCCACCGGCCTCGCTTTCGAGTGGGCTTGTCGGTTCGTCTTGGTCGCACATCCACAGGGCCTCTATATTACTGGTCAAACAGCCAGTAAAGGAGTCTGGGATGCGAGTTGCAGTAGCGGGCGGAACGGGGCTCGTCGGACGCCACCTGGTTACAGAGCTGCGGGAAACGGGCCACGAGGCGGTCGTCATCTCCCGGTCTGCGGGCGTCGACCTGCTGGCCGGCGAGAACCTGACCCACGTGCTGCAGGGCGTCGAGGCGGTCGTCGACACGACGAACACCGCCGCGATCGATCCCGGTACGGCACGTGCGTTCTTCGGAGGCGTGACGCGTAATCTGCTCGACGCCGAGCGAGCAAGCGGCGTGCGACACCACGTGGTGCTCTCGATCGTAGGCGTCGATCGCGTAGAAGGCAACGGCCACTACGCGGGCAAACGCCTCCAGGAGCAGAGCGTCCGGGAGAGTGACGTGCCCGCGACGATCGTTCGCGCGACGCAGTTCTTCGAGTTTGCCGAGATGCTCGTGCGCTGGACACGCAGCGGGGACGGCGCGCGGCTGCCGCCGCTGCTCCTTCAGCCTCTCGCGCCCCGCGATCTCGCACGCGTGCTCGCCGAGCGAGCGACAGGAGGACAGATCGGCGGGACCGTCGAGGTGGCCGGGCCCGAGCCGCAAGATCTCGTCGACATGGCACGGCGTGTGCTCGCCGCGCGGGGCGAGACACTCCGGCTGCATCCGACCTGGCGCGGTCTCTTCGGCACCGAGATGGCAGGCGAAGCTCTGCTCCCCAGCGACGGAGCGGTCATTACCGCAACGACCTTCGAGCAATGGCTTGTCGCCACCGCGATGACGCGACGCGAAGCGGCGCGAGGATGAAGGCGATCATGGCGGCAGCGGCCTCCGCGTGCTTCGGTGGTTGTCGGTGAACCCATGCGGTGCGCCGGAGCGACTAGCCTTGCGCCCACTGTGCGACCTCCGGAGACGCAGTATGCGCAGCGGCGCGATGGCGTCAACATCGCATACCAGATCGTCGGTGACGGACCTGTCGATCTGATCATGAGCCCCGGGTTCGTCTCGCATCTGGACCTGTTTTGGAGCGACCCTGGATATTCCCGGCTTGTCGAGCGGCTGTCGTCATTTGCCCGGGTGATCCTCTATGACAAGCCCGGGACCGGGATCTCGGACCCGATCGCGCACGTGCCGGCCCTTGAGGAGCGCATGGATGACATGCGCCTGCTGCTCGACCAAGCTGGGTCTGAGCAAGCGGTGCTGCTGGGGGTGTCCGAAGGGGGACCCGCGGCCGCGCTTCTGGCGGCGACCCACCCCGCCCGCACGCGTGCCCTCGTGCTGTTCGGCAGCTATGCGCGAATCCGGCCTGATCTGAGCGAGCAGCTGCGAGATACGTTGGAGGATCTGCTGACGCATTGGGGTGACGGTGGGCGCTTGGCGGAGCTCTTCATACCGAGCGCGACGACGCTCCAGCGGCGCTTTCTAGGGACATTCGCCAGGGCCGCAGCCAGCCCGGCGATGGCGCGGGCGGTGATCCAGGTCGTGCTCTCGATCGACATCTCGGCAACCCTGCCGCTGATCCAGGTGCCGACGCTGGTCCTGCACCGGCGTGGAGATCGAGCGGTTCCGGTGGAGGCTGGGCGGGAGCTGGCCAGCGCGATCAAGGGTTCGAAGCTCGTCGAGTTGCGCGGGGAGGACCACGTTCCGTGGGCAGGCGATACCGACGCCGCCGTCGACGAGATCGCATCGTTCGTGACAGGTGCGCGCACCGTGGGCGAGCCGGATCGGGTGCTGGCGACAGTGCTGTTCACAGACATCGTGAACTCCACCGACACCGCTGCTCGACTCGGGGACAGGGAGTGGCGCGAACGGCTTGAACGGCATGATGTCCTCAGCCGCGAGCGAGTCGCGACCTATAACGGGCGCGTCGTGAAATCGTTGGGTGACGGGATGCTTGCCGTCTTCGACGGTCCCGCGAGGGCCCTCCGCTGTGCGAGGGCCCTCGCCGACGAAATCGCCGAACTGGGGCTTGCACTGCGGGTCGGCGTCCACACCGGTGAGGTGGAGACAATCGAGCGTGACATCGCCGGGGTCGCTGTCCACATCGGAGCGCGAGTCTGCGCAAAGGCCAGCGGCGGCGAGGTCCTCGTCTCGTCCACCGTACGGGATCTCGTGGTTGGCTCGGAGCTGCTCTTCACCGACATCGGCGAGCACGAATTGAAGGGCGTACCGGGCAGCTGGCGGCTGTTCCGCCTCGCAACCGAGGGGCAGCCACAGCTGGCGCTGGAATCCGCTCGAGAGCACATGAAGCTCCGCGACCGCGCCGCGGTCGGCCTTGCGCGCCGCGCACCCAAGGCCGTGCGGCTCGCCGGACGCATCGCCGCGCGGCCGAACCAAGCCCAGCGCTAAAGCGACGCCCACCCTCCCTGCGGCACGGCCGCACGGCCGCGCCCGCACCATCACTGCGCCCGCGCCGCTGTCGCCGATGCCGGCCGGTCAACCCGAGCTCCATCCGCTCCAGCGCGCGACGTCGATTGCCAGCACCGCGCCCACCGCGCGCTGCTGGGAATAGCGCTCGGCCAGCAGCGTGATTGCGTGCTCGGCCTCGGCCGCGCCGGGTTCGAGCACGCGTCCGGTTCCGTCCGCCCTCGCCCACCACAGCTTCGACCAGTCTTCGTCGTAGTGGTCGACGAGCAGGGAGACCGCAGGGTTGGCACGGACGTTGCCGAGCCGCCGCAGCTTGGTCGTGCGCTTGGGCTTGTCGTCGATAGCGCTGTAGACCGTGTCGCCGTCCACCACGAAGACGATCGGCACGAGATGCGGGCGCCCGCTCGGATCGATCGTGGCCAGCCGGGCCACGCGGGCGGCAGCGAACCGCTCGCGCGCCTGCTTAGGGGTCACGCCTCGCCGGTGAACTGCGCGATCGCGGACTCCCAGCGCTCGAGCGCCGGGACGACGGCGCCAAGGCCTCCGGAGGGGAGCCAGCGAATCGCGCGCCGGCAGCCCGCGCCGGCCAGCCGTTCAAGCACGCCCGGGTCGGCGGGCACGCCGATCGGGATCACATCGATATGCCGGTCGGCCCTGGCGCGCAGCTCTGCCGTCCGCTCGGCGATGTCGCCACCACCACGGCCGTAGTTGGGAAACCAGGCGTCGCCGAAGGCGAGCACGCGGTCCAGCACGGTGGGACCGTTGCCGCCCACGAGCACCGGCGGGTGCGGGCGCTGGGCGGGCTTGGGCCAGGACCAGATGCGCTCGAAGCTCACGAACTCGCCGCTGTAGCTCGCCTCTTCATGGGTCCAGATCGCCTTCATTGCCTCGACCCGCTCGGCCATCAAGCGCATGCGGGTTCGGGGATCGGTGCCGTGGTTGCGCATTTCCTCGCGATTCCAGCCTGCGCCGATGCCGAACTCGAGACGCCCGCCGGAGAGATGATCGACCGAGGCGACCTCCTTGGCAGTGGTGATCGGGTCGCGCTCCACGATCAGGCAGATGCCGCTGCCGACGCGGAGCCGCGACGTCGCAGCGGCCGCGGCGGTGAGGGCGACGAACAGGTCGTAGGTGTGGAAGTACTTCGGAGGGAGCTTTTCGCCCCCGGGCCAAGGCGACTCGCGGCTGGCCGGGATGTGCGTGTGCTCGGCGAAGAACAGCGACTCGTGTCCGCGCTCCTCCACCAGTCGTGCGATCGCGCCCGGGCTGAGTCCATCGTGGGTGGGGAAGTAGCCGACTCCGAAGTCCATGCTCCCGAGTCTAAAGTCAGCCATCCTGCCCTGCTGCTGAGCGTTCGACCTCGAGGATTCTCGGTCTGCGCTGCCAGTGTTCAACGCGCCAGGTGCCGGGCGATGACCACCCGTTGAATCTCGTTGGTGCCTTCGTAGATCTGGGTGATCTTCGCGTCGCGCATCATTCGCTCGAGGGGATAGTCGTTGACGTAGCCATAGCCTCCCAGCACCTGGACCGCTTCGACGGTGACCTTCATGGCGTTGTCGGAGGCGAACAGCTTCGCCATCGATGTCCACATACCGAGGTCGGGGGTGGGCCGATCGGCGAGGGCGCAGGCCTTGTAGAGCAGCTCGCGGGCGGCGGCGGTGCCGGTCTGC
>DASVYO010000157.1:0-15534 GCA_036392135.1 Solirubrobacteraceae bacterium
CGCGCCCTGACGGACCGCCGCCCGGCGCGCCGCGACGGGCACCGGAGCCGCCCGTCGCGGTCGGCGGCTCGCCCGCCGCAGAACGTCCGCTACCATAGGCCCCCGCATGGGTGGGTAGGCGCGGTGATGCGCTGTACCGGCCGGATTCTTCCCCGCGCAGAACCGCTCGCCATGTGAACCGCGGGCCCTCGCACGACTATGAGCACAGTGATCGACAGCCTGGAGCGCACACAGCTCCGCCGCGTGCCGGCCTTTGACGCCGGTGACCGCCTGCGCGTCCACTTTCAGGTCATCGAGGGCACGCGCCGCCGCACCCAGGTCTTCGAGGGTGTCGTCATCAAGCGCCAGGGCCATGGCCTGCGGGAAACCTTCACCGTCCGCAAGCAGTCCTTCGGCGTCGGCGTCGAGCGCACCTTCCCGCTGCACTCGCCCAAGATCGAGCGCATCGAGGTCGCCGCCCGCGGCGACGTGCGCCGGGCCAAGCTCTACTACCTGCGCGACCGTGTCGGCAAGCGTGCCCGGGTCCGCGAGCGGCGCTCGACCGGGCCCGAGGTCGCCGTCGAGCGTGAGCTTCTCTACGGACCGGAGACCGACGACATCCAGCCCGTTGACGCCGAGGGCGAGACGGCTGAGACCGCGCCCCCGGTGGAGGAGACGGCCGAGCAGGCGCAGGGAGCCGCGGAAGCTGGCCAGGAGACGACGGGCACGGCTGCTGGAGCCGCCGCACCCGCCGACCCTGAGCCGGACGCCGGCTAGAGCAGGTGTGACCAAGCCCGGCAAGCCGCTGGCGAGGTCGGCCCTCGAGCTGGTGGCGATCATCGCTGCCGCCCTCGGGCTCGCGCTGCTCATCCAGGCCTATCTGATCAAGCCCTACGCGATTCCCAGCGGATCGATGGAGCCCACGCTGACCATCGGCCAGCGCGTGCTCGTGGATCGGATCGGAACGCACTTCTCGAGCCCCCGGGTCGGGGACATCCTGGTCTTCCACCCTCCGGCCAGCGAGTCCTGCGCGGGTTCACGCCAGGGCGAGAACCAGCCCGGACAGCTGTGGCCACGCGCCTGTGACGTGCAGCAGCGCGCTGAGTCCAGCCAGACCTATATCAAGCGGGTCGTCGGGCTCCCCGGCGATCACCTCTCGATTCGCGACGGTCACGTGTACCGCAACGGCAAGCGCGAGGCGGATTCCTTCACCCAGCCGTGCCTCGGGGCCGAGGAGTGCAACTTCCCGGCCACCATCACGATCCCCAGTGGCGACTACTACATGATGGGCGACAACCGCCCGGACTCGCTGGACAGCCGCTTCTGGGGTCCGGTGCCCCGGGCCTGGATCATCGGCAAGGCATTCTTCACCTACTGGCCTCCGAGCCGGATCGGATTCCTGTAGTGAGCCTCGGGCCAGCATCGCCCGCTGCTCCCGGGAGGGCCGGTAGATGAAGAGCCGCCAGTCGGGCGTGAAGTCATTCGTGGAGATGGTCCTCACGATCGCGGTGGCCGTCGGCCTGGCGTTGCTCATCCAGGCCTTTGTGGTCAAGCCCTACCGCATTCCGAGCCCCTCGATGGTCCCCACCCTGGACGTCGGCCAGCGGGTCCTGACCAACCGCCTGGACACCCATCCCAGTCTCGGCGACGTCGTCGTCTTTCATCCTCCGCACGGGGCCGACCCGGCCTATGACCCGTTCTGCGGCAACCCGGGTCAGGGCGCCAACCATCGCCAGGCCTGCAGCCAGCCGACCCGCGCCGAATCCAGTCAGACCTTCATCAAGCGCGTGGTCGGGCTCCCCGGCGATCACCTCCAGATCATGGGCGGTCACGTGATCCGCAACGGAAAGCCCGAGAAGGACGGCTACATACGTCCGTGCGGGGGTGGTGATTCCTGCAATTTCCCGCAACCGATCACGATTCCGCCCGGCGACTACTTCATGATGGGGGACAACCGTGGACTGTCGGACGACAGTCGTTTCTGGGGGCCGGTTCCCCAGGACTGGATCATTGGTGTCGCCTTCTTCACCTACTGGCCGCCGAGCCGCATCGGCACCCTCTAAGCGCATCGGGAGTCAGCGCCGGACAGCGCGGCCCGGTCGCAAGCTGCTGAACTTCGACCGCGGCCTTGGCTTCCGCTTCATCGCCGGCGCCGACGAGGCCGGGCGGGGGTGCCTCGCCGGCCCCCTGGTGGCCGCGGCCGTCCTGTTCGATCTGGAACGGCTGGGCTCGGCCGAGGCCCGCGCGCTCAGCGGCCTCAACGACTCCAAGCAGCACACCGCGGAAGGCCGGGCCGCGCTGTACCCGGTCATCCTCAGTCTGGCCACGAAGGTCTCGATCGTCTCGCGCTGTGCGCCGGGGATCGACGCGCGGGGGCTTCACAAGACCAACCTGGCCGCCCTGCGTGATTCGCTGGCCGCCGTCGCCTGCCCGGGGTGCGTGTGCCTGAGTGACGGCTTTCCGGTGGCCGGTCTCGGCCACGAGCAACGGGCGGTGATCGGCGGCGACGCCAAGAGCGCTGCGATCGCCGCCGCCTCGGTCCTGGCCAAGGAGACCCGCGACCGCTACATGCGGCGGGCCGACGCCACCCATCCCGGCTGGGAGTTCGCCCAGCACGTCGGCTACTCCACGCCCGAGCACCGCGAGGCGATCGAGCGCCTCGGCGTCTCACCCCTGCACCGGCTCTCCTTTCAGTCGACGGCCTACCAGCAGCTGGCCCTGGGCTGAGCCCGGGCCGAAGCCCCGGCCGCTCCGCGGTCGGCCCGAAGCCGCAAGCACGGTGGCCGCCGGGTGAGGCCTCAGAAGGCGCCCTCCAGGTGCTCCAGTGCGACCAGGCGCCCGGCTCCGTCGAAGGTCACGCCGATCGCGTCGAACCGGATCTGCTGGGCATGAGGACGCTCGCGGCGCTCCGCCAGCCAGCGGCCCGCGATGCGGCGGACCTGGGCCTGCTTGCCGCGGCCGATGGCCTCGAACGGGGCCCCCGCCCGGCCCCCGTGGCGACGGGTCTTGACCTCGCAGAAGGTCAGCGTGCACCCGTCATAGGCGATCAGGTCGAGCTCCCCCCAGCGGGTCCGGTAATTGCGCTCCAGCACGGTGAATCCGCAGCGCTCGAGATGCTCGCCGGCCAGCCGCTCGCCGAGTGTGCCGAGTTCGTGTCGGGGATCGCCGCCCACGGTCGTCGACCCTACGGCGGATCGCGTGAGGTGTGGGTGCCCGACGGCAACGATTCTGTGCCGATCCCCTCGCGAAAAGCCACCAAATCAGCACAATCGGTCACCCACGCGGCACGCGATCATCCCTAGCGTTCCGGGTCATGCTCGCCCGGGCCCAGACGTTCGCGATCGATGGCGTTCATCCGCGCCCGGTGTGGGTTGAGGTCGACGTTCGCGCCGGGCTGCCCTCGTTCACCATCGTCGGGCTCGGCGACACCTCGGTCCGGGAGTCCCGCGATCGGATCCGGGCCGCGATCCTCAACTCGGGCTTCGAATTCCCCCAGCGGCGCATCACCGCCAACCTCGCGCCGGCCTTTCTGCGTAAGGCCGGACCGGGCTTCGACGCGGCGCTGGCCGTCACGCTGCTGGCCGCCAGCGGCCAGATCCCGGCCGGTGCGCTGTCCACCTACGCGGTGTTCGGGGAGCTCTCGCTGGGCGGCGAGCTGCGTGATTCGCCCGGAGTGCTGGCCGTGGCCGAAGGCGCCCATCAGGCCGGCTGCCGCCGGCTTATCGTCCCCCGCGAGCGCGCTCGTGAAGCCTCCCTGGTGCCGGGCATCGAGGTCGTCGCTGTGGCCGATCTGCGTGCCGCGGCGACCGTGCTCCGTGGCGGCCCACCGCCCGATCTCCCCGGCCGCGAGGAGGCGGCCGAGGCCCGGCCGGAGCCCGCGTTGCCCGACCTGTCGGACGTGCGCGGGCACGCCGGACCGGTGCTCGCCCTCCAGATCGCCGCGGCCGGCGGCCACAACCTGCTCCTGGAGGGGCCGCCGGGAACCGGCAAGACGATGCTGGCCCGGCGACTGCCGTCGATCCTCCCCGCGCTCAGCCGGGCTGAGGCGATCGAGGTGACGCGGATCCACAGCGTGGCCGGCCTCCACGCCGGCCGGCTGATCACCGAGCGTCCGTTCCGGGCGCCGCATCACACGATCTCGGCCGCCGGGCTGGCCGGGGGCGGCTCACCGCCCCGCCCGGGCGAGGCCACGCTCGCCCATCACGGAGTCCTGTTCCTCGACGAGCTCTCGGAATTCCAGCGGACGAGCCTCGACGCGTTGCGTCAGCCGCTGGAGGACGGCAGCGTGACGATCGTCAGGGGCCAGGACTCGCTGCGCTTCCCCACCCGGTTCATGCTCGTGGCGGCGACCAATCCGTGCCCGTGCGGTTACGCCGGAGTCGGGGACCGCTGTACCTGCGCAGAGGCCGAGCTCCGGCGACATCGCCGCCGACTGAGCGGGCCGCTGCTCGATCGCATCGATCTGCTGGTCACGGTCAATCGCCCGGCGGCCGAGGCGCTGAGCGCCGGGCCGGTGATCGACTCGGCCCGTGCCCGCGCCCGGGTGGCCGAGGCCCGCGCGCGCCAGGCCCACCGGCTGAGCCGAACCGTCGTCGGCACCAATGCCGAACTGGATGCCCGCAGCGCCGCCGAGTGGGCGCGGCTCGAGACGGGCGCCGAGGCGGCGCTGCGCACCGCCTATGCCGCCGGCCTGCTCAGCGCCCGCGGCCGTCACCGGGTGCTGCGGGTGGCGCGCACGATCGCGGACCTGGACGGCCGCGGGCGGGTCGCTCGTGAGGACGTGCTGACGGCGCTCAGCCTGCGCCAGCCGAGCGCGGCCGAGGAGGCGAGCGCGGCGTGAACGCACACGGGAGCGCAGGCCGCGAGGCCGACCGCGGAACCGAGCGGAGCGCGATCGATCCGGTCGACGCCTGCACACCGTGTCTGGCCCGGAGCTGGCTGCTGGGCCGCCTGGCCGGCCACCTCGATCGGCACCGGGACCGGCTCGAGGAGCTGCTGGGGCTGGGCGACGCCGAGCTGATCGCCGCCCTCGGCGGCCGCCACCGCGAGACGATCGAGGCCGAGTACGCGGCGTTCGATCCCGCGGGCGCCCGGAGCGCCGTGCTCGGCACCGGCAGCGAGGCGGTGTGCCGCTGCCGCCCCCGGTATCCGCCCGGGCTGCTCGATCTGGAGGCACCTCCGGCCGTCCTGCACATCGCCGGTGGTAGGGGGCGCCCGCCGACGCTGCTGGCCACGCCGGGGGTGGCCATCGTCGGTAGCCGCGAGCCCTCCCCGTACGGATCCGAGGTGGCCGCCGTGCTCGGCCGCGGCCTCGGCATCGCCGGGGTGACAGTGATCAGCGGCCTGGCCCGCGGAATCGATGCGAGTGCCCAGCGCGGCGCGATCGACGCCGATGGGCCGACCGTGGCGGTGCTGGCCGGCGCCGCCGAGCGCCCCTATCCGCCCCGCGCGCGGGCCCTGCATCGCCGCATCGTGCGGACCGGGGCGGTCCTCTCGGAAATGCCACCGGGCACCCCGGCCCGGCGCTGGATGTTCCCGGCCCGCAACCGGATCATCGCCGCCCTCAGCGCGCTGACGGTGGTCGTCGAGGCCCGCGCCGGATCCGGCGCGATGATCACCGCCGCCCAGGCCGAGCGGCTGCAGCGGCGGATCGGTGCGGTGCCCGGCCGGATCAGCTCCCCGCTGGTCCACGGTCCGCATGAGCTGCTGCGCCGTGGAGCGCTGCTGGTCGATGGTCCGGAGTGCATCCTCGAGGCGCTGTTCGGTCCCGGCGGCTTCCCGGGGCTCCCTACGAACCCGGCCGCGGCCCTCGATCCGGCGTCGCAGACCGTCCTCGACGCGCTGGCCGCCGGGGCCGATACCGCCGCCGCGCTGGCCCGGGCGAGGCTGGAGGCCGGTGCCGGGCTCGCGGTGCTGGCCGGGCTCGAGCTGAGCGGATTGATCGTGCGCCGTCCCGGCGGCGGCTACGCAGCACCGATCCGACCGCGGATGGCCGGCGCTCCGCGGGCCGGTGAGGGTCAGGCGGCCGGGCCCTCGGAGCGGGGCTAAGCTCGCCTCGATGACCCCTGAGCGCCCCACCCACCGGGTCCCGCGCGTGCTATCGATCGCCGGCTCTGACTCGGGTGGGGGAGCGGGCATCCAGGCCGACCTCAAGGCGTTCGCGGCCTGCGGCGCCTACGGCATGACCGCGATCACCGCGATCACCGCCCAGAACACCGTCGGGGTGAGCGCCGTGCATGTCGTTCCCCCGGAGATCATCGTCGCCCAGGTCCGGGCGGTGCTCAGCGACATCGGCGTCGATGCGGTCAAGATCGGAATGCTCGGAACCGCGGCCACGATCCAGGCGGTGGCCGAGGTGCTGGCTGAGCTCCCGCCCGGAACCCCGGTGGTCATCGATCCGGTGATGGTGGCCGAATCCGGGGCCGAGCTGCTCGAGCCGGCGGCGCGCGAGGCTCTGGTGGGGCGGCTGCTGCCGCTGGCCACGGTGATCACCCCGAACGTGCCCGAGGCGCGGGTGCTGGCCGGCGGGCGCAGCGCGGCGGACCGCGCCGGCGCCGAACCCGCGGAGCTGGCGCGTCTCATCCATGCCCTCGGACCGCGCTACGTCGTGGTCACCGGCGGCCACCGGGAGCAGGCCACCGATGTCTTCTACGACGGCCGCGAGCTGGTCGAGATCCCGGGGCCGCGCCACGAGAGCCGGGCGGCCCACGGGTCCGGGTGCACCCACTCGTCGGTTCTCGCGGCCGCCCTGGCCCGGGGCGAGGAGCCGCTGGCCGCCGCCCGGCTGGCCAAGCAGATGGCCGCTGACGCCGTCCGCGACGGGCTTGAGATCATCGGTCACGGGGCGGGGCCGGTGAACGTGTTGGGCGTGACATAATCGCGCCGTGCGCTTTCTGAGGATGAGGCCCGGGTGTGGTGAAGTTCTGATCGCAGAAGGCGACATCGCCTTGGCCGGCGATGAGCGGCGGCTCGTGGAGGAGTTCCGCCGCCAGCTCGAGGCCGGACTGTGGGCCGCCGTGCCCGCGCGTGACCCCGACGGCCGCCGTCACGCCCAGATGGCCCGTTCCTTCGCCGATGTCCCGCGGGATGCCGACCGCGTGATCTTCTTCCCGCGCGCCGCGGGCGGACGCTAGGGGCAGCCGCGATGCTGCTCGCGCTCGTGGCGACGGCGCTGGTGGCGATCGCGCTGCTCTCCGAGGAACTGCTGCCGCGTGCCGAGGAGCTGATCTCCCGTTACCGCGTCCGGCGCCGGATGGCGCCGGTGATGCCGTACGACCCGGGACGCGAGCGGCGCGCCGAGCAGCGCGCCCGGGCGCTGCTCCGCTCCTGCGTGAATGAGGAGGAGTGGGCCATGTACCGCGACCTGGGCTTCATCCGCGTCTGGGGTACCCAGGCCGACGGGCCGGATGCGGCCGGCGGAACCCGCGGCGCGCCCTACGCGTACCTGATCTACCCGCACCGCGCGATCGTCGCCTACATGGCCCAGACCCATCGCCTGCTGAACGAGTACTGCGTGTCCTTCCCGGATGAGACGCGCCCGTACGGAAGCGCGCGGCTGCCCGATTCCGACGATGTCCTGGCCAAGTGGATGGCCCTGACCGGTGATGAGCAGCGGCTGATCTCGACGGCCAACATGCATCTGCCGGGGCGTCAGCTTGACCCGGCCCGGGTCAAGCGCGATCTCTGGCGTCTGTCCCAATGGGAGCGCGCGCGGATGCGCGATGCCGCGCACCGCGAGAGTCATACGCCGCTCGACACGGCCGGCTGAGCCGCCGCCGGCGGCCCAGGCGCGCGCGGTACAGTTCGCGCCCCGATGAGCACGGACTTCGATCTCAAGCACCGCAGCCGAGCGCTGACCGACGGCCCCGACCGCGCCGCCGCCCGCGCCTACCTGAAGGGCATCGGCTATGACGATGAGGCCCTCTCGCGGCCGCTGATCGCCGTCGCCAACACGTGGATCGAGACGATGCCGTGCAACTTCCACCTGCGCGCGCTGGCGGCCAAGGTCAAGGAGGGGATCCGCGCCGCCGGCGGCACGCCGATGGAGCTGAACACGATCGCCATCTCCGACGGGATCACGATGGGCACCCCGGGTATGCGGGCCTCGCTGGCCAGCCGCGAGCTGATCGCCGACTCGATCGAGCTCGTCTGCGATGCCCATATGTTCGACGCCGTCGTCGCCCTGAGCGGCTGTGACAAGACGATCCCGGCCACCGTCATGGCGCTGTGCCGGCTCGACGTGCCCAGCGTGATGCTCTACGGCGGCTCGATCCTGCCCGGCCACCACCACGGTCAGCGGGTCACGATCCAGGAGGTCTTCGAGGCCGTCGGGGCTTATGCCGCGGGCCGGATCTCCCGGGAGGAGCTGACCGAGATCGAAGACGTCGCCTCGCCCGGCGCGGGCGCCTGCGGGGGCCAGTTCACCGCCAATACGATGGCCATGGCCTTCGAGGTGCTGGGCATCTCGCCGGCCGGCTTCTCGATGGTGCCCGCCGTCGACGGCCGCAAGTCCGAGGTCGCCGAGCAGACCGGCGAGCTGATCATGGAGGTGCTGCGCAGGGGCCGGCTCCCCAGCCAGATCATCACCCGCCGGAGCCTCGAGAACGCGATCGCCGCGATCGCCTGCAGCGGCGGGTCCACCAACGGCGTCCTGCATCTCCTGGCGATCGCCCGGGAGATGGGGATCGAGCTGCACATCGATGACTTCGACGTCATCAGCGAGCGGACCCCGCTGCTGTGCGACCTCAAGCCGGGCGGCCGGTACGTCGCCCCCGACCTGTACACCGCCGGCGGCGTGCCGCTGGTCATGAAGCGCCTGCAGGAGGCCGGGCTGTTGCACGAGGACGCGATCACGGTCACCGGCCAGACGGTGGGGGAGATCGCCGCCGCTGCCCAGGAGGCGCCCGACCAGCTCGTGGTGCGCCCGCTGTCGGACCCGATCAAGCCGACCGGCGGCCTGGCCATTCTGCACGGCAACCTCGCGCCCGACGGATGCGTGGTCAAGCTGGCCGGCTACGAGCGCCGGTCCCAGACCGGCCCCGCCCGCGTGTTCGAGTCTGAGGAGGACTGCATGGCCGCGGTCACGGCGCGCTCGATCCAGGAGGGGGACATCGTCGTGATCCGCAACGAGGGGCCGGCCGGAGGTCCGGGGATGCGCGAGATGCTGGGCGTAACCGCGGCGCTGGTCGGGGAGGGCCTCGGGGATAAGGTGGCGCTCATCACCGACGGACGGTTCTCGGGCGCCACCCGTGGTCTGATGGCCGGGCACGTCGCCCCCGAGGCGATCCAGGGCGGACCGATCGGGCTCGTGCGCGATGGTGATCAGATAACCCTCGACGTCCCCTCCCGCCGCCTTGACGTCGCCCTCTCCGACGCGGAGCTGGCCGAGCGCGCCCGGGACTACCGGCCGCCGGAGCGGCCGTTCCCCGGCGTGGCGCTCAGCAAGTACGCCCGCCTGGTCTCCAGCGCGGCCGAGGGCGCGGTCACGCACTGAGCCGGCGGCTGGCCGGCCGGGGGCGTGCAAAACAGCCGCAAATCGCCCCACTTGTGAACAGAACGTTGCAGAAACTACGTAGGTAGCCCTGCGGGGTTTGCATGCGGGCAATCACTGAGTAGCATCTGAGCGGTGGCAGATGTCCAGTATCTGCGGCCGTCACCGGGGGGGCGCTCCGGTCGGCTGAGCCGGACAAGCTCCGCCCGCGGTGGCACGCTCTACCGGCGCGGCCCCGGTCCCGGCCGCTACCTGGTCCTGGGGCTCGTCGTGATCGTGTTCGGCGCGATCGTCGCCGGCGGCGTCGTGATGGCCGGCGCCCACGCCAGCCTGACCCCCGACGCCAGGGCGCTGGCCCGGCTCACGATGCCCTTCGGCGGCGGCTCGATCCAGCGGGTTGACGCAGTCACCGGACCGCACAGCACGCCCGTCCCGGTTTCGGTCCGGGGTGAGCAGATCTGGCCGACGCGTCCGGTGCCGGCCGGGGAGCGCGTCACGATCGACGCCGTCATCAAGCGCCCCGGCATCATCGCCTGGATCGCCGGCCGTACCGAGACTCTGCGTCTCTCGATGACCACTCCCGTCGCCACGTTGCGCAGCCAGTTCCTCACCGTCCACGGAGGCGAGCCGCTGCGCCTCAGGTTCAGCTCGCCCGTGGCCGTGCTCGCCGCCGGCGCCCCGGGCCACCTGCAGCGCCGGCCGCTGGATCGCCCGACCGCGACGGTCACCCTGGCGCGCAGCGGACCCGCCGGGACGATCTCGGTCGCCGCCGCGGTCCGCAGCTGGGAGCAGGCCAAGCCGGTCACGGTGAGCTGGTTCCCGGGCGGGAGCGCCGCCACGGCGGTGGCCAATCCGGCTCCCGGCACGCAGATCACCGCCTCGACACCGATCACCTTGACCTTCTCCAAGCCGGTCTCGAGCGCGCTCGGTTCGCACCTCCCGGCCGTGCCCAACGCCCAGGGCAGCTGGCACCAGCTGAGTGGGCACAGCATCCAGTTCGTGCCGGCCGGCTTCGGCTATGGCCTCGGCGCCAGGGTGCAGCTCGCCCTGCCCAGCGGCGTGCGTCTGGTCGGCGGGCAGCAGAGCGCCGCCTCCAGCGGCGCGAGCTGGACGGTACCCCCGGGCTCGACCGTGCGCCTGCAGCAGATCCTGGCCCTGCTCGGCTACCTGCCGCTCAAGTTCAACTACTCCGGCGCGGGGGCCGGGCTCACCACGCAGGATCAGCTGACCGCCGCCGTCCGGCCGCCCGCCGGCAGCTTCTCCTGGCGCTATCCGAATACCCCGGCGCCGCTGCGCAACGAGTGGGCTCCCGGAAGCTCCGGGGTCATGACCCGCGGCGCGCTGATGGCCTTCGAGAACGCCAACGGCATCACCCCCGACGGCGTGGCGGGACCGATCGTGTGGCGGACCCTGATCCACGCCCTCCTCAACCATCAGCAGTCGACGGCCGGCTACACGTACGTGATCGTCAACAAGAGCGCGCAGCGCCTGACCCTGTGGCACAGCGGCCGTACGGTGATCGCCTCGACGCCGGTCAACACCGGGATCGCCGCCTCGCCGACCGCCTCCGGCACCTACGCCGTGTTCGAGCATCTCCCGGTCACCACCATGAGCGGCACCAACCCCGACGGGAGCCACTACCACGACCCGGGAATCCAGTGGGTCAGCTACTTCAACGGCGGCGATGCGCTGCACGGCTTCACCCGCGCCCAGTACGGCTTCCCTCAGAGCCTCGGCTGCGTGGAGATGCCCAACGCCGTGGCCGGCCAGGTGTATCCGTTCACCCCGATCGGGACGCTCGTCCACGTCGCTTGACACCGCCGCTCGCCGCGGCCGGCGCGCCGCGTGACCAGAACCCGCGGAGGGCAACCCGCACCGACGGCGAATAGCCAGGATCCAGATGCCCAGTCCGGTCGTGACCACTGATCCCGTCCCCGTCCCTCCGGCGTGGGAGCGTGCGCTTCAGGACTTCGCCGAGGATCTCCGCCGCCGGGCGGTGGCCGACAAGACCCAGCGCGCGTACGCGATCGACAGCCGGCAATTCGCCCGGTGGGCGGAGCGGACCGGCCTCACCCCGAGCGCCGTGGACGTGCGGTCCCTGCGCCGCTACGTCGCGTCACTGTCCGAACAGGGTCAGGCGCCGTCGACGGTGGCCCGCAAGCTGGCCGCGTTGCGGGGGCTGTTCCGGGTTCAGGTCCAGACCGGCGCGCGCGAGGAGAATCCGGCTGAGCTGCTGCACTCACCCAAGCGCGCGCAGCGCCTGCCCCGCGTGCTGAAGGCGGCCGAGGTTTCGGCCCTGCTCGACCGCATCCCGGCGGCCGGCCCGCTCGAACTGCGCGACCGGGCGATCTTCGAGCTCGCCTACGCCTCGGGCCTGCGCGCTGAGGAGCTGATCTCGCTCGAGCTGCACTCGGTGGACTTCGACGGGGAGTCGGTGCGCGTCGAGGGCAAGGGCGGCCGCACGCGCCTGGTCCCGGTCGGCGAGCACAGCCTGCGGGCGCTCGAGCGCTACCTGCAGACGGGACGGCCGGCGCTGGATCTGGGGACCAGCCCGGCTCTGTTCCTGTCCAAGTCCGGGCGCCGGCTGGGAACCTCTGACATCCGCCGACGCCTGCGCAGCTGGGCGCGGTTGGCCGGGGCCAGCCTGCCGGCCGTGGCCGACGCGCATCCGCACGCCCTGCGCCACTCGTTCGCGACCCATCTGCTCGAGGGAGGCGCGGATCTGCGGGTGATCCAGGAGTTGCTTGGGCACGCAACCATCTCCACGACCCAGGTCTACACTCGGGTAGAGTCGGCGCGGCTTCGGTCAGCGTATGAGGGGGCTCATCCGCGTGCGTAGGCAACTGAAACGGGGGTTGATCTGGAAACGAACGTAAAAGCGATCGAGCTGCAGGATCTCTGGAGGCGCTACAAGTCCTCCGGTGATGAGCGTGCTCGCGAGCGTCTCGTCATCGCCTACTCACCGCTGGTCAAATACGTTGCCGGGAGGATGGGTTCCGGCCTGCCCGCGCACGTCGAGGAGGCCGACCTGATCTCCTACGGGCTGGGAGGCCTGATCTCCGCGATCGAGCGATTCGACCTGTCTCGGGAGATCAAGTTCGAGACCTACGCCATCACCCGGATCCGCGGCTCGATCATCGACGAGCTGCGCTCGCTCGACTGGGTGCCCCGGTCGGTCCGCGCCCGCGCGCGCGAGTTCGAGCGGGTCAACATGAAGCTCGAGTCGCGGCTGCAGCGCGCACCGACTGATGAGGAGATGGCCACCGAGCTCGAGATCAGCGTGAGCGACTTCCAGGAGCACCTGGTCCAGATCTCGAACTCGACGATCGTCGCCCTCGACGAGCTGTGGAATGTGTCGGACTCGAGCGGCGACTCGGTCTCGCTGCTGGACACGCTGCCCGACCGGGCGGCGCCCGATCCGCAGGTGCTCGTCGATGAGTCCGAGCTGCGCGACCGGATCGCGGATTCGATCGCCGCGCTGCCGGAGCGCGAGAAGCTCGTCGTCGCCCTGTACTACTACGAGAACCTGACCCTGCGCGAGATCGGCGAGGTCCTCGGGGTGACCGAGTCCCGCGTCTCCCAGCTGCACACCAAGGCGGTTCTGCGGCTGCGCTCAAAGCTGGCCGGCGAACTGGACTGACCGGGGCCCCGGCCGCCCGGCTGCGCCGAGGCGCCGGGGCGCCGGGCGGCGCGTGCCGACGGTACCAGCCGACAGCGGCGCGGGTGTAAGGTCGCCTCTTCGGTGTCGAGTGAGAGGAGACCCGCCATGCACAAGGCTGCGGACCGCATCCGCAACGTGGCCATCGTCGGCCACCGCGGCAGCGGTAAGACGTCGCTGTACGAGGCGCTGCTGTTCCAGGCCGGAGTCGTGAACAGGCTCGGTTCGGTCGTCGAGGGGACGTCGATTTCCGACTCCGACCCCGACGAGAAGGCCCGCCAGATGTCGATCTCGGTGGCGCTGAACTCGTTCGAGTGGCAGGAGCGCAAGGTCAACCTGCTCGACACGCCCGGCGACTCGAGCTTCGTGGCCGATGCGCTCGGGGCGCTGCGCGTGTGCGAGTCCGCCGTGTTCGTGGTCAACGCGGTCATGGGAGTCGAGGTTCACACCGCCCGCCTCTGGCAGCGCGCAGCCGAACTCGACCTGGCCCGCCTGGTGTTCGTCAACATGCTCGATCGCGAGCGGGCGGATTTCTTCCGCGCGCTCGAATCGCTCAAGGCGGCGTTCGGTCAGCACGTGGTCGCGACCGAGATCCCGATCGGCCGCGAGCACGAGGTCCGCGGCGTGATCGACCTGATCGACATGAAGGCCTACGAGTACGGTCCCCAGCCGACGCGGGAGAACTGCTCCGAGATCCCCATCCCCGACGAACTGCGCGCCCAGGCCGAGGAGTACCGCGAGAAGCTGATGGACGAGGTCTCCGAGACCTCCGACGCCCTCATGGAGCGCTACCTGGAAGGCGATGACATCTCGCACGAGGAGATCGTCGCCGCGCTGAAGGAGGGCACCAACCACGGGGCGCTGTTCCCCGTCACCTGCGGCGTGGTCACGCGCAACCTGGGCACCAACCGGCTGCTCGATGCGATCGTCGAGGACCTGCCCTCGCCCGTCAAGCACGGTGGACTGGACGTCGGTGAGCTCACCCTCGAGCCGACCGAGGACGGCGAGTTGTTCGCCTACGTGTTCAAGACCCGAGCCGATCCGTTCGCCGGGCGCATCAACCTGTTCCGCGTCTACCAGGGCACCATGCGACAGGACTCCCAGGTGCTCAACACCCGCACGCACAACAAGGAGCGCATCGGCCAGCTCGTCACGTTCGCGGGCGCCGAGACCGGTCACGCCGACGAGTTCGGTCCCGGCGACATCGGCGCGGTGGCCAAGCTCAAGGAGACCAAGGCCGGCGATTGGCTGGCCGCTCGCGATGAGCCGATCATGATGCCCAGCATCAAGCTGCCGGCGCCGGTCATGGCCTTCGCGATGGAGCCCAAGAGCAAGGGAGACGAGGACAAGGTGTTCTCCAGCCTGCGCCGCCTTCAGGAGGAGGACCCGACGATCGACCTGCACCGGGATCCCCAGACCGGCGAGCAGATCGTGGCCGGACTCTCTCAGGTGCACGTGGAGGTGATCGTCGAACGGCTCAAGGCCCGGTTCGGCGCCGAGGTCAGCCTGAAGCCGCCGCGCGTGCCCTACCAGGAGACGATCCGCACGCCCGCGAAGGCGCACGGCCGCCACAAGAAGCAGTCGGGCGGACGCGGCCAGTTCGGCGACTGCCACATCGAGATCGAGCCGCTGGCGGCGGGCGAGGGCGACTTCGAGTTCGTCGATCGGATCAAGGGCGGCGCGATCCCCGGGTCGTTCATCCCGGCGGTCGAGAAGGGCGTGCGCGAGGCGATGGACCACGGCGTGCTCGCCGGCTACCCGGTGAAGGGCGTGCGCGTGACGCTCGTCGACGGGGCGTTCCACACGGTGGACTCATCGGAGCTCGCGTTCAAGCTGGCCGGCTCGCTGGCGATGAAGCAGGCGCTCGAGCAGGCGAGCCCGGTGCTGCTGGAGCCGATCATGCTCGTGACGCTGTCGGTGCCGGAGGAGACGACGGGCGACGTCATCGGCGACCTCAACTCGCGGCGCGGCCGCCCGCAGGGGATGGATCGCATCGGCGCGATGGCCGAGATCAAGGCCGAGGTGCCGATGGCCGAGCTGCTCGGCTACGCGCCCGACCTGCGCTCGATCACCGGCGGCCAGGGCGACTACACGATGGAGTTCCTGCGCTACGAGGAGGTGCCCGGCCACCTCGTCGCGAAGGTGCTCGAGGCCGGCAAGAAGGAGGAGCCGGCACGCGTGTGATCGCCCGCGAGGGCGCGCCGCTGGCGTAAGATGCGAGGCGGGATGGTTGCGCGCCAGGTGCAGACGAGCCGCGAGCCCGTCACGTGCGAGATCTGCGGCCGCTCGCTGCTGCGAGGCGAGTTCGCGACGCCGTTCCGCGACGGCGCCGCCCAGCACCTCGTCTGCGAGCTGTGCACGGGGCGCGCGTTCGGCGAGGGCTGGGTGCGCGAGGGGACGCAGGTCA
>DASVYO010000158.1:0-2720 GCA_036392135.1 Solirubrobacteraceae bacterium
GCGCACCTCGTTCTGGACCAGGTCACCGAGCAGGTTGCCGCCCATCGTCCGCGTCGTGTAGGCGCCGAAGCGCTCCCGCTCCCGGGCGATGTCGGCGGGCACAAAGGGGAGCGCGTACAGCTGCGCGTGCGTGTGGGGCAGCGAGGCACCAGCCTCCCGGCGCTCGTTGACGATCAGGTGCACGCAGGCGGCCTCGGCATGAACCCGCATCCGCTCGCGCCACACCTCGACGGCGGTGATCACCTGCTCGGCGCTCAGCTCGGCCAGCGACCCGACCGGATCGGGGGCATTGATGATCACCTCGTGTGCGCCGGTCGCCGCCGCCGACCAGAACAAGTCCCGGTTGGCGTGGCGCTCGGGAGCCGCGGCGTCGGCCACCAGCGCCGGGAACAGGTTCGGCACCACGCGCACGCTCCAGCCGGGACGGTCGGGCTCGCTGCCGGCGGGCCGCCGGGCGAACAGCTCCGGCGGGGTCTGCTCCTCATGGCCGGCCGCGAACGGGTCTCGCTGAGGGTCGATCGGCTCGGGATCAGGGGCGCGCAGCTCGCCGCCGGGGCGGCCGGCGCGTTCGCCGGCCACGATCACGCGCTGGCCGGTCAGGGCATCTATGCGGAGCTCGGGCATACCGCTCCCGAACCACAGGGGGCCCGGCTCAGAGGTACTTCTCCATCGCGATGTGCTCGATTCCGGCCTCCATGAAGATCCGGCCCCGGGGCTCGTAGCCGGCGGCCTCGTACAGGGACCGGGCGTAGGTCTGGGCGTGCAGCACCAGGCGCCGGGCACCGGCGGCGCGAGCCTCCTGGTCGGCCAGGGTCAGGAGCGCGCTGGCGATCCCGTGACGCCGGGCGGCCCGGCGCACGGCCAGGCGGCTGAACTGGACCGTCGGCCCCACGAACAGCAGCCGGCAGGTGGCCAGCACCTCATCCCCGGAGACCGCCACCAGGTGGGTGGCCTCCTGATCCCGGCCGTCGAGCTCCTCATGCTCGGGCACGCCCTGCTCCTCACAGAACACGTCGTGGCGGATCTCGAGCACCGCGGCCATCTCCTCCGGGTCGCGCACGCGCCGAACCTCATAGGTGAGCGTGCCCGTCATCGCAGGGCGTAGCGCTGGATGTCGGACTCCAGCGCCGCGGCCGACTCGTAGGGTCCGGCGTGGTCGTAGACCATCTTGCCCTGGCGGTTGAAGTACACGGTCTGCGGAAAGTAGATCGCGGCCTGGATCGAACGGGCGATGTCCTCCTGCGGGTCGGTGTAACTCGGATAGCTGACCGGATACCGGCGCAGGAAGGCCTGCGCCGAGCCGTTCGCGTCCTTGCCGTCGATGCCCACGAACGCCACCTGGCGACCGTAGCGAACCGCGGCGCGCTGGAAGGCGGGGAACTCGATCCGGCAGGGTCCGCACCACGAGGCCCACTTGTTGACCACCACCGGGTGGCCCCGGAGCGCCGTCAGCCGCGCGCGGAAGGCGGGCGGGCCGCCGCCCAGCAGCCGGTTGGCCTGCACGTGCAGGGAGGCCAGGACGGGGGGCGAGCCCCGGAAGGCGGCGGCCTGCGCGGCCGGCCCGGGGGCGGCGCTGCGCGGCTGTGTCCCGCCGCAGCCGGACAGCAGCACACCGGCCGCCAGCAGGGCTCCTGAGCAGCGCCATATCCGCACGCCGGAAGCTTGACATACGACTACTCCGCGGCATCTGCTTAAATGTGTGTTGTTCTCCCGCCAAGGCAGCGGGACGGGCCTCGGAGGAACCTCGCTGTACCTGGCCATCGGGCCGGGGCCGCCTGAGTCGCTACGACCATCCGCCGCGACTCGCTCATCCTGACGCAACCCCTAAAGCACTTATGGGTGTCACCACCCCATTTCCGAAAGCTGACGCGATCGCGCGTGCCGAACGGCTGACCCGAGAACGGTTCGTCTATGAGGGCGAGACCCTCGAGGATGCCCTGGCCCCCGGATCAGCCCGTCGCCGCGCGCTCGACGCCGCCCTGGTCGAGGTCGAGGCCGGGGCCAAGCAACCGTCCGTCCAGTGGCGGCGGGACTTCTCGCTGCTGCTGGGCCTCGAGCGGCTGCTGTCCGAGGAGGAGCCCCACCTGGTTGACGGCACGGTGCTCTCCGCCCACCAGGTCGACGCCCTGTCGGGCACGCTGACCGCGCTGCTGGCCGAGGCCCAGCGCAGCGCCGCCAACGGCGAGGCCAACGGCAGCGCGAGCGCCAACGGCGCGGGCAGCGCGAGCGCCAACGGCGGCGCCCCGGCCGTCAAGCCGCCACCGGCCGCCGGCACCGACGATGAGGACGAGTTCGACGACCTCGACGATGACGAGGACGAGGACGAGGACGAGGAGCCCCTGGACTGGCAGCACGACGCCCAGGACGGGGACAGCGACGGGCAGCTCGCCGATCAGCCCGAGGACCCGAACGCGGCCAAGCGCTTCTGGTTCGAGCATGCGACCGGTGCCGGCAAGACCGTCGCCGCGCTCGGCTTCGTCGAGGCGTCGCGCACCGGCGGGGTGCTGATCCTCACCCATCGCCGCAACCTCGTCGACCAGTTCCTCGGCGAGCTGCGCGACCGCGGCTACCGCGACCGGATCAGCGCGCCGCTGCTGAAGGGACACGACGCGGCGAACGGACCGGTGACGGTCGAGACCTACCAGTGGTTCGTACGCAACGCCGGCAAGATCGCCGACGCCTACACGATCGTCATCTGCGATGAGGCGCACACGGCGCTG
>DASVYO010000159.1:0-3257 GCA_036392135.1 Solirubrobacteraceae bacterium
AACTACTCCGGCCGCCTGAGCACTCATCTCGGGGAGGCCACACGGCTGCTGATGCTCAAGGCCGACGGCACGTTCATGGTGTTCTCCGACCACGGCAGCCAGAGTGTGAAGCCGCTGAACTGGATGACTCCCCCCACGATCATCGAGGAGGCCGCGGGCCGCCTGGTCGTCCGCAAGGGCTCGGGCGCGTCGGAGGAGCGCCTCGAGATCGAGCTGGCCGAGGTGCTGTCCGACGTGTCGCACGAGATGGGCTCCCCGCAGGCCGATGTCGCGCTGGCCAAGGACGGGGTCGAGGCCCACCTGCAGGAGCTGCTGGCGGGCGCGCCGCACTGGTGCGGCGAGGGCCTCACCCTGGTCCGCCGCGAGTGGCCGACCGACATCGGGCCGGTCGATCTGATGTGCCGGGACGGGGACGGCGTCGGCTGGGTGGCCGTCGAGATCAAGCGGATCGCCGGCATCGACGCCGTCGAGCAGCTGACCCGGTACCTGGAGCGGATCACGCTCGACCCCGCGTTCGCAGGCTGCCGCGGCGTCCTGGCCGCGCAGCTGATCAAGCCGCAGGCGCGGGTCCTGGCGCAGGCGCGCGGAATCGACTGCGTCGAGGTCGACCTGGCCGTCCTGCGCGGCGAGCGCGAGCCCGAGCTGCGACTGTTCGCGGCATGAACCCGATCCGCACCGCCCACACGCGATGAGCGAGGACGCCGTCCTCACCGAGCGCCATGAGCGCATCCTGGTCATCACGATGAACCGTCCCGAGCAGCGCAACGCCGTCAACGCCGCGCTGGCCGCGGGACTGGCCTCCGCGCTGGACGAGCTCGATGCCGAGGACACGCTGTCGATCGGCGTCATCACCGGGGCCGGGAAGGGCTTCTGTGCGGGGATGGACCTGAAGGCGTTCGTGGCCGGAGAGTCGCCCCACGTGCCCGACCGCGGCTTCGCCGGCATCGCCGAGCGCTCGGCGGTCAAGCCGCTGATCGCCGCCGTGGAGGGGTTTGCCGTGGCCGGCGGGCTCGAGGTGGCACTGGCCTGCGACCTGATCGTGGCCGCCCGGGGCACGCGCCTGGGCATCCCCGAGGTCAAGCGCGGCCTGGTCGCGGCGGCCGGCGGCCTGCTGCGCCTGCCGCGCGGGCTGCCCCGCAACATCGCCATGGAGCTGGCCCTGACCGGCGACCCGATCACGGCCGAGCGCGGAGCCGAGCTCGGGCTGGTCAACCGGCTGGCCGAGCCCGGAGCCGCCCTGGCCGTGGCCCTCGAGCTGGCCGCGACGATCGCCCGGAACGGGCCGCTGGCGCTGGCGGCCAGCAAGCGGATCCTGACCGAGAGCGCCGACTGGCCGGAGGCGGAGTTCTTCACCCGCCAAGCCGAGATCTCCGGGCCGGTGCTGGCCTCGGAGGACGCCCGCGAGGGCGCCACGGCGTTTGCCGAGAAGCGCCCCCCGGCGTGGAAGGGACGCTAGCCGGCGCCGCAGCTCCACTGAGGAATCCGGCCTCTAGCTCTCTCCCCAGGCGGTGGCCACCAGCGAGCGCGGGCCGCCGTGGTCGCGATGCTCACCGAGGTAGATCCCCTGCCAGGTGCCCAGGACGGGACGGCCGTCGGAGATCGGCAGGGTGAGTTCGGGACCGAGCAGCGAGGCCTTGACGTGCGCGGGCATGTCGTCGTCGCCCTCGAGCGTGTGGGTCCAGTAGCCCGCGCCGTCGGGCACGGCCTGGTTGAACCAGCGCTCGAAGTCGCGGCGGACGTCCGGGGAGGCGTTCTCGTTCAGGGCCAGCGACGCCGAGGTGTGGCGGATCAGCAGGTGCAGAAGCCCAACCCGCAGCTCCCGCAGCTCCGGCAGCTCTCGCAGGACCTCCTCCGTGATCAGGTGAAACCCGCGGGGACGGGGCTCCAGGGTGATCTGGCGCTGGAGCCACATCAGCGCGGCGCGGCCATCAGGTCCGCGTCCTCGGGCAGGCGGGCGAGCGCCATCGCGACGCGCTCACCCCGGAATGGAACCCCCTCGCGCTCCAGCCGCCGCCGCTGACGAGAGCCCTGGGCCAGAGATCCGTCGGCGCGGACGATCCGGTGCCAGGGCAAGTCGGGATCGGTGCAGGCGCTGAGCACCGCCCCGGCCAGGCGCGGCGCCCCCGGCGAGACGTCGCCGTAGGTGCGCACGAAGCCCTCGGGAACCCGGCGGATGCGCTCCAGGATCAGCTGCGCGCGCTCGGAGTCGATCGCCACCGGGGGCATGTGCGGGAGCATAGGCGCCTGAATCGTGCGCTAGGTCCGCACAATCATCGGTCGACTCAGCGGCCGTTCCTGATAGGGTCCCGCGACCGCCGAATTGCCCGCAAATACGGGCAAGCGAGGGACCCACGTGTTTCTCCGGGGCGAATCGCCACCTGCTGGTGGCGTAGCGCAACTCGCGCGAGCCCGACAGCTAACCCCGCAGGCGGAGCCGCCAAAGCCCTGAAAATGAACGCACTCCGCCGTCATGCTGCCCTACGCCTGCTCGTTGCCGGCGCGACGTTGTCGGTGCTCGTCTACACCGCGCTCGCCCGGCAGACGCCGGCCGTGGCCACGGGCGCCAGCCTCAGCTCGCTGAACTCCCAGCTCGGCGCCGAGCAGGCTCGCCAGCAGCACCTGAGCTCGAGCGTGGCCTCCCTGTCGGGGCTGATCAGCTCCCTGTCGGGGCAGATCTCACTGGTCCAGAGCCGCGAGGCCGCCGTTCGCCAGGACCTTGCCAACGACCGCGCGAAACTGGTCCGGGCCGCCGCGGCCCTCCGGCGCGAGCGTGCCCGTCTGCTCGTGCTTCAGCGCCGTCTGGCCCAGGCCCGCATGATCCTCTCCCTGCAGCTGCGCTCGAGCTACGAGGGCGACCGGCCCGATCTCGTGTCGGTGGTGCTGAACGCCAACGGCTTCAACAGCCTGCTCGAGCAGATCAACTTCCTCAGCCGGGCCGAGCATCAGCAGCAGTCGATGATCTTCGTGACCAGGATCGCCAAGGCCCAGGCCACCCAGGCCGCCGACCAGCTGGCCGCCACCGAGGCCCAGGACCGTCAGATGACCGTGGCTGCAGCCACCCGGCAGCAGGCCCTGCAGGGGATGAACGAGCTGCTGTCCTCGCGCCAGGCGGCCCTCTCGCGCGCCCGCGCCGTGCAGCAGGTCGCCCTGTCCTCGAGCCAGTCCCGCGCCAACGGGCTGCGCTCGCAGATCGCCAGCATCCGCGCCGCCGAGCTGGCCGCCCAGCAGGCCGCGGCCCGTCGCGCCGCGGCGCAGGC
>DASVYO010000160.1:0-3794 GCA_036392135.1 Solirubrobacteraceae bacterium
GCGCTCGAGGCCATCGCCGTCGCCCTGCTGGCACGGACCGACGAGATCGTGGCGGCCAATGCCGTGGACCTGGAACTGGGGCGGGAGGCGGGGCTGTCCGGGCCGCTCATGGACCGCCTGGCGCTCGACGCGGTCCGCGTCGCCGAAATGGCCGCCGGGGTGCGCAAGATCGCCGCGCTGCCCGATCCGGTGGGCGAGGTCATCGGGGGCGCCCGGCTCCCGAACGGGCTCGAGCTGCGCCAGGTGCGGGTCCCGCTGGGCGTCATCGCGATCGTCTACGAGGCGCGGCCGAACGTGACGATCGATGCCGCCGCGCTGTGCCTGAAGTCGGGTAACGCCGTCGTCCTGCGGGGCTCGAGCGCGGCCGCCAACTCAAACGCGATCCTGGCCGCGATCGCCACCCACGCGGCCACCGCCGCCGGGCTGCCCGAGGGCGCCCTGGCGCTGCTGACCGGGAGCGGTCGTGAGGATCTGTCCGAGCTGGCCACCCAGGCCGGCGTGGTTGATCTGATCATCCCCCGCGGCGGTGAGGGGCTGAAGGCGGCGCTCAAGGCGGTGGCCACGGTTCCGGTCATCTACGCCGCGTCGGGCAACAATCACATCTACGTCGATGCCGGCGCGGATCAGGATGCCGCCGAGGCGATCGTGCTCAACGCCAAGCTTCAGCGGCCCGCAACCTGCAACGCGGCTGAGAAGCTGCTCGTGCACCGTGAGGCGGCGGAGGGCTTCCTGCCGCGGGTCCTCGGGGCCCTGCGGGAGGCCGGGGTGACGCTGCACGGTGACGAGCGGGCGCGGGCGGCCGCGCCGGGGCTCGAGGTGGACGCCGTCACCGATGAGGACTGGGACACCGAGTACCTCGCGCTGGAGATGGCCGTCGGCGTCGTCGACTCGACCGCCGCGGCCATCGAGCACATCAACCGCCACGGCAGCGGCCATTCCGAGGCCATCGTGACCCGCGACACCGCCTCCGCGCGGGCCTTCCAGCTTGGTGTGGACGCGGCCTGCGTGTATGTCAACGCATCCACCCGGTTCACCGACGGCGGTCAGTTCGGAAAGGGGGCCGAGATCGGCAACTCGACCCAGAAACTGCATGCGCGCGGCCCGATCGGACTGACCGAGCTGTGCACCCTCAAGTACCTGGTCGAGGGCGAGGGCCACGTCCGCGCCTGACCGCCCGCTCCCGGCGCGCCTCACTGGCCAGCTCGCTCGGCCCGGCACCACCAGTCGAACCTGAACGATCAGTGCGGATCGGCATCCTCGGCGGAACCTTCAATCCGCCTCACCTCGGACATCTCGTCTGCGCGCAGGAAGCGCACCGAGAGCTGGCGCTTGATCGCGTGCTGTTCATTCCGGCGCGGATCCCGCCGCACAAGCCGGTCGAGCACGAGCCGGGGTCCCGCCACCGTCTCGAGCTGTGCCGGCTGGCCGCCGGAGACGACCAGCGGTTCGCGGTGTCCGACCTCGAACTCCGCCGAGAGGGACCGTCGTACACGGTCGATACTCTTGAGGAGCTGTCATCGCACGAGTCCAAACCTGAGCTCTTCCTGATCGTCGGTGGAGACATCGCGGTCGGGCTGCCGCGCTGGCGGGATCCGGAGCGTGTCCTGAGCCTGGCGACGTTGGCCATCGCCAAGCGTCAGGGCACGGCAAGAGCCGCCGTTCAGGACTCGCTCAGCACCCTGAGGGGCGGAGAGCGCTCGCGGTTCTTCGCCATGCCCCGGATCGGGGTCTCCTCGACCATGATCCGCCGCCGGGTGCGCGGTCGTCAGCCGATCCGGTACCTGGTGCCCGATCCGGTCGCCAACTACATCCAGCAGCACAACCTCTACGCGGAGGAAGACCCCAGGACATGAACGCCCAGACGCAGAGCCCTCTGGCCCCCGAGCAGATGGCGGCGGTGATCGCCGAACTGGCCTCAGACCGCAAGGCCATCGATGTCGTGCAACTGGACCTGCGCGGGATGGTCGGCTACGCGGACTACTTCGTGATCTGCAGCGGCCGTACCGATCGTCAGACCCGGGCCATCCACGACGGCATCCACCAGGGCATGAAGGACGAGTACGGGCTGCTTCCCCGGCGCGTCGAGGGAATGCCCGAGGCGCGCTGGATCCTGCTCGACTATCTGGACGTCGTCGTACATGTCTTCACCCCCGAGATGCGCGAGTACTACCGGCTCGAGCAGCTTTGGGGCGAGGCACCGTCGCTGGCCTTCGAGGCCGCCGCGTCGTGACGTAGCCCGATACGCAGGTTCGGGCGTCTACAGAGCGGTCATCAGCTTGGGGGCCACTTCCTTCTTGCGGCTCATGACCCCCGGCAGGGCGATCGTCGAGTCACTGGCCTCGACGCCGAAGCTCCGCGCGACGGCGGCCACGTCGCCCGAGACGAGCATGTCGGTGCCGTGTTCGAGCACGTCGGTGATCATCAGCGCGTAGACGCCGAGCTCCTTGCGCTCGCGCTCGCGGGCCATCACCTCGAGCAACTCCTCCTTGCGCTCCAGCAGCGATCTGCCCACCACCTCGACCTGCGCGATGCAGATCGTCTGGCCGCCGCGGATCTGGTAGCGCTTGGCGTCGCGGGTGACGATCTCATCCGCGCTGACCTTCGAGACATCGGCGGTGGACTCGAACATCTCCCGGCCCAGCTCGCGGGCGTCGACGGCCAGCGCCCGCTCCAGGTAGGAGACGACGGCGTGGTCGCGATCGGTGGTGGTCGCGGAGTTGAGGATGACGGTGTCCGACAGCACCGCTCCGAGCAGCATACGCGCGCTGCTCGGGCTCGGCTCGAGCCCGTTCTGGCGGAAGCGCTCGACGACCAGTGTGGCGGTCGATCCGACGGGATCGAAGGTCGCGGTGACCGGGACCCGGGTCTCGATCGAACCGATGTGATGGTGGTCGAGGATCTCGATGATCTCGGCCTGACCGATGCCGATCACGCTCTGGGCCTGCTCGGCGTGATCTACGAGCACGATTCGACGACGCGGCGGGGCGACCAGGTCTGAGCGGGTGATCAGGCCCACCGGTCGCTGGTCCCCGTCGATGGCCACCGCCCCGCCGTAGTGGATCTCCTTCACCTGCTCGGAGATGTCGTCGACCAGGAAGTCCTCGTTGACGGTCAGGGCGTCGGTCTCCATCAGAGCCCGGCAGGGCGCCGCCAGCGTGATCATGCGCCCGGAGACATAGCTGTCGAGGGGGGAGACGACGACCGCGGTGCCACGCTCGCGGGCGCGCTCGATCACCTCCGGCTGAGGTGCGCTGCCGTTGGAGATGACGAGCAGGGCGGCCCCGAGGTCGAGGGCCAGCAGCTGGGCATCGGGGCGGTTGCCGACCACCACCACGTCCCCATCGGAGATGCCGCTCTTGCGGGCCACGTCGGTCGAGTGGACCCACACCCGGCCTGACAACTGTCGATCCTCCCCGACCACCAGCTCGCCCTCCAGGACGGCCACGATCGCGCTGATGAAGGTGGGGGCCTCCTCGAGTGTCGAGGTCCGGCGCGTCTCGCGGATGTAGCGCCGGGCCAGGGCGCGCTCGGTCAGCACACCACACAGCGCACCCGCCTCGTCGACGATCGGCACGAGCTCGAGGTCCGCCTTGGTCATGGCCAGGCCCGCCTCGCGAATCGGTTCGTCCTGACCGCTGACCGGGAACCTGGTCCGCATCACGTCTCGCGCGCGGGGCATGACGTGGGGGAGGAACATCGGCTCGCGGGCGCCGCTGCGCTCGAGCAGCCAGGTCGTCTGAGGGTTGCAGTCCCCGAGGCGCACCGGCACGTACTCGTTGTCGGGATCCAGGCGG
>DASVYO010000161.1:0-22584 GCA_036392135.1 Solirubrobacteraceae bacterium
CGGAGCCGCCCGGCGGCGCTCGCGGGCGGAGCCCTGCTGTGCGCCGGGGCGCTGGCCACCCGGTGGACCACGTTCGAGGCGGGCAGGATCTCGGCCGCCGATCCCCGGTATGTGGTCGAGCCCCAGCGCGGGCGGATGGCCGCCCGCACGGCCACAGCCAGGGCCACGACCTGAGCGGCGCCACCCGGCGCCGGAGCTGGGCCGGGGGCCGCCGAACGTTCGGGCGCTGACATCGACGTGGATCGGTCGCCGGCTTCGGGTAGGCCCAAGCCATCGGTATTTCAGATCGGAGGGTTAAGTGAGTGACAGCGGGCAACCGGAGGTTGTAGTGGTGACCGGAGCGTCCGGCGGCGTCGGCCGCGCGATCGCCCACGCCTTCGCCAAGCGCGGGGCGTCGGTGGCGCTTCTGGCCCGCGGGCGCGAGGGGCTGGAGGAGGCCGGGCGGGAGGTGGAGGCGCTCGGCGGCCGGGCCCTGGTCGTGCCCACCGATGTGGCCGAGTTCGAGCAGGTGGAGGCCGCCGCCGAGGCGGTGGAGAGCCATTTCGGCCCGATCGACACGTGGGTCAACGACGCGATGGCCACCGTGTTCGCCAAGTTCGTCGACACCGGCCCGGAGGAGTTCACCCGTGCCACCCAGGTCACCTATCTGGGCACGGTCTACGGGACGATGGTCGCGCTGCGGCGGATGACGGCCCGTAACCGGGGGGTGGTCATCCAGGTCGGGTCAGCACTGTCCTACCGGGCGATACCCCTGCAGGCCGCCTACTGCGGAGCGAAGTTCGGTATCCGGGGCTTCACCGATTCGATCCGGACCGAGCTGCGCCACGACCGGAGCGCCGTTCGCATCACCATGGTCCAGCTGCCGGGGGTGAACACCACCCAGTTCAACTGGTGTCGCTCCAAGCTGCCCGACCATCCGCAGCCGGTGCCGCCGATCTACCAGCCGGAGATCCCGGCCGAGGCCGTCTACTGGGCCGCGCACCACAAGCGCCGTGAGCTGTGGGTCGGCTACAGCGCCTTTGAGGCGATCATCGGCGGCAGCATGATCGCTCCGGCGCTGGCCGATCGCTACCTGGCCCGGACGGGCTTCAAGGGTCAGCAGATACAGGGCCGGCCCGTCGCTCGCGATCGGCCCGACAACCTGTTCTCACCCGTACCGCAGCTGGCGGCGACACACGGGATCTTCGATGACCAGGCCAAGACCCGCAGTCCGCTGCTGGCCCTGAGCAAGCACCGGCGCCTGCTGGGCGCATCCGCGCTGGGGGCCGTGGCGGTGGCGCTCGGCGCGGCGGGGGCAGCGGCCCGGCAGCTGAAGTGAGCGTCACCGGACGCACTCGACCATCCACGGGTAGCGTTCCCGGCATGTCCGGGACCCTGGCTCGACGGGACGTGGTCGCGCTGCTCGACGTGGATCCCGACCTCGCCGCCGGAATTGAGGCGCAGGACCTCCCGCTCGCGCGGCGTCATTCCGTGGCCGCCACGCTCGAGCTCGAGCCGCCGAGCTGGGATCCACAACCCGTGCGCGACGCGGCTCAGCCCGGTTGGCTCGGGCTGTTCGTCTGTGACGGCATCCTTCTGCGCCGTGTCCGGGTCGGGCGACGGGCTGCCTGCGAACTGTTCGGTCCGGGCGATGTGGTGCGGCCGTGGGATGCCGATGGGGAGTACGCGCCGCTGCCCATCGCCGTCGACTGGATGGTGCTCAAACCGACCCGGCTGGCCGTCCTCGACACCGCGTTCGTGCTCCGGATGGCGCGCTGGCCGACCGTCAACAGCCGCCTGGTCAGCCGGCTCGCCCAGCGCGCTCGGCATCTGGCCCTGATCCAGGCCTTAACCCATCTTCCGCGCGCCCACGCCCGACTCCTGATCCTGTTCTGGCTGCTGGCCGAGCGCTGGGGGAAGGTCAGCTCGCGGGGGGTCTTCGTGACGCTGCCCGTGACGCATGAGGTCCTGGCCATGATCGTTGGCACGCAGCGGCCCACCGTCACCGTGGCCCTTCAGCGCCTGACCCGCTCGGGCTATCTGGTCCGGGAGCGCCGTGACCGGTGGCTCCTGACCAACCAGGCGGTCCAGACGCTGAGCCGGCCCGAGAGCTTCGACCTGATCGACGGGGGCGAGCTGGTCGGCGATGAAGCCGACGACGAGTGATCGTGAGCCCCGGCCAGGTTTCCACAGGGCCTGTTCGGTGGCTGACAATCACCGGGCCGGAGGCTCGCGTTGCGGTCACGCTTAGGGCCGTAGCCGAGTGTCCTCGCCAGCGTTATCCGACCCTCTGACCGCCGAACTGATCGCCTACCTGGCGCATGCGCGTGCGCTGGAGGAGCTGGACCTGCGCCTGCTGGGGGCCGGCGTGCGGAGCGCTCGTGATCGCCGGGTGCGCGAGGTGTATCGCATGCACCGGGCTGAGACCGAGCAGCACCTCGGCCTGATCGAGGCGCGCCTGCGGGCTCACGCGGGGTGCGTGGCCCCGCACGGCGGCGCGGCGTCGGTGGGCGCCCTGGAGATCCGCTTCGCCGAGGATGCCTTGCACACCCCGACTCAGCTGGCCATCAGTGCCTACGCCTTCGAGAATCTCGAGATCGCCGTGTACCACCTCCTGGGGCGCGTGGCGGAGCGGTGCGGTGAGGATGAGACGGGGGCCGTGGTCCGGCAGATCCTGGAGGAGGAGGAGCAGGCGGCCGAGCTGATGGCCAGCACGTTCGATCGCGCGCTGGCCGCCACGCTGATGCTGACCGGCGCGCCGCGGCGGCCCGCGCCATCGGTGCCGTACGACGCCTGACAGAACCGGGCCGCACACCGATTCCCGATGGCCCCGGTGGTTAGCCGCCGGCCGTGTTCTCGAGGTGACATCGACCCCCGGGCCCGTGCAGCCCGGGGGTAGTCCGAAGCCATGACGATGGTCCGCCCCCGCACTTCCACCTCCGCCTCGGCAAGCCTCGAGCCGGAACTGGCCGATGACCTGGAGCTGTTCCGTCGCTGGCACGAGCACGGGGACCACCGGGCCCGGGAGATCCTGGTGCGACGGCATCTGCCGCTCAGCCGGCGGCTCGCCGCTCGCTACCGGCGTGCGGGTCAGGCCCCCGAGGATCTGCGGCAGGTGGCCGCGCTGGGCTTGCTGCGGGCCATCGACCGGTTCCGGCCCGAGCTCGGGCACCAGTTCTCATCCTTCGCTGTGCCCACCGTCCTGGGCGAGCTGAGACGCCATCTCCGTGACACGGGATGGGCGGTTCACGTCCCGCGCCGGGCCCAGGAGATGACGCTGGCGGTGGAGCGGACCCGGCGGCGCCTGCGCTCCGCGCAGGACCGCGAGCCGGGGATCCCCGAGATCGCCCAGGCCCTGTCCGTGCCGCTCGAGGATGTTCTCCAGGCGATGGAGACGGCCGCGTCCCACTATGCCGTGTCCCTCGAGGCGCCCGGTGCGCCGGCCGGGGAGGACGCCTCTCCGGCCCTGGCCGAGACGCTGGGCGAGGTCGATCACCGCCTCCATGATGTGGACGTGCGGCTCAGCTGGGCGCAGGCCGTGGGCCGGCTACCGCCGCGTGAGCGCCAGGTTCTCACCCTGCGGGTCAATCGCGGGATGAGCCAGCGCGAGATCGCCGAGCAGCTCGGCTGCTCGCGCAGCCAGGTCGGCCGGCTGCTCGAGCACAGCACCGCGCAGCTGAAGGACCTGCTCAGGGCGGCGTGACGCGGCGGCTCACCGCGGCCGCTCAGACCGCGTAGCGCTGCGCGTCCGCCGCCCGCAGCTCGATCCCGAGGCCGGGACGCTCGGTATTGGGGGCCAGCGCGCCGCCGTCGGGCTGCGGGGCTCCGTCGAACAGCAGCTCCTCGATGCGCACGTGATCATGGAAGTACTCCATGTGCACGAGCGTCTCGAGGGCGGGCCCGACGTTGGCGTGCAGCGTCGGCGAGCAGTGCAGGGAGAGGGGAGCCGAGCGCGCCCGGCACAGGGCATCCACCCGGCGCAGATCGGTGATCCCGGCGCAGCGGGTCACGTCGGCTTGGAGCACGTCGACCGATCCGGCGCTGAGCATGCGCTCGAAGTACGGCAGGTCATAGCCGTACTCGCCCGCCGCGATCGCCATCCCCACGGGGGCCCGCTCGCGCACGGCGCGCAGGCCGGCGAGGTCATCGGAGGACACCGGCTCCTCGAGCCAGCGGACGTCGTGCTCGGCGAACCGCGCGGCAATGGCGATCGCCTCGGCCGGCCGGTAGGCGCCGTTGGCGTCGACGAACAGCTGCGTCTCGGAGCCGATCGCCTCCCGCGCCGCGCGGACCCGGGCCGGATCGCGGTGCGGATCGCGCCCGACCTTCATCTTGACCATCTGCATGCCGCTGCTCGCCCACCCGCCCAGTTGTTCCTGGAGCTCGTCGTCGCTGTAGGAGGTGAACCCGCCGCTGCCGTAGATCGGGACGGCGGGGTGGAAGCGGCCGAGCAGCGAGATCAGCGGGACCGAGTGAAGCTTGGCCTTCAGGTCCCACAGCGCCACGTCGACGGCGGCCACGGCCATCGAGCTGATTCCCGGCCGGCCGTTGTTGCGCAGGGCCGCGATCATCGCCGCCCAGGAGCCCGGCACGTCGTCCACGTCGCGGCCGGTCACCGCCGAGCGCAGATCGGTGCCGATCACGGTGGCCGCCGCCTGGTGACCGTAGGTCCAGCCCAGCCCCTTATGCGCGCCGGCGGTGGCGGTGGCCAGGACGAGCGTGGTCGAGTCCCACTCCAGCGTGCCGTCCGATTCCGGGCGGTCGGTCGGAATCGTGTACGCCTGGGCGCTCAGCTCCTGGACGGTCGGCTGGCGCGCGGAGGCGCTCATCGGGCCAGCTCGAGACGCTTGCTGCGCAGCAGCGCGGCGCATCGGTCGGCCAGCGCCATGATGACCAGCGCCGGGTTGGCGGCGCCCTCGGTCGGGAACACGCTGCCGTCGACCACGAACAGGTTGGGCACGCCCCAGACGCGATGGCCCGCATCAACCACGCTGTCCTCCGCGCGATCGCCCATCCGAGCGCCTCCGACCAGATGCGCGTAGCGGTCGATCTTGAGGATGTCCTGGGCCCCGGCGTGCTCCCAGATCGTCTCCATCACCCGGGTCGCGTAGGCGATGTTGCGCTTGTCGTTATCGCACAGCGAGTGTGAGAAGTTGGCCACCGGCATCCCGTACTGGTCGGTTTCCTCGGCCAGGGTGACGCGGTTCTCGGCCTGCGGGAGCAGCTCGCACAGCGATCCGAGCACCGACCAGTGGTTGTAGTCGCGCATGTACTCGCGCAGCTCGGCGCCCCAGTGCCCGTCCGCCTGCACGTGCTCGGCCCAGCCGATCGGCAGCGGGGAGACGGTCTGGATCGAGAACCCGCGGGCGAAGCCGCGATCGGGGTCGGTCTCGTAGAACTGCTCGCTGGAGACCTCGGGCGGCGGCGCCTTGTACATGCGTAGGTCCTCCGGGAAGCGGCCGGCGACCTGGGTGGCGCCCTGGACCATCACGTAGCGCCCCACCTGGTCCTCCTGATTGCCCAGCCCATTGGGAAACCGGGCACTGGTCGAGTTCAGCAGCAGCCGCGGGGTCTCGATCGCGTAGCCGCACACGGCCACCGCGCTCGCGGGCTGGAACTGCTCGCGCCCGTCCTGGATGTAGGTGACCCCGGTGCAGCGCCCGCTGCTCTCCTCGATCTCCACCCGGACCGCCATCGCCTCGGCGCGGACCTCGACGCCATGTTCGATCGCGTCGGGCAGATGGGTGATCAGCGGGCTGGCCTTGGCGTTCACCTTGCAGCCCTGCAGGCAGAAGCCCCGGTAGATGCAGTGGGGGCGGTTGCCGAACGCGCCGTTGGTGATCGACACCGGACCGACGCGCATCTCGATCCCGCAGTCCTCGGCGCCGCGCCAGGCCTTGGCCCCGGCGCCGGAGACGGGGTGCGCCGCGTGCGGGTAGGTATGGGGATCGCCCCACGGCCAGTCCTGCCCGGCCACGGGCAGCTCGCGCTCGATGCGCTCGAAGGACGCCTTGAGCTCGACGTAGGAGATCGGCCAGTCGACGGCGACCCCGTCGCGAGAGTGAACCTCGAAGTCGGAGGGATGAAAGCGAGGGGTGTAGCCGGCGAAGTGGGTCATCGAGCCGCCGACGCCGACGCCGGAGTTGTTCTTGCCCATCTCGACCGGGTCCTCACCGGAGATGATCCGCTTGTCGGTCCAGTAGATCGGCCCGGCGCCCTTCTCGTCCGAGACCCAGTCCCGATCCGGATCCCAGAACGGCCCCTTCTCCAGGATCGCGATCCGCCACCCGGCGCGGGCCAGGCGCTGGGCGAGCGTGATGCCGCCGGCGCCCGCGCCCACGATCAGCAGGTCGACCGGCTCGCGCTGGCTGTAGCGCCGCATGCGCTCGAGGTTCTGGAGCCCGCGCTTGTGGGGGTGAAGCAGCCACGCGGAGTCGTTGTCGGTGGGCATGCGCGTGCGGCCCTTGATGAGGCTCTGCGGCAGTCTCATGGCCGGGGCGGGGCCTCCTGGCGGCCCTTGACGGGGTCCCGGTCGAAGGCCTCTTTGCCCTCCCAGCTCTCGCGCTCTCCGGCCTGCAGCTGCGGGCTCCCGAAGCGGCTGTAGCCGCGCGGATAGGCAGGGCCGCCGAAGCCGATCTCGTTCCAGGCCCAGGGATGGGAGTAGAAGCAGGCCAGCGTGACGCGCATGACCACGCTGAAGGCGCGCTTCACGTTCAGCTCCGCCCACGCCCCCCCCTCCAGTTCGCCCTCGGCAAAGCGCGACACGATCGCCTTCTGGACCGACGGGTCGGCGGCCGCGAACGACGGGACGCCGGCCTCCTGGTCGGCTCGCTCATCAAGCCCGCGGGCGACCAGCCGCCAGGTCTCGCGGTCATCGGGCATGTCGCCGAACTGGAAGCCGTCCAGCTCACCCTGCTGATACTTCTCGTCGACGTAGTTGAGGACCGGGATGCGGGGTTCGGAGTCCTGGGCGGTCAGGACGTCGCACAGAGCGCTGAGCGTGGCCGCCTCCCGCTCGCTGAAGAAGCGCACCGGCGGGACATCGTGGACCCGGCCGAGGACCATCTTCCGAGTGACGGGATCCCAGTGGTCGGCCTGCTCGAGGACGTCGTAGTCCGGGTAGCGCCCGTGCATCTGCGGGGTCCGTCCGCGTCGCTGCCGGGGCAGCGCATAGGGATCCACGGAGCCGCTCTCGCCGCGGCGGTTGGGGAGCTGCTCCCCGAGGCTGAATTCCGGGGCCATCGAGCTAGCGCTCCCGCTCGACGAGTCCGGCCAGAATGGCGATCGCGCCGACCAGGATCAACGATCCGGGGGCCAGCAGCGGCGGCCCCATGACGAAGTTGTAGGTCGGCTCGGAGAAGCCGCCCGGCTTGCGGTGCACGCCACGCAGATGGGTGAAGGTCCCGATCGCCCCGTTGAGGGCATACAGCGCGCCGATGCCCGGGAGCACGGTCCGGGCCGCGGCACCCGAGCGGGTGCCGGCCAGCCCGGCGGCGCTGACCAGCGGGCTGGTCACGATCGGACTCCACATCCAGATGTCACCGAAGGAGCCCTTGTAGTGCTCCAGGTACATCTCCAGGCCGAGGGGCAGGCCGCTCCCGGCCACGGTCCAGGCCAGGGTCTTCTGAAGGCGACCGGCGCGGACGTTCCACAACCAGCGCGCGATCCGGCCGCGGGGCGCGCGGCCGGCGCCGAGGACGTCTAGGAGGGAGCTCATCAGCGGTTGATGAACTCGTCGAGCTTGCCCTTCAGAGACTCCTTCATGATCCGGCCGCGGGCCGGATCGCCGGGTAGGGCGTGGGCCATCTTCTGAGCCTGCTCGAAGCGGATGTGCGGTGGCAGCGGCGGCACCTCGGGATCGGTGATCGCCTCGATCAGCACCGGCCCTCCGGCCGCGAGCGCCTGGTCCCAGGCGGGACCGACCGCATCGGGCGAATCCACCCGGATCCCGGTCAGGCCGAGCAGCTCGGCGTAGCGGGCGTAGGGGAAGTCGGGCAGCGTTTGGGAGACCTCGAGCTTCGGGTCGCCGGACATCACGCGCTGCTCCCAGGTGACCTGGTTGAGGTCGTCGTTGTGGAGGACCAGCACGATCAGCTGCTGGTTGCTCCACCGGTCGCGGTAGCGAGCGATGTCGACGAGCGCGTTGATACCCAGCATCTGGAAGGCCCCGTCGCCGCTGGTGGCGATCACCGGGCGATCCGGGTAGGCGAACTTCGCCGCCAGCGCGTATGGGATGGCCGGGCACATGGTGGCCAGCGTGCCCGACAGCGCGGTCTTCATGCCGTCCCGCAGGCGCAGGTGACGCGCCCACCAGTCGGTGCCCGAGCCCGAGTCGCTGGTCAGGATGGCCTGGTCGGGAAGCCGAGCGCTCAGCTCGTGGAACAGCAGCTGGGGGTTGAGCGGCTGGGCGGCCTCGTGGGCCTGCGCGTCCAGGATCTCCCACCAGCGGCGCACGTTGTCCTCGATCTGCTCGCGCCAGCGGCGGTTCTCCTGGCGGCGCAGCAGCGGGACCAGCGCCCGCAGCGTCTCGGCGCTGTCGCCGACCAGGTTGACCTCCATCGGGTAGCGCATGCCGATCAGCCGGGCATCGATGTCGATCTGGACGGCCCGGGCGTCGCCGGGCTGCGGCAGCCATTCCGAATAGGGGAAGCTCGAGCCGACCATGAGCAGCGTGTCGCAGCCCTCGATCATCTCGTAGGTGGGCTTTGAGCCCAGCAGCCCGATCGGGCCGGTCACGAACGGCAGGTCATCGGGCAGGGCGGCGCGGCCGTTGAGGGCCTTGGCCACGCCTGCACCCAGCAGGTCCGCCACCTCGACCACCTCGCGGGCGGCCCCGAGCGCCCCCTGGCCGATCAGCATGGCCACCTTCTCGCCGGCGTTGAGCACGTCGGCGGCGCGCTGCAGATCGGCGTCGCGCGGCCGGATCACCGGCTCCAGGTAGCCGACCGAGGAGGGGACGGCACCGTGGGCATGCGGGGGCTCGGAGTACTCGGCCTCCTGGATGTCGTTGGGCACGATCACGCAGGTCACCGAGCGGGTGGCCTTGGCGATGCGAATCGCCCGGTCGATCAGATGTGCCGCCTGCTCCGGCGTCATGCAGATCTGGACGAACTCGCTGGCCACGTCCTTGAACAGCGTGGTCAGGTCGACCTCCTGCTGGAAGTTGGAGCCCAGCGCCATGCGCGCCTGCTGGCCGACGATCGCCACGACCGGCTGATGGTCGAGCTTGGCGTCGTACAGGCCGTTCATCAGGTGGATCGCACCCGGGCCGGAGGTGGCCATGCAGACCCCGACCTCGCCGGTCAGCTTGGCGTGCGCGCAGGCCGCGAAGGCGGCGATCTCCTCATGCCGGGTCTGCACGAATTCGATCTCGTCCTCGAACTCATGGAAGGCCCCGAGCAGCCCGTTGATCCCGTCGCCCGGGTACCCGTAGATGCGGTCGATGCCCCACGCCCTGAGGCGCCCGAGCATGAACGCTGCGGTTGACTGTGACATGCGCTGCTCCTGTGCCTGTTTATGGATCGCGGTCGCAGATCAACTCCCCGGCCGCGGCCCGGCGCAACCATCTCCGGTAATCCCGCGAACGTTCTCGGTCGCGCGCGGATCCGCTAACGGTCCGGGGCGGTCACCCGCACGGTGGCGAGCGTCGGATCAGCCGGGTCGGGAAGCACCATGCCCGCCTCGAGCCCGCTCAGGAGGTAGTCGACCACCTCGCGGTTGATCCGCTCGCCGGGGACGATGGCCGGGATTCCCGGGGGGTACGGGGTGATCTGCTCGGCGGCGATCCGTCCCACCGCCTCCCGGACGGGCACGTGCTCAACGCGACCGAAGAAGGCGTCCCGGGGCGACGCGACGGTTTCGAGCTCGAGCCCGCCCGGCTCGGGCAGCTGCACGGGGTGCGGGGCCGGCAGGTCCGGCGCGGCGCCGGCCAGTCGCGCCAGGGCGCAGTGCAGTCGCCGGGCCGTGCTCTGGTCATCGGCCATCGAGATGGTGGCCAGGATCCGGCCGTGGTCGCTCAGGCCCACGTCGACACGCTCGTGTTCGCGTAGCCAGTCGGCCGCCTGGTAGCCGCTGATCCCGAGTTCCGTGACGTCGATGAACAGCTGCAGCTCGTCCAGGTCATGCGAGGCCTCGGCGCGCACCAGCTCGTCCCGCAGCACCCGCAGCCCGGGGATTTGGTCAATCTCGCCGCGCAGGCCGCGGGCCAGCTCCAGCGCCGCCCCCAGCAACTCCCGCCCGTGCTCGACCATCTGCCGTCGCCAGCCGTCCAGGGCGCTGTAGATGAGCACGCTGGGGCTGGTGGTCATCAGCAGGTCGGCGCAGGCCGAGATGTGCGACGGATCAACCAGGCCCCCCCGGACGTGGAACACCGACCCCTGCTCAAACCCAGCACCCATCTTGTGCACGCTGACGACGCACACGTCCGCCCCCGCGTTCATGGCCCAGCTGGGAAGCTCGGCATGAAACGGGAGGTGGGCGCCCCAGGCCTCATCGACGATCAGAGGGCGTCCGTGCTCGTGGCATACACGCGCGATGGCGGCGATGTCCGCACAGGTGCCGTAGGGCGTGGGGCTCACGATCAACGCCGCCGCCGCGTCCGGGTGACGCTCCCAGCCCTCGGCCACCTCCTCGGGCGAGGGCGGGTGGGCGATGTGCAGCTCGGGGTCCCAGCGCGGGCGGACCCAGCACGGCCGCAGGCCGGAGAAGACCAGGCCGGCGACGACGGACTTGTGCGCGTCGCGACTCAGCAGCAGCTCGCCCGCGTGACCGGCCACGGCCAGCATCGCGGCCTTGACCGACAGCGAGCTGCCGCACGTGGAGAAGAACGCATGCTCGGCGCCAACGGCATCGGCCATCAGCTGCTCGGCCTGCTTCAGGTAGCCCCCGGATGAGGAACGGTCGTCAAGCCCACCCGAGGCCAGCACGTCGTCCCGAAACGGCTCGGTCCCCATCACGCTCTTCACCCGCGGATCGACTCCGCGCCCCTGGCGGTGGCCAGGCGGGGTGAAGCCGTAACGGTCGAGCTGTTGGTGCTCGGCCAGGGCCTCGAGCAGCGGCGCGCGGTGTTGATCCATGTCGCCGTGCTTGCCGCCCGGGGCGCTTTTCACACATCCGGCCCGGATCGGGCGATGCCGGCTAGACCGTCAGCGTGACGGCGCACTGCAGCAGCGCCGCGTGCACGAAGGCCTGGGGGAGGTTGCCGCGCAGCTGGCGCTGAAGCACGTCGTACTCCTCGCAGAGCAGGCCGGCCGGCCCGCACGCCGCCCGGTTGCGCTCGAACCAATGGGCGGCCCGGAGGTGGTCGCCCTGCTGAGCGTAGGCCAGCGCGAGCACGAAGCCGCACAGGAGGAAGGCGCCCTCGGCCTCGCCCAGGGGCCGGTCGTCGGGCCGGTAGCGGTAGCAGTAGCCGTCCTCGGTCAGCTCGGCGGCCACCGCGCGCAGCGTGGCCAAGGAGCGAGGATCGTCGGCGGGCACACCGCCGCGGATGGCCGGCAGCAGCAGCGCGGCGTCGACGCGCGCGTCGGACGGGGAGCGCTGCCAGCGCCCGTCCGGGTGGGTGGCGCTGGCCGCGGTCCGGGCGGCGATCGTGTCGGCCAGGGCGAGCCACTCCGCTCCGCGCCCGGCCGGCTGGTGGGCGGCGATCGCTCGGAGGCCGGCGGCGCAGATCAGCCGGCTGTGCGTCCAGTTGTCCGGATCGATCTCCCAGATCCCCGCGTCGGCCTCGGTCCAGCGCTGCTCGATCGCTTCGATCGCCACCTCGGCCGCCCGCCAGCCGTCGGCATCGAGATGATCATGGCCGGCGGCGGCAGCCAGCAGCAGCAGGCTCTCCCCGAAGGCGTCGAGCTGGAACTGCTGGTTGACCCAGTTGCCGACCACGTCGGTGCCGCCGGGATAGCCGGGCAGGCCGAGCCGGCGCTGGTCGGGCACCCGGCCGCCGACCGAGGTGTAGGCCGGGGCCATCTGCGCTCCGTCCTCGAGCAGGCGCTCGCAGACGAACCGGACCGCGTCGTCCATGAGCGGATGCGGCCCGGCCTTGGCCACCGCCTGGCCGGTCAGGCACTGGTCCCTGATCCACACGTAGCGATAGTCGTAATTGCGTCCCTCCTCGGCGCGCTCGGGCAGCGACATCGTGGCCGCCGCCACCATGCCGCCGCCGGAGCTGGTCAGGCCCTGCAGAACGGCGTAGGCATGGCGGGCGTCGCGCTGGGCCACCGCGCACTGCAGCGCGGGCAGCCGCTCGTGCCAGGCCGCCTCGGTCGCCGACCAGGCCTCGGAGGCGTCGGGCGGCGGCTCGGGGTCGCCGCTTGAGTCGAGCACCAGGACCAGATCGTGCGCCTCGCCCGGCTCCAGGTCTAGGGTCATGCTGAGGGGGCGGCCGCCATGGCCATCGTCGTGCGGCTCGGCGGCCGCCGCGCCACTCCAGCTGAGCTGAGCGTCGCCGAGGGCCGCGCGCCAGATCCCATCCTCACCGAGACGTAGGCGGGTGGCCCGCTTGTCGCCGTAGTCGGTGCGCGGATCCAGCACCACATCCAGGCGGGCGGGGCCCGAGCGGGCCAGCACGCGGCGCAGGAGGACCGCCCGGTCGGCCCGCGTGGGGAGGGCCAGAGCCTCCCGGCATTCCACGATGCCGTCGACGGTGATCCACCGGCTGCGCCAGATCAGCCCGTGCTCGTAATACCCACCCCAGACATGACGCGCCCGCGGCGTCACGGCGTAGCTGCCCGAGCCTCCGATCAGGGCGGCGAAACAGGCCGGGGAGTCCCAGCGGGGAAAGCACATCCAGGCGTAGTCGCCCCGCGGGCCGACCAGCACACCGCGCTCGCCGTCGGCCAGCAGCGCATACTCACGCAGAGTCTGGGGGGCGGGACCGGGGCCCTGCTGATCGTGGGGAGCTGCGCCGGCCATCGGGCCTACATCACCTCCCGCACGCCGGGCTCCTGCGCGTAGGCGCCCAGATGCTCGACCCGGGCACCGATCGGCGCCGGCCGGCCCAGCGACCGCCGCAGCGTCGGCAGCACCGGGCGATGGTGCAGGCCCTCGAGCTCGAAGGCGAGCACGCAGTAGGCGGCGACCGCGGTGATGACCAGGCCGAGTACGCCGGCCACGTCCTGCCAGAAGCCGACGGCGCTCAGCTCGTACAGCGCGGCCAGGAGGAAGCGCAGCGCGGCGGCCAGGAAGACCCCCGCCGGCAGCGGCTTGGCCCCGGCGATCACGGCCGCGGACAGGGCGAGCATCGCCCCAGCGCCGAGTAGCAGCAGTCCGAGGGCGGCGCTCACGGCCCCTGGCCGGGAGACGATGTGCACGACGCCGAGGGCCAGCCAGGTTGTGGCCAGCACCCCGACGGCGGCCCCGGTGGCCCCGTCGCGGGCCAGGTAGGAGAACACGGAGGCCAGCAACTGCAGGACGAAGGGAACGGCGATCAGGATGATTCCGACCTTGGCCGTCTCGGCCTTCCCGACCCAGCCCAGGTCGAGCCCGCTCTGCACCAGGGAGGCGATCAACAGGCCGGACATCCCAACCGTCAGCGGGGATCCGATCGGCCGCAGCACCACCCGCACCGGGGGTTCGCCGTTCATCGCTTCCTGCTACCCGCCGTCTCGATCGCCAAGCCGGGCAACGGGGTGAGCAGCGCGAGGAGCGCCGACGCGGTCAGGCTGCGGAGGGCCGCCGGGCGGTAGGCGGGGCGGGCGGCGGCCAGCAGCCCCATGCTGCTCGCGTGGGCGAGATCCGTCAAGACGCTGATGCGCCGGCTCCTGCGGCCCGGCCAGCCCGCGAGCGCAAGACCCTGGGTCACGTGTCTGATCCCGAGCACCCGGGCCCCCAGCCTCAGCGCCTGGGGGTCGGGGGCCGGGTCTGACGGCGGCGGGCCGAGCGCCGCCTCAGGGCGGGCGAGCAGCAGGCCTCCCCACGCCAGCTGGGCGATGAGGACCGGTGGGCGGCGGGTACGGGGTTCGGCGCGGTCGGACATGTGGCTGCTCGTGGTACTGCCCCCGAATCGGGGTCCGCACGGCGTCGGCTCGTGACCGCGGTCAGCGAGCGAACAAGTGCGCGCCCGGCCGCCCCGCGGGTCGGTTTGGCCGGTACCCGTCCGGGTATGGCGGCGGCAGCGAACCACTCGTCCCGCTCCCCGCCATCTCGCGACCTGCGTGCCTGCCCGACCCCGTAAACACCTTGTCGTCCCGCTGCGGGCCGGGGTGCTGGTCCTCAGCCTGGCCGGCGGGGGGCTGATCACCGGATGCAGCCCACAGTCGATCCTCTCCACGCACAGCCCGCAGGCGCACAACATCGCGCTGCTGTGGTGGTGGATGCTGGGGGCGGCGGTGATCGTGTTCGCGGGGGCGGTGGTCCTGCTCGTGGTGGCCTATTTCCGCCGCGGGGTCGCCGGGCTGCCGTTCGTGGGCGAGCGCGAGGGGATCGCCCAGAGCATGGTGCTGGTGTTCGGGATCGCCGTGCCCGCCGTCGCGCTGGTGATCCTGTTCTCCGTCTCGGACATCTACCTGATCCGCCAGACCGCCCCGCCGGCTCCGAACAGCACCCGGATGACCGTCGAGGTGATCGGGCACCAGTGGTGGTGGGAGGTGCGCTACCCGGGCAGCGCGGCCGTCACCGCCAACGAGATCCACATCCCCGCCCGAACCCGGGTGAACGTGGTGGCCACCACCGCCGACGTGATCCACAGCTTCTGGGTGCCGGGCCTGAACCGCAAGATCGACATGGTGCCGGGGCGGCGCAACCGCGTGCTGCTCTATGCCTCCAGCCCGGGCGTCTACCGGGGGCAGTGCTCGCAGTTCTGCGGTCTGCAGCACGCCCACATGTCGATGTACGTCGTCGCGCAGCGACCGGCGGCGTATCGCGCCTGGCTGGCCGCCAATGCCGCCCCGGCGTCGGCCCCGGCCAGCGCGGCACAGCGCGCCGGCCAGGCCCAGTTCCTGGCCGACCAGTGCTCGAGCTGCCACATGATCCGCGGGACGGCCGCCGCCGGGCTGATCGGCCCCGACCTGACGCACGTGGCCTCGCGGATGACGCTGGCCTCGGCCGAGATCCCCAACCGGCCCGCCTGGCTGGCCGCCTGGATCCGCAACCCGCAGGCGATCAAGCCAGGCGACCGGATGCCCGACCTCGGGCTCTCCGCGCGCCAGGTGAGCTCGCTGGTCGCCTACCTGGACAGCCTGAGGTGAGCTGAGGGGATGAGCGCCACCGCCACCACCGGGGCCCGGCCCCACCTCGATCGCCTCGGCCGGGTCTGGGAGGAGCGCCCCGGCCTGCTCGGCTGGCTGACCACCACCGACCACAAGCGCATCGGCATCCTCTACTTCTTCACCGCGCTGGCCTTCTTCGCGGCCGGCGGGGTGGAGGCGCTGCTGATCCGCACACAGCTGATCGGCCCCAACGGACACGTGCTCTCGCCGGCCGCCTACGACGAGGTGTTCACGATGCACGGGATCACGATGATCTTCCTATTCGTGATCCCGATGACCACGGGCGCGTTCGGGAACTATCTGATTCCGCTGATGATCGGGGCCCGGGACATGGCCTTCCCGCGGATGAATGCCCTGTCCTACTGGATCTACGTGGCCTCGGGCATCTTCATGTACGTCGCGCTGGTCCAGGGTCATGCCCCCAACGCGGGCTGGTTCGACTACGTGCCGCTGGCCTCCAAGCAGTTCTCCCCCGGCAACAACATCGACTTCTACGGCTACGGCCTGATCTTCAACGGGATCTCCAGCACGGCGGCGTCGATCAACTTCATCGTCACGATCTTCAAGCTGCGCGCGCCCGGCATGTCCCTGAACCGGATGCCGCTGTTCTGCTTCGCGTTCCTGGCCGTCGCCTTCGCGCTGCTGTTCGCGCTGCCGTCGCTCAGCATCGCCGCCGTGTTCCTCGAGCTCGACCGGCAGCTCGGCTTCCACTTCTACGACGCGGCCCACGGGGGCGATCCGCTGCTGTGGCAGAACCTGTTCTGGATCTTCGGCCACCCCGAGGTGTACATCATCATCCTGCCCGCGTTCGGGATAGCCACCTCGATCATCCCCGCCTTCGCGCACCGCAAGATGGTCTTCTTCCCGCTGGTGGCGCTGGCCGAGCTGCTGGTCGCCTTCCTGGGCTTCGGGGTGTGGCTGCACCACATGTTCACCGTCGGCTACGCCACGCTGACCACGGTCTACTTCGCCGCCGCCAGCCTGATCATCGTGATCCCGTCGGCGATCCAGCTGTTCGCCTGGATCACAACGATCCTCACCGGCACCCCGGTGTTCAAGACCCCGATGCTGTTCATCATCGGATTCATCGTCTACTTCATCATCGGCGGCCTGTCCGGCATCACGCTGGCCGCGATCCCGTTCGATCAGCAGGTCCATGACAGCTACTACGTGATCGCTCACTTCCACTTCGTGATCTTCGGCGCGGCGGTGTTCCCGATCCTGGGCGGGATGTACTTCTGGTTTCCGAAGCTGACCGGGCGCATGTACCACGAGGGGGTGGGCAAGCTCAGCTTCTGGCTCACCTTCCTCGGCACGCTGATCACGTTCTTCCCGATGCACATCGTCGGCATCCTGGGCATGCCGCGCCGCAACTACACCTATCCGCCCGGGCTCGGCTGGACGCTGCTCAACTTCATCGAGACGCTCGGCTCCTACCTGCTCACGGCGGGGCTGGTGCTGATCGTGCTCAACCTGCTCATCAGCCGGTTCCGCGGCCCGGAGGCCGGTGACGATCCGTTCGACGGGGACACGCTCGAGTGGTCGCTCAGCTCGCCCCCGCCGCCCTACAACTTCGCCGTCATCCCGACGATCTCCAGTCCCTATCCGATGTGGGACAAGGAGGACCGGGAGGCCGATCGCCAGCGCCTGGAGCGGGGAGAGGGGCTGCTCGACGCCGGGCACCTGACCCCGGCCACCACCGCCCAGGACGCTGTCGCCGACGAGATTCTCAGCATGCCGGCCTACTCGATCTGGCCGCTGGCCAGCGCCGTGACCCTGGCCGGAGTGTTCTCGATGCTGCTCATGGGCCACTTCTTCATCGCCCTCGGCTTCATCGTCCTCGGGGTCCTGGCCGTGTTCGCCTGGCATCACCGCGAGGTGGCGGCCGGATGAGCGCCTCGGCCTCCGGGGCCGCCGAGCCGGGTCGCCCGCCCGGCATGAGCGGCCGCCCGCCCGCCGAGCGGTCCCCCGGCGCCGCGCCGGTCGTGGCTGGCGGACGCCTGTCCCAGCCCACCGGCTGGTGGGGGATGGTTCTGTTCCTGTGCGCCGAGGGCACCTTGTTCGGGTCGCTGATGGCGACCTACTTCTACCTGGATTTCATCGCCCACCGCTGGCCGCCGAAGGGGATCGCTCCGCCCGGCGTGGTGCTGCCGCTGATCGCCACCGCGGGCCTGATCACCACCAGCCTGCCACTGCTGCTCGCGGTGCGCGCCTCGAGGCTCGGGCGCCGGCGCCGGGTGCTCGGGCTGATCTCGCTGGCCGTGCTGATCCAGCTCGGCTACGTGGCCGGCCAGGTGCTGCTGTTCCGTCATGACCTGCGTCAGTTCCAGCCCAACGGCAGCGCCTACGGCTCGATCTACTTCACGCTTTTGGGCGCCCACCACGCCCACGTCGTCCTGGGCATTCTGCTCGAGCTGGGGGTGCTCGGACACGTGCTGCGGCGGGGCCTTCGCAACTACTGGCTGATCGGCGTGCGGTCGGTCGCCCTCTACTGGCACGTGGTCAACGCCCTGGCGATCCTCGTGGTCCTCACCCAGCTGAGCCCGTCCCTGTGAGCGCGCCGCCCTCCAACCGCCTGCTGTGGTTCGGCGTTCTCGGCGGGGCCGTGGCCTGGGCGGTCCAGTTCGTGGCCAACCTGGCCTTCACCCTGGCCCAGTGCCAGCAGCCGGCCCGCTGGATGCTCCCGGTTCACTCCTGGGAGGTGGCCATCTCCGCCGCGGCCGTGCTCGTGGGGCTGGCCTCCGGCGCCGTCGCCCTGAGCCTGTTTCGCCGCGCTTCCAAGGTCCCTGACGTGCTGGCCGAGGAATTGCACGGGGACGGATACGAACCTCCGCTGGGGCGGGTCCAGTTTCTGGCCATCATCGGCCTGACGCTCAATGTGATCACCCTGACGATCGTCGTCATGACCGGGATCGGGGCGCCGCTGCTGCCGGTCTGCCAGCAGTCATGACGCGAGTGGCCTTCCTGATCGCGGCCGGTCTCGGGCTGCTGATCCTGGCCGCTCCGGCGCTGGCCGAGCCGCAGTCGGGCATCGTCCGGCCCACCACCGAACCCCCCACCGCGACCCGCCAGCTGGGCGCGGAGCTGTTCGCCGGCAACTGCGCCAGCTGCCACGGCATCGCCGGCGTGGGGATCGCCAAGCCGCGCCCGGGGGCGGGCGGAATCCCGGGCGCCGGCCCGTCGTTGCGCGGAGTGGGGGCCCGGGCGGCGGACTTCTATCTGCGCTCGGGCTACATGCCGCTGCCCAGCATTCACAACCAGCCGGCGCCGGACCGGGTCCTGTTCTCCGAGAAGGAGATCCGCTCGCTGGTCGCCTACGTGGCCTCGCTCGGAACCGGCCCGGCAATCCCCTCACCGCGACCTTCCTCGGCCTCATTGTCCGCCGGTCAGCAGGCGTTCTCCCTGCACTGCGCGGGCTGCCATCAGATCGACGCGCGCGGCGGCTACGTGACCGGAGCCGCCGTCCCACCGCTGCAGAACGTGGGCGCCGTCCGGATCGCCGAGGCGGTGCGCATCGGTCCGTATCTGATGCCGCGGTTCTCCACCCGGCAGATCTCCGATCGCGAGCTGAACGCGATCATCCGCTACGTCATCTCGATGCGCCACCCCGACAATCGCGGCGGCTGGGGGATCGGAAACCTGGGCCCGATCCCCGAGGGCCTGGTGGCCTGGTGGATCGCCGCTCCGCTGCTCGTGCTGAGCTGTCTGGCCGTCGCGCGAAGGAGGCGTTCGCAGTGAAGATCTGGCAATGGCTGGTCGCCCTGGTGGCGTTTCTGCTCGGCCGGCGGCGCCGCGGCGCGGCCGAGCCTGACGGCGGTCAGGAACACGTGCGCACCGTGCCTCCCGGCACGCCTGAGCGGCGTGCCGAGACGGTGGTCCTGGGGCTCCTCGGCGTGGCCGCCCTGCTGGCCATCGGCTTCGTGGTCGTGTACGCGCTGTTCTCGCCCACGGCGATGCCCAACGAGCTGCTCGGCCTGTGCCTGGGGCTGAGCCTGGTCTGCATCGGGATTGCCCTGGCGGTGGTCGCCAGGCGGCTGGTCGTGACCGAGGAGCTCGAGGATGACTACCCGCAGAGCAACCCGGAGGAGCAGAGCGAGGTGGCGGCGATCATCCACGAGAGCGGCAGCCGGATCACGCGCAAACGGCTCCTGCTCGGCGCCTCCGCGGCCACCGGGGGCGCGCTCGGGCTGGCCGCCATCACGCCGGCCCTCTCCCTGGGCCCGGTGTGGGACACCGCGCCGCTGGACCAGACCCCGTGGCGCCGCGGCACCCGCGTGGTCGATCAGGACGGCAGGCCCCTGCTCGCGGCCGAGATCGATCAGCGCACCTTCTACACCGGCTTCCCCGAGGGGGCCGATCCGGAGCGCATCGGCTCGCCGCTGGTCATCGTGCGCCTGGACCCGGCCAAGCTCCGGCTGCCCGCCGGGCGCGCCGACTGGGCCCCGCACGGGATCCTGGCCTACTCCAAGATCTGCACCCACGCGGGCTGTGCGGTGGCCCTGTACCGCAAGCCGACCGACCCGCAGCTGGAGCCCAACAACGCGCTGGTCTGCCCGTGCCACTACTCGACGTTCGATCCCTACACCGGGGGCACCGTCACCTACGGCCCGGCGGGGCGGCCGCTGCCCCAGCTGCCGCTCGAGATTGACCCCGAGGGGCATCTTCGCGCCGCGGGCAACTTCTCCGCCCGGGTCGGTCCGAGCTGGTGGGCGGTTCGGGAGCGGCCCTCATGAGCACCGGGCGGCGAGACGGGGATCCGCTCGTGGAGCCGGTGCGCTTCATTGACGAGCGGACCTCGGCCGCGCCGCTGATGCGCAAGCTGCTGCGGTACCTGTTCCCCGACCACTGGTCGTTCCTGCTCGGCGAGGTGGCGCTGAACTCGTTCCTGATCCTGATCCTGACCGGCACCTATCTGGCCCTGTTCTACGACCCGAGCACGGCCAAGACGGTCTACCACGGGCCCTACCTGCCGCTCGACGGCGTCAGCATGAGCGCGGCCTTCAAGTCGGTGGTCGATATCTCGCTCAGCTACAAGGCGGGCCTGCTCATCCGCCAGACCCATCACTGGGCCGCCGACGTGTTCATGGTCGCGATCGTCATGCATCTGATGCGGGTGTTCTTCACCGGAGCCTTCCGCAAGCCGCGGGAGCTGACCTGGATCATCGGCCTGATCCTCCTGTTCACCGCGCTGCTCGAGGGCTACCTCGGCTACTCGCTGGTGGATGACCTGCTGTCGGGCATGGGGCTGGCCATCGGCTACGGCGTCGGCCTGTCGCTGCCGCTGATCGGGGGGCCGCTCGTGCTCGCCGTCTTCGGGGCGCCGTTCCCGGGCAAGGATGTCTTCTTCTCGCGCATGTACATCGCGCACGTGTTCATCATCCCGATGCTGCTGGCCACGCTGATCGCCGTTCACCTGGCCCTGATCGCCGCCCGCCACCACACGCAGTTCAAGGAGAGCCGGCGCACGACGGAGAAGCGGATCGTCGGGGTCCCGCTGTTTCCCGGTCAGGCCCCGCGCTCGCTGGCCGTGCTGTTCTTCACCGCCGGCCTCCTGTTCCTGCTCGGGGGCCTGGTGCAGATCAACCCGATCTGGCAGTGGGGCCCGTTCGAGCCCTGGCTGGGGACCAACGGCGCCCAGCCCGACTGGTATCTGGGCTGGCTGATCGGGGCGCTGCGCCTGATGCCGAGCTTTGACGTGACGATCGGCCACATCACGGTCATCCCCAACCCGTTCTGGGGCGGGGTGCTGTTCCCGCTGTTCGTCCTCGGCGTGCTGATGGCCTTCCCCTGGCTCGAGAAGCGGATGACCGGTGACCGGCGGGTCCACAACCTGGCCGACCGGCCGCGTGACGCGCCGGGGCGGACCGCCTTCGGCGTGGCCTTCCTGAGCTGGGTGTTCCTGATCTTCGCCTTCGGGGCCGCCGACCGCCTGTTCGTGCTGTTTGACCTCAGATACGACACGCAGCTGTACATCTTCCGAATCGCGATCTGGGTCGTGCCGGCGCTGCTGTTCTTCATCACCCGGCAGATCTGCCGCAACCTCCGCGACGGAGATCTGATCGACGCCGAGCGGGAGCTCGCTGAGCATGAGGCCCAGGAGCACGCGCGCTCGATCCGACCGGTGCGGGCAGGCCCGGCGAGGTGATGGCCGGCATCGCGGACCTGCACCTGGGCGAGTTCGTGCCTCCCCTGGGGGCGAGCGTGCTCTACCTGCTCCTGTACCGCCGGCGGTCGCTGGGCCTGAGCGCCCACGGGCGGCCGGTGGCGAACTGGCGGAGAATCTGCTTCTGGATCGGAGTGATCGCGCTCACCGTGGTCCAGCTGCCGCCGCTGGATGGCCTGTGCGACGGGCTGCTCGTGGCGCACATGGTCCAGCACATCGTGATCGGCGACGTGGCCTCGCTGCTGATCGTGCTCGGGCTGTCCGGCCCGATGCTGGCGCCGCTGCTGCGGATGCGCTGCGCCCGGCTGACCCGCTGGCTCTCGCACCCGCTGGTCGCGGTCACGCTGTGGGCGGCCGACCTGTACGCCTGGCACCTGCCCGTCCTCTACCAGCTCGCCATCCGGGACGACCTGGTGCACGCGCTCGAGCACGCGTGCATGCTGTGGTTCGGGGCGCTGCTGTGGCTGGCGGTGCTGGGGCCACTGCCCAAGCCGCATTGGTTTCGCGGCTGGGGAGAGCTGGGCTACCTGATCCTGGTCCGCTTCCTCGGCGCCGTGCTGGCCAACGCCCTGATCTGGTCCCAAGCCGTCTTCTACCCGGTCTATCGCGCGCCCGATGCGGCCCGGGGCCTGAGCCCGCTGTCGGATCAGAGCCTGGCGGGCGGGGTGATGATGATCGAGCAGATCGTCCTGACGACGGCGTTCCTGGTCTGGCTGTTCGCGCGCCTCATGCGCCGCGACGAGCTGCGCCAGTCGCTGCTCGACCTGTCCTCACGGCGGGGCGTGCCGCTGGCCGGGGAGCGGGCCGAACGGGCGGTGGCGGCGGGACCGGCGGCGGCCGCGCGGCTGCGCGAACGCGTGCTGCACGACTCCGCTCCGAGCCGGCCGGGCGGCGGCACTCATCCCTGAAGGACGGTTCTCGGAGAAGTGTGACCGCGCTCACACATATGTCATCAGAGTATGTATAATGTCCGTATGGCAGCGAACCGCAGAAACGATCCGGTCCGAGGAGCGTCCTCGGCATCGCAGTACTCCCTCGTTGAGTTCATGCGCGAGTTCCCCGACGACGCGGCCTGTCTGGACCGGCTGTGGCGGGAGCGCTACGCGCCCGACGGCCATCACGCGCGCTGCCCGTCAAAGAAGTGCGGAGGCCAGGTGCGGAAGTTCCACCGGACCAAGACCCGCGCCTCATACACGTGCGACCACTGCGGGCTGCACATCCATCCGATGGCCGGGACGATCT
>DASVYO010000162.1:0-2777 GCA_036392135.1 Solirubrobacteraceae bacterium
ATCTCGGGCAAGGGCGACCGCCGATACGTCCTCACGGTCGGCTCGGACCCCGTGCTCTTCACGGCCCGCATCCGGTATGCCCACGCCCAGTGGAAGTTCCTGGCTGCCGGCAACGCCGCCCTGCGGGGCAACATCGGCGGCGCACTCAAGACTGCGGGGTAGTCGATGGCAACGAGCGCGCAGCTGGCGAGCGCGGGCGTCTACGTCACCGATGACGTCGGTGTCGAGGTCACGGACGGGACCAACGTCCGCGTCCAGCTCGGCATTCTCCCAAGCGGGACCTACGGGCTCCGCGTCATCTCTGCCGATGGGACCAGCGTCATCATCGACGGGACATCTGATATCTGGAAGGTCGGGGCCACCGGAACGCTCTCGATCGCCAGCCCCGGTCCGGCGAACGGCACCGCCTCCACGGCCCTCATCGACGACGTGACGCCCGTGACTGGAGCGTGGCAGACCGCGACGCCGGTGAACCTCTGGTTCACCCAGGGTGAGGCCCTGCCCTACTTCCCGCTGGTCCTGCCGGCCGGGACGATCTCGCAGGTCCAAGAGGGCTTCACGAGTGCTGGCACCCACAGCGGTTCGCCCATCACGGTCAAGTTCTCCTTCCGCTGGACCGCCGTGAACATGGTGGCACAGTCGGCCACGGTGCGGTACTACGGGTTCACCGAGGTGACGCTCTGATGCTCGGACCCCTGCTCTACTTCGATGCCCAGGGCAACGTCCGGGGCACGATGGACGTGCTCGTGAACCGCGACGAGCACGGCGTCGGGGTCGGCTTGGTGGACTTCGAGGCCCACGAACTCGCCGGGGACCGGATGCGCCGCTTCGGTGTCTGCCGGTGGAACGACAGCGACGGCCCGTGGGTGGACGCCTCTGGGGCGGCGAGCTGGCCCGAGTTCCTTGGTGCGCGGGCGCACGACTTCCGGGTGGAACTCGACCCCGCTCCGCCCGCCCCGGCCAGGGCACGCATCCGCGCCCTGGTCCACCGGACGAGCGGCTACCGCCGGGAACGATCCGCCATCGAGGCCGCGATCGCCGCCGTCGCCCCCGACCCGGCCACCGGCGCCCGCGACATCCGCCACATCGTCGGCGGCCCGATGCGGCCGATCAGGCTCGATGCCGACGGCAAGACAGCGCCGCCGGTCAAGGCCGGCACCCCGGCGCATCTGCCGATCATGGGCCGGGCGACATGACCCGGCGCGCCTTCCTCGTCGCCCTGCTGGCGCCGCTCGGGTTCCTGCTGGGCCGGGCCATCCCCATCCCGCCCGCGGCGGACGACGACTACCTCCGGCGGCTGCGGGCGGTTGTGGAGCCGGTACCCGGCGGGGTCAGGATCGGGCGGTCGAAGAAGGGGCGCTAGGGCCTCCGGCGTCCCGCGGCGATAGCCGCACCGAGCCCGGACACCGCGAGCGCGCCAACCACGAACGCGACGAGGCCGAGGCCGCCATCACCGGTCGTCCCCGCGGCGACCACCGGGGCCGCGGCGAGTGGGGCCGGTGTGTCGCTCGCGCTCGGGCTGGGGGTCGGGCTGGGGCTGGGGCTGGGGGTGGCCGTGGTCGGCGCAGCCGATGGGGCAACCGCGGGCTGCGCCGCCCCGACCGGGGCGGTGGTCGCCTTGACCGTGACGGCGGCCGTCGGCGGCGGCGGCGACGCCGGGGCTGGCATGGCCGATGGCAGGGCTGGCGCGGGGCTGGGGGTCGCGACCGGGACGCACTGGGCCACCGTGAAGTTCGCGGTGGCATCGGCCGCCATGTAGACGTACTGCGTTGGGGAGGCGTAGTTGACCATCTCAATGCCGGACGGTCCGCCGGTCAGGGTCAGAGCGTGGGTCCCTGCCGACGTATCGCGCAGCAGGAGGGCCAGTGTGTACGACGAGGCGGCTATCGCCGTAGCAATCTGGTCCTGGGTCAGGGCCACCCCGTCCACGGCCACGTGGCCCGTGAGCGACGGGCGGTAGAAGTCCAGGCCGCTGCCCGGCGTAAGTGTCCCGGGCGTAATGGAGAACGCGAGGTCGACCTGCACCGGGCACGTGCCGACGTTCGAGGATGCGGCGACGTCCCGCACCCCATCGAAGACGAGCGCCGGGTCGGCCGCACTGGCGCGACCGGCGAGGCCGAACGCGAGCAGCATGCCCGCCATGAATGCCAAGCGTCGCATCACTGACTCCCCATCTCAGCGCGTTGACCCCAGCGCCATCAACGCAACGAGCGCGAACACCACGACGACGAGCACGATCAGCGGGCGCCAGTCGCGCGGCATCGTCGGCTCCGGCGGGACGGCCCCGCCCCCGCCCTCGTAGGTGACGACCATCGAGCCCGGCGGGCGGATGAAGTAGGCGAACACGAAGCCGAGGAGCAGGACCCGGAGGCAGCCGGAGCGCCCCTCGGCCCACGACGCCCCGCCGACGGGGCGCCACCCCGACGAGGCCAGGACCTCAGCGTCCTGACTGAACAGCCGCGCCGCGTCGGCCTGCCTCGGGGCTCGGTACGTGCGGATCAGGGAAGCCATCGCCCCCCACTCCCTCGTGAAGGACCCCCGCCGGATTGAGCGACGAGGGTCCATGGGGATGCTGCTCAATCCAGCGCCACGAGGATACGCCTCCGCCGGCGCTTGCGCAATGTCATCCAGCCGACACACCGGAGCGACCGTGAGCCCAGCAGAGCAGCTCGACTTCAAGGAACTCCGCGCCGAGATGCGCGAGGGCTTCGCCAAGCTGGAGGGGCTCATCACCGACGTCGCCTCGCGCGTGGACTCGCTGGAGAAGACGCGGGACG
>DASVYO010000163.1:0-1824 GCA_036392135.1 Solirubrobacteraceae bacterium
GGCACGGGTGTCGGTCTCGGCCTCGGAGGGATCTAGATGGCCTCAGGTTCGTACATCGGCGTCACCCCCGGCTCGGGTGCCAAGCTGGCAACCGGGCCGACGTACACCGAGAGCTCCAACGTCGTCCAAGACCAGAAAGTCATCGCTGGCGAACTGTACCTGGCGTCCTATACGATCGTCGGCACTTCGGTTTCCATCGCGACTTCTGCGAGCCACTTGCTCCAGATCATGGCCGGGAGCACGCTCAACGTCCGCATCCGGCGCATCGAGATCTGGCCCAACACGGCCGCGGGCTCGGCTACCCTTGACGGCTTCAACATCGTGCGTCTGACCAGCGCAGGGAGCGGCGGCGGCGTCGTCACGCCCGGGCCGTTGAACCCCGCCGATGGGGCGTCCGGTGCGACGTCGATGTCCTTGCCATCGTCGAAGGGGGCAGAGTCGACGCTCCTGTTGCAGGGGACTTCCGTGATGTACCAGACGGCGCCGACGGCGGGCACCTTCGGACCGTACATCAGGTGGGACCTCGACGGCGAGCGCCTCCCGCCCATCATCATCGCGGCGGGCACCTCCAACGGCATCGCCGTAAAGAACAACGTGGCGGTGGCCGGCGCGACCGTGACCCTCAACGTGTGGATCACCGAGACCCCATTCTAGATGCCCGCCGCGACGCTGGCCCAGCCCCTGGCGCTCTCGACGCCCAAGACCAACGCCCAGCTCCCGTTCCCGATGTTCGTCAACGGGACGGAGATCAGCTCGGTCGGCGCGACGGCGACGAGCATCAAGGTCAGGGACCCGGGCTTCGGCGGGAACGCCGAACTGAGCATCACGATCGAGGACCACACCAACGCCATCGTGTCCTGGATCGCCAAGCAGCAGCGGGTCATCTGGTACGACGCCGCCAACGCCAACTACCCGTTCCAGGGCTTCATCTCGGGCCTCCGCATCCGCCCGGTCGCGACGTGGGCCGAGATCGACGTGACCGTGACTCACCTCTCGTCGGTCCTCGACTACGCCCGCCCGGTGGGAACGTGGAGCGGCGGCGGCGGCGCGAGCGACCAGACGACCATCCAGGCCCTCCTGGCGCTGTACTCGCAGGAGCCCAACGTCGGCTGCGGCGGCTACGTCCAGGTCCTGAACGCGAGCCTCCCGAACTCCCCCCGCGCCCAGCGGACGACGCTCCGCAACGTCATCGACCAGGTGCTGGCGACCACCGGCGTGAAGGGTGCCGTGGCCTACCTCGACAACCTCGGCTACCTGCACACGATGGCGGTCGGGGACCTGAGTGCACCGTACGACATCACCGACGCCTCCCCGCCATGGACCACGGCCGTGCCGGGCGTGATCGAAGTCGAGGACGAGGGGGCGCCCGACGTGGACGCGCTCTACGTCTACGGCTCGACGCCGGCGGCGACTGGCCCGGTCTACGCCTGGCAGTGCGGCATCACCCAGGCGCCCCGCCAGCCCCTCCGCTGGGCGGTGCTCGACGCACCGGAGGCGGTCGACGCCGCCACGCAGCTCAACGCCGCCACGGTCGAGTTCCAGCGGCGGCAGAACGCGCTCCGGGTGCGCATCACCGTGACCGGCTACGACGGCTGGGCGAAGGGCCAACTGGTCCGGGTCACCAACAGGATCCTCGGCTGGACGGCCAAGGCGTTCACGATCAACGCGGTCGACATGGAAGTCATCTCGGGCAAGGGCGACCGCCGATACGTCCTCACGGTCGGCTCGGACCCCGTGCTCTTCACGGCCCGCATCCGGTATGCCCACGCCCAGTGGAAGTTCCTGGCTGCCGGCAACGCCGCCCTGCGGGGCAACATCGGCGGC
>DASVYO010000164.1:0-19135 GCA_036392135.1 Solirubrobacteraceae bacterium
CCGTGCGGCGCCGGGGCGGCGGGCGTGACGGCTCGCTCCAGCGTCTCCACGCTGGGCGCCTGCCCGCGCAGGCCCCGCTGCGCCTCGGCGGTCGCGATCGCCGCCCAGGCCAGATCAAGCTGGCGGCCGGCCAGGCTCGGGTCCAGATGCTGGAACGAGCGGTTGGCCTCGCAGACGCCCTTGACCAGCATCAGCACGTCGACGGCGCCAACATCGGGCCGTACCGCCCCAGCGGCCTGCGCGCGGCGCAGGAGCGCGTCGATCACCCCGAGCAGCTCACTGTGGGCGGCCCGAATCTCATCGTTGGTCAGCCACGCGTCGTCGAGGGCCTCGAACAGCGCCCGGTCGGTCTGGCTGCGGCCGACTGACTGATCGATCAACTCGAACAGGGCCTCACCGGGGTCGGGGGCCTCGAGCGCGGCGCGCCCGCGGGCGACCGAGTCGCGGATCCGCTCCACGACGACGGCGGCGATCAGGTCCTCCTTGGAGGGGAAGTTCCGGAACAGGGTCCCGCGACCGACACAGGCGCGCTCGGCGATCTCACCGACGCCGACCTCGAGACCCCGCTCGCAGAAGATCGCCGTGGCCGCCTCGATCAGCCGCTGCCGGTTGCGCTCGGCATCAGCCCGCAGCGGTCTGCGCTCTACGTCCATCGCCTCCACATTGTCCACCATGGCCAGGACCCACGCCGCGCCTATGCCGGGACGGGCGCGATCTCGCCCGTGGCCAGCTCGCGCTCGATCTCGTGCGTGTGCGCCTTGCGCAGCACGACCAGCATCAGGGCGCCGGCGGCGGCGAGCATGATCGCGGCGGCCAGGAAGGCGACGTGATAGCCGGAGACCCGCGCGGCCAGCTGGTTGGCCCCCGCGGAGGCGTGCAGCAGGCCGCTGGTCTGACTGGCGGCCAGTGAGGCGAGGATCGCCAGCCCGAGCGAGCCGCCGACCTGCTGAGCGGTGTTGAACAGGCCCGAGGCCAGCCCGGCGTCCTCGCCCTTGACCCCGCTGGTGCCGAGCAGCGTGATCGGCACGAACGTCAGGCCCATCCCGATGCTCATCGGCAGCAGCCCGACGAGCAGATCGCCGGCGTAGCTGCCGTGCACCGGCAGCTGGGTGAGGATCAGCATGCCCGCGGTGGCCACCGCGATGCCCGCGATCGAGACCCGGCGCACTCCCAGCCGCCGGATCAGCTGCTGAGACAGTCCGGCTCCGACCATGATCCCGGCGCTGACGGGGAGAAAGGCCAGGCCGGCCCGGAGCGGGCTGTAGCCGAGGATCTCCTGGACGTACAGGGAGGCGAAGAAGAACATCCCGAACATGCCCGAGGCCACCAGCAGCAGCGCCGAATCGGCCACCGCGAGCGTCCGGATCCGGAAGATGTTCAGGCGCATGAGCGGTGCGCGGCTGCGGTTCTCGATGAACACGAAGGCGGCCAACAGCGTGAGGGCCACGGCGCTCAGCCCCAGCGTGCGGGCCGAGCCCCAGCCATAGGCCTGAGCCTTGACGATCGCGTAGACCAGCACGACCAGTCCGGCGGTCACCGTGAACGCGCCGGCGATGTCGTAGGAGCGATGCTCGACCTCGGCCCGGGACTCGGACACGTAACGCAGGGCCAGCGCCACGGTGGCGATTCCGACCGGCACGTTGACGAAGAAGACCCAGCGCCAGGAGGCGACGTCGGTCAGGATGCCCCCGACCAGCAGCCCGACCGCGGCCCCGCTGGCGGCGATCGCGCTCCAGACGCCGAGCGCCCTGGTGCGCTGGTCACCGTCGCTGAAGGTGGTGGTGACGATCGACAGCGCGGCGGGGGAGACGAGCGCGCCGCCGAGCCCCTGGAGCCCGCGGCCGACGATCAGCATGCCCGAGGACTGAGCCACCCCGTTCAGCAACGAGGCGGCCGAGAACAGGATCACGCCGGCCACGAACAGTCGCTTGCGGCCCAGCAGGTCGGCGGCGCGGCCGCCCAACAGCAGGAAGCCGCCGAAGATCAGCGTGTAGGCATTGACCACCCACTGGAGGTTGGCGGCCGAGAAATGCAGGCCGCGCTGCACCGAGGGCAGGGCGATGTTGACCACGGTGGCGTCGAGCACCACCATGAACTGCGCCAGGCAGGCGACGACCAGGACCAGCCACGGATTGACCTGCCGGATCGGCTTGCGGCTCTCGATCACGCTTGTGCTCATGCGGGCTCCTCGAGGGGACGGAGGGTAAACTGGACCAGACGGTCCGGTTACCGTAGCACAACCGGACCGACCGGTCCGTTTCCATCTTGTGACCAACTCCGGGGCGGGTGTCCTCGCCGGGCTTTCAGTAGCCGGGACAGCGGGATACCCGCTAGCATCCGGGGCGTTCGGATTAAAAGAGAAACGAAGCGCTCCGCCGACCGAAGGGCGGAGGAAGAAGGGAATTGAATATATGTCTGACGCCGTCAAGCGCGTCTCCGTCGAGATCGAAGGCAAGGAGATCTCGTTCGAGACCGGCAAGCTGGCCAAGCAGGCCTCCGGCGCCGTCGTCGTCCGTGCGGGCGACACGATGGTCCTCAGTACCGCCACGCGGGGAAATCTCCGCGACGTGGACTTCCTGCCCCTCACGGTCGACGTGGAGGAGCGGATGTACGCCGCCGGGAAGATCCCCGGCTCGTTCTTCAAGCGCGAGGGCCGCGCGGGCGAGAAGGCCACCCTCACCGCCCGCCTGATCGACCGCCCGATCCGCCCGCTGTTCCCCAAGGGCTGGCGCTACGAGACGCAGCTGGTCGCGCTGCCGATGTCGGTTGATCACGTCAACCCCTACGACATCCTGGCCATGAACGGCGCCTCGGCGGCGCTGATGGTCTCCGATGTGCCGTTCCCGAGCCCCGTGGGCGCGGTCCGGATCGGGAAGGTCGACGGCAACTTCGTCGTCAATCCCGATGAGGAGGCGCTGCTCGAGGGCACCGACCTCGACCTGATCGTGGCCGGCACCGAGGAGGCCATCCTGATGGTCGAGGCGGGCGCCAACGAGATCCCGGAGGCGGAGATCCTCGATGCGCTCGACATCGCGCACGAGAACATCCGCAAGCTGTGCGCCGCCCAGCGGCAGCTGGCCGAGCAGGCCGGCAAGGAGAAGGTCGCGGTCGAGATCCCGCAGGTTCATGCCGAGCTCTACGAGCAGATCAAGGCCTCGCACGGGGCCGCGCTGGACGCCGCCACCCAGGTGGAGGACAAGCTCGAGCGCCAGGCGGCCACCAAGGCCGTTGAGGAGCAGATCCTGGAGCAGTACTCCGGGGCTCCCGAGTCCGACACCTACGCCGAATACCGCGGCAACGCCCAGCGGGCGTTCGACAAGCTGGAGAAGACGCTCATCCGCGAGCGCATCGCGGTCCACAAGAAGCGTCCCGACGGCCGCAGCACGGAGCAGATCCGGCCGATCTCGATCGAGGTCGACGTGGCTCCGCGCACCCACGGCTCGGCCCTCTTCACGCGCGGTCAGACGCAGGCCTTCTCGGTCGTCGCCCTGGGCACGACGCGGGAGGAGATGCGGCTCGACACGCTCGGCCTGGAGACGACCAAGCGCTACTTCCATCACTACAACTTCCCGCCCTTCTCGGTCGGGGAGGCGGGCTTCATGCGCGGACCCAAGCGTCGCGACATCGGTCACGGCGCGCTGGCCGAGCGGGCCCTGGTGCCGATGATTCCGGATCAGGAGGAGTTCCCGTACACGATCCGCGTGGTCTCGGACATCCTCGAGTCCAACGGGTCCTCCTCGATGGCGTCGGTGTGTGGTTCGACCCTGTCGCTGCTGGCGGCCGGTGTCCCGATCAAGCGCCCGGTGGCCGGAATCGCCATGGGCCTGATCAAGGAGGGCGATGACTACGTCATCCTCACCGACATCGCCGGCGTCGAGGATCACCTCGGCGACATGGACTTCAAGGTCGCCGGGACCAAGGACGGGATCACCGCCCTGCAGATGGACATCAAGATCACCGGCGTGACCTTTGAGATCATGCGGGACGCGCTGGCCCAGGCCAAGGTCGCCCGCGAGTTCATCCTCAACGAGATGGGTCAGGTCATCGACGCCCCGCGGGCCGAGCTCTCGCGCTACGCCCCGGGCATCTCCTCGGTGAAGATCGATCCCGAGAAGATCGGGCTGCTGATCGGCAAGGGCGGGGAGACGATCCGGGCGCTGCAGGAGGAGTTCGAGTCCCAGATCGACGTCAACGACGAGGGTCAGGTGCTCGTCTACGCCTCCAACCGCGAGCTCGGCGACGCGCTCGTGGACCGGATCCGCACCATGACCAAGGAGGTCGAGGTCGGGGACGCGTTCACCGGCAAGGTGGTCAAGACGACCACGTTCGGCGCCTTCGTCGAGCTGGCCAAGGGCACCGACGGCCTGCTGCACATCTCCAACGTGGCCCCCGGGCGACGGATCGACACCGTCGAGGAGGTCCTCAACAAGGGCGACGAGATCGCGGTGCTGGTGGTCGAGGTCGACCGCGAGCGCGGCCGGATCGGCCTGCGTCTGGCCGAGGATCCCGAGATCCAGGGCAAGAACGCGGAGGAGCTCCAGGCCATCGCCGCCGCTGAGAACGGTGGCGGCTCGCGAGGCCGCGACCGGGACCGCGGACCCCGTGACCGCGATCGCGGGCCCCGCGACCGCGGACCCCGGGATCGGGACCGGGATCGTGACCGCGGCCGGGTGCGCGATCGCGACCCCGATCGCCCGCGCGGCTGACCCGCCGCAGTGCGTGAAGACCATCGGCTGACGACGCTCGAGTCGGGCGTCCGGATCGTGACGGAGGCCATGCCCTCCGTCCGGTCCGTGTCGCTCGGCTTCTGGGTCGGCACCGGCTCGCGTCACGAGACCGACGCGCAGGCCGGCCTGTCCCATCTGCTCGAGCACCTGCTGTTCAAGGGCACGCCCAAGTACGAGTCCGTCCAGATCGACCAGATCTTCGACGCGATGGGGGCGGAGCTGAATGCCGGCACCGGTAAGGAGACCACCTCGGTGTTCGCGCGCGTGATCGACGAGCACGTGCCCGAGGCCTTCGACGTGATGGCCGACATGGTCTTCCGGCCCACCCTCGAGGACATCGACTCCGAGCGCGAGGTGATCCTGGAGGAGATCGCCATGTACGAGGACGACCCGCAGGAGAAGGTCTTCGACCTGCTCGGCGCGGCGACCTTCGGAACCGATCCCCTGGGCCGGGCGATCATCGGCTCGGCGGAGGTGATCTCGGGCACGCCGCCGGCGGCCATTCGGGCCTTTCACCACGAGCGCTACGCCCCCGGCAACGTGGTCATCGCGGCGGCCGGGGCCGTGGACCACGACGCGCTGGTCGCGCTGACCGCCGACCGGGTGGCCGCCCCCCCGGAACGGATCCCGCCCACGCTGAGCGGCCCGCTGCGCCTGCCGAACGGTCCCACGCGACGGTTCGAGCGCAAGGACACCGAGCAGTACCACGTCTGCCTGGGCGCGGTCGGCCTCTCGCGTCACGACGATCGACGCTTTGCCCTGCGGGTGCTGGACACCATCTTCGGCGGCACCTCCTCCTCACGGCTGTTCCAGGAGGTTCGCGAGCGCCGCGGGCTGGCCTACGCCGTCTACTCGTTCACCAGCGCCTACCAGGACACCGGCCAGATCGGCCTGTACGTCGGCACCCGGGCGGAGAACCTCGTGTCCGCCCTGTCGGTGGTGGGCACCGAGCTCGCCCGCTGCGTCAAGGAGCCGGCGACGGCCGAGGAGCTCACCCGGGCCAAGGAGAACCTGAAGGGCCGGGTCGTGCTGGCCCTGGAGTCAACCGGCTCGCGCATGAACCGACTCGGCTCGGAGATCCTGGCCGGCGCCCCCCTGATGTCGCTCGATGAGGTGGTCGCCCGGATCGACGCGGTCACCCATCAGGATCTCGTCGAGCTGACCGAGGAGCTGTGGGCCCCCGAGCGCCTGTCGGCGGCGGGCATCGGTCCCGATGAGGCGCGCTTCGATGAGGCCATGTCCAGCCTGGCTCCCGCATTGGCCGAGCGTGCGTGATGATTCGCGTCGCCGTGGCCGGTGCCGGCGGGCGGATGGGTCAGACGGTCTGCGCTGCGGTGTCCGCCGCGGCGGATATGGAGCTGGTCGCCCGGGCCGATCCGGCGCTGGGCAGGACCGTCTCGGAGGCCCTCGAGCAGCGGCCCGAGGTGATGGTCGACTTCACGGTTCCGAACACCGCCGTCGAGAATGCCCGTCAGGCGGTCGCCGCCGGCGTGCACGTGGTGATCGGGACCACGGGCTTTGACACCGCGGCGCTGGGTGATCTCAGCGGCGCTCGCGCGAACGTGTTCGTGGCCCCGAACTTCGCCATCGGCGCCGTGCTGATGATGCAGTTCGCCGCGCTGGCCGCGCGCCACATGCAGGCGGCCGAGATCGTCGAGCTGCACCACGACCGCAAGCTCGACCGGCCGAGTGGCACCGCGGCGCGGACCGCGGAGCTGATGGTGGCCGCCCACGGCGGTGAGGGCTACGAGGTTCCGATCCACTCGGTGCGGCTGCCCGGCCTGGTCGCCCACCAGGAGGTGATCCTGGGCGACGTCGGCCAGACGCTGACCATCCGCCACGATTCGATCGACCGCGAGTCATTCATGCCCGGCGTGCTGCTCGCGGTCCGGCGGGTCGGACAGCTGACCCGCTCCCCGCTCGTCGGGCTCGAGCACCTGCTCGAGGGCTAGCTCGAGCCCGTCCGGGCCGGGCCGGTGACCGGCTGGCGGGGCGGGCTGGCGGTGCTGATCGCCGCCCGGGCCAGACCGACGTACCAGTCGGCGATCTCCTCCCGGGCCACGTCGGGTCGCTTCAACCACCAGTTGGCCAGCGCCTCACCGGCGCCGACGATGGCCTCGGCCACCCCCTCGGAGGCCGGTGGCATGAGGCCGGGAACCACCGCCCGCGGCCCTCCACCCTCGAGCATCCGGCGCACCTCGCCGACGATCTGCGCGCGGAGCCCGGCCACGCGCTCGGCCAGCGGCCGGCTGGCGTTGAGCTCCCGGAACAGGACGGTCCAGCCGTGGCGATGCTCCTCCACGAAGGCCAGGAACTCGTCGATCACCGCGCGGAGCCGGATCAGGCCCGCGGCCTGCGCGTCATCGGATCCGATCAGCCGCTGCACGAGATCGCCGCCGGTGCGCTCGATGTAGGCGACGTAGAGGCCCTCCTTGGAGCCGAAGTAGGCGTACAGCATCGGCTTGGAGACGCCGGCCTGATCGGCGATCCGGTCCATCGAGGCCCGCTCGTAGCCGTCGCGCGCGAACACCTGGCCGGCGACGGCCAGGATCAGGGGCTCGCGAACCGAGCGCGGCACCCCGCGGGTGCCGGCCCGGCGCGCCGGGCGACGGGGACCCCCGTCAAACGCTGAAGCCTCACTCGAGGGCACAATCGTGTAGAAATCTAGCTGAGTGGATATTACTTCTGAGTAGATGCCGGAGCGAGGAGCCAGACCGAACGTCCACCCGATCCAGCGTCGCGTGCTGCGGGCGCTGGCCGCGCTCAGCTCTCCGCTCCTGGTGGACGACTACCTCGAGCTGATCAACCCGCTGTGGTCGACACGCGAGCTGCGGGGGCGCATCGAGCGGATCGAGCCCGAGACCCCGGACGCCGCCACGGTGCTGATCAAGCCCGGCTACCGCTGGGGCGGCCACGAGCCCGGCCAGTATCTGCGCATCGGCGTGGACATCCATGGCGTGCGCCACTGGCGGGCCTACTCGCTGACCTCGGATCCGCAGCGCCCCGACGGACTGATCAGCATCACGGTCAAGAACGTCGACGAGGGCCAGGTCTCGCCGTATCTGGTGCGGCGAGGACGGCCGGGGGCGATCGTCTCGCTCGGCGGCGTGGAGGGCGATTTCCGGCTTCCCGACGAGCTGCCCGCCAAGCTGCTGTTCATCAGCGCCGGCAGCGGGATCACCCCCATCATGAGCATGCTGCGCCACCTGGACCAGTCCCGAGAGCTCGACGACGCCGTCCTGCTGCACTCCGCCCGTCGCTCTGAAGAGGTCATCTTTGGCGATGAGCTGCGCGATCTGGCCAAGCGCCACGAGAACTTCCAGCTGCACGAGCAGATCACCAGCGACGTGGGTCGCATGGGGCCCGCGGACCTCGAGAAGCTCTGCCCCGACTGGCAGGAGCGCGTGGCGTTCATCTCTGGGCCGACGGACATGCTCGACGCCTTCACCGAGCACTACAAGGCGGCGGGACTGGAGGACAAACTCAACCTCGAGCGCTTCCAGCCCCGGCTCGGCCTCGGCGAGGGTGAGGAAGGGGAGGGGGGGACGATCAAGTTCCTGGCCTCCGGCGTGGAGGCCGAGTCCGATGGCTCAAAGCCGATCCTGGTGGCCGGCGAGGATGCCGGCCTGGACCTGCCCTACGGCTGTCGCGAGGGGATCTGCCACACGTGCGTGGGCGAGCTGCGCTCCGGTCGCGTGCGCGACCTGCGCAACGGCAAGGTTTCCGGTCAGGAGGGCGAGGTAATCCGTACGTGCATCAACGCTCCCGAGGGACCGATCGAGATCGAGCTGTGATCCCCATCTGCTCTGCCGAGTACCCGAGACTGCCAACCTGAGGAGGACGCATGAGCACCACCGTCCAGAACGGCAGCGGCCCCGCCGCCGCCGCCCCTGAAGAAGATCACACCGACAATCCGCTGCACTGGCTGACCCCGGAGCAGATCGAGGCGATCGGCAAGGAGTTCGAGGAGTTGCACGAGCAGGTCAAATCCGACCTGGGGGATCGTGACGCCAAGTACATCCGCTCGATGATCGCCCTGCAGCGCCAGCTCGCGCTGCTGGGCCGGGCCGAGCTGGTGTTCTCGCGCTGGCGCCTGCCATGGGTGATGGGCGCGGCCACGCTCGGCATGGCCAAGATCCTCGAGAACATGGAGATCGGCCACAACGTCATGCACGGCCAGTGGGACTGGATGAACGATCCGGTCATCAACTCCCGCGCCTGGGACTGGGACACCGCCTCGACGGCCGAGTCCTGGCGCCACTCCCACAACTACATCCACCACACCTACACCAACATCATCGGCAAGGACCGCGATCTCGGCTACGAGATCATGCGGATCGATCCGGCCCAGAAGTGGCATCCGTGGTACGTGCTGCAGCCGGTCTACAACCTGATCCTGGCCATGCTGTTCGAGTGGGGCGTGGCTCTGCACGACCTTGACTTCGAGGCGATCCGGGCCGGGGAGAAGGACATGCGGCAGGTCCGCAAGGAGCTGAAGGGAATCGCCGGCAAGGCCCGGGCGCAGATCACCAAGGACTACATCGGCTGGCCGCTGATCAGCGGGCTGGTCATGACCGCCATCGAGGCCGGTGTGCTGGCCGCCAAGGCACGCGAGGAAGGGAACACCAAGGGCCTCGGCCGCCGGGCCAAGCGCCTGGCCCGCAAGGCGGCCCGCAAGAGCGGGCGGGACACCGTGCTCTCCCAGATGATCGACCGGCGCTCGTTCCGGGAACCGTTCAAGCGAACCCTGACGGCCAACATCGTCGCCAACCTGATCCGCAATGTGTGGTCCTACGCGATCATCTTCTGCGGCCACTTTCCCGACCAGACGTTCACCTTCACCCAGGAGGAGACCGACAACGAGACCCGCGGCGGGTGGTACGTGCGCCAGCTGTGTGGGGCGGCCAACATCGACGGTAGCCCGCTGTTCCACGTGATCAGCGGCAACCTCGGCTACCAGGTCGAGCACCACCTGTTCCCGGACATGCCCAGCACTCGCTACGGCGAGATTGCCCCCAGGGTGCGCGAGATCTGCGAGCGCTACGGCCTGCCGTACAACACGGGGCCGTTCGGCCAGCAGTTGGGGATGGTGCAGCGAACGATCCTGCGCCTGGCCTTCCCGGGCGGCAAGGCCCGGCCCAAGCCCGGTCCCTACCAGGGCCCGCGTTACCGGGGCGAGGGCGAGAAGCTGGCGCCGGATCTCAGCCAGGCGGCCTGACCGGCGCCACCGGATGAGCGCGGCCGTGGCTGGTCAGTCAGCCGCGGCCAGCAGCTCGAGCCGGTTGCCCACGGGTCCTCGGTGTAGAAGCGCGCGATGCCGCAGGACGCCGTAAAAGGCACGCGCGGCCGCCTCGGCGCCCGGCGGGGCGGCGAGCTGCACGTGGTCCAGGTACGGTTCCCAGCCGATGCCGATCGAAGTTAGCGCCGTCCAGGGCTTCGGGGATCTCCGCCGGTTCGTGGAGCTGCCCTTCCGCCTGCACGCCGGGACGCCGTGGATCCCGCCGCTCAAGCTCGAGCGCTACCAGTTCCTGACCCGCAAGCTGAACGCCTTCTTCACCCACGGGGAGGCCCAGTACTTCCTGGCCCGGCGCAACGGCCGGGTCGTGGGGCGGATCACCGCGCAGATCGACTCGGCCTACAACGACTATCACCACACCAGAACGGGCATGTTCGGCTTCCTCGAGTTCGAGGACGACGTCGAGATCGTCAGCGCGCTGCTGGCGGCGGCCGAGGCCTGGCTGCGCGAGCGCGGCTGTGAGCAGATGCTCGGCCCGATGAGCTTCCAGATCAACGACGAGGCCGGCGTCATGATCGAGGGCTTCGACCGCGAGCCGCTGATCCGCGAGCCCTGGAATCCGCCCTACTACGCACAGCGCTGCGAGCAGGCCGGTCTGAGCAAGGCCATGGACCTGTATGGCTGGGGGCTGGAGATCGCCGATCGCGAGCGCATGAATCCGCTGCTGCCCAAGCTCGCCGAGCGGGCGCGGACCAAGTACGGGATCACCATCCGGCGGATGTCGCGCCGCCATCTGCGGCGGGAGATGGACGAGTTCGCCACGGTCTACAACGCGGCGTGGTCGCAGAACTGGGGCTTCGTCCCCTACTCGAAGGAAGACCTGGACGCCTACGCGATCGACCTGCAGCTGGTCTACGCCCGGGATTGGTTCATGATCGCCGAGCAGGACGGCAAGACGATCGCCATGGCGATCACGATCCCGGACATCCACCAGGTCTACAAGAAGATGCAGGGCCGCCTGCTGCCCCTGGGCTGGTGGTACTACCTGAGGCGAGGCCGGATCATCGACCGGGTGCGGATCGGCTTCCTGGGCGTCCTGCCCGAGTACCAGCACACCGGCGTGGCCGCGGCCATCTACCTCGAGCACTTCGACACCGCCGAGCACAGCGCTCAGAAGACCGGCGAGGCCAGCTTCATCCTGGAGGTGAACACGTCGATGAACCGCGGCCTGGAGGCGATGGGAGCCCGGATCGTCAAGCGCTGGCGCGTCTACGAGCGCGCGCTGGACCGCTGAGCCGCCGCCGTCGTCTGCCGTCCGCGGGAGCGCTAGCGTTTATGGGCGTAAGCACCCTGAAGCGCTCCCGCGGAGGACGTCATGGTATGGACGACGAACGTTCTGGTCGTGGCCAACGTCACAGCCACCTCACCGGAGCTGCTCGCTGAGCTGCGCGCGCGAGCCGAGCACGGCCCGACGCGCTTCACGCTGGTCGTTCCGGCCGCCCCGGTGGCCGGCGGCCGGGAACGGGCCCAGGAGGCGCTCGGGCAGGCCCTCGAGCTGATGGGCGCGGCCGGCTTGCAGGCCGCGGGCCACGTCGGCGACTCGGATCCGATCTGCGCCGTCAGCGATGAATGGGACCCGCGCAGCTACGACGAGATCGTGCTGGCCACGCTTCCGGCGGGCGTCTCGAAGTGGCTCCACGGGGGCCTGCCCGAGCGCGTCGAGCGCCTCACCGGCGCGCGCGTGACCCACGTCGTGGCGCGGCCGGCCAAGCCCGAGGTTGCCGTCCACCCGGCGCCCGCTCGCGAGCGGCTCGGCGTGATGGCGCCGCTGTCGGTCCTGAGCTGGGGCGCACGCCGGGCCCGGTAGGCCCTGCGATAATGATGCCGATGTCCGGAACCCTCGGAACAATCCTGACCGCCATGGTCACACCCTTCCGGGCCGACGGGAGGGTGGATGAGGACGCCGCGGTGGCGCTCATGCACCATCTCGCCGACCACGGCTCAGACGGGCTGGTCATCTGCGGCACCACGGGCGAGGCGCCCACCCTCACCGATGAGGAGCAGCTGGCCATGATCGCCCTCGCGGTGCAGGAGCTGGGCGACCGGTGCACGATCGTGGCCGGCGTCGGCTCCAATGACACGCGCCACGCGGTGTGGCTGACCGAACGCGCCACCGAGCTCGGTCCCGACGGGCTGCTGTCGGTCAACCCGTACTACAACCGGCCCAGCCGGCGAGGCATCATCGCCCACTACGAGCGCATCAACGCGGCCACGGAGCTTCCGATCCTGCTCTACAACATCCCGCAGCGCACCGGCGCCGACCTCCCCAACGACCTGATCGCGGAGCTCGGCCAGCTGGAGCACATCCGCGGCGTCAAGCAGGCCAATCCCGACAATCTGGCCCCGATCGACGGGATGATGATCTATGCCGGCAACGACGACATGCTGGCGGACGTTCTGGACATGGGTGAGGCCGGCGGGGTCCTCACCGGAAGCCACCTGTTCGGTCCCGAGATGCGCCGGATGGTCGACGAGCCCGAGCACCGGCGCGAGATCGACGCGGGCCTCCAGGACGTCTACCGCGATCTGACGATCGCGCCCCAGGCCTGCACGCTGAAGGCGGCGCTGGAGATGCTCGGCCTGCGGGCCGGCACGCCGCGTCTGCCCTACGTCGAGCTCGATGCGGATGAGAAGGCGGTCATCCGGGCCATGCTCGAACGCCACGGCCTGCTCTCCGTGGCCGCTCGATGACCGGCTCTGAGCGCTGATACATGAGCGAGACGCTGCGGGTCCTGCCCCTCGGGGGGCTGGGTGAGATCGGCAAGAACATGACCGTCGTCGAGTACGCGGGCCGGATCGTGGTCGTCGACACGGGCCTGCGCTTCCCGACCACCGACATGCTGGGCATCGATCTGGTGCTGCCCGACTTCGCCTACCTGCGCGAGCGCACCGACGACATCGAGGCGATCGTCATCACCCACGGGCATGAGGATCACGTCGGCGCCCTGCCCTGGGTCCTGCGCGAGCTGGGGGCCGACCGGGCTCCGGTCGTGTACGGCGCTCCGCTGACGATCGCCATGGCCCGCTCCAAGCTTGACGAGCACAAGCTGCGCGACGTCGAGCTCGAGGACCTGGCCGCCGGCGAGCAGGTCGAGCTCGGGCCGTTCGGGCTCGAGCTGGTGCACATGACCCATTCGATCCCCGACTCCCGGGCGGTGGCGCTGCGCACGCCGCTGGGCACGGTGCTGCTGACCGGTGACTACAAGTTCGACCAGACCCCGGTGGACGGGCCCCCGGCCGACGTGGCTCGGCTGGCCGAGCTCGGCAGTGAGGGCGTGCTGCTGCTCTGCGGTGATTCCACCAACGCCGACCGCCCCGGCTTCTCGCCCTCCGAGCGCGAGGTGGGACCGCATCTGCAGGAGGTGTTCGCGCGCGCCACGGGGCGGATCATCGTCACCAGCTTCGCTTCCAACATCCACCGTGTCCAGCAGGCCATCGACGCCGCCGGCGCGCTTGGGCGCAAGGTCGCGCTGGTCGGCCGCTCGATGCGCAAGAACGTGAACATCGGCCGCTCGCTGGGGCATATCGTCGTCCCCGAGGGGATGCTGATCCAGCCCCACGAGGTCGAGGACTGGCCCGACCACAAGGTGGTGGTGATCTCGACCGGATCGCAGGGTGAGCCGCTGTCGGCGCTGCGGCGCATGGCCTACAACGATCATCGCCAGATCACCCTGCGTGACGGTGACACGGTCGTCTTCTCGGCCACCCCCATCCCGGGCAACGAGCGCTCGGTCAACGAGACCGTCGACCGCCTGTTCCACATCGGCTGTGACGTGATCACGCCGCGCGAGGCGCCGATCCACGCCTCCGGCCACGGCTACGCCGAGGAGCTGAAGCTGATGCTCAACCTGGTGCGTCCACGCTTTGTGCTCCCCATCCACGGCGACCACAAGCGCATCCGGCTGCACTCGCAGATCGCCGAGGCGGTCGGCATCGACCCGCGGGCCATCTTCCAGGGCGAGAACGGCCTGCCGCTGGAGATCGACGAGCACGGCGCCCGGTTCGGTCCCCCCGAGCAGGCCGGCATGATCTTCGTGGACGGGGTCGACATCGGCGATCCCGCCGATGTTGCCCTGCGCGACCGCCGGATGCTGTCCGCCGACGGCATCTTCATCGTGGTGGTCACCATCTCGGAGCAGAGCGGGGAGTCGGTGACCCCGCCCGAGGTGATCTTCCGCGGCGTGCCGTTCATCGAGCAGGCCGATGCGCTGGCGGCTGACATTCGCGATGAGGTGGAGCGGTCACTGGCCGCTGCGGCCGCGGACGGGGCGCGCGAGGTCGACATCCTGCGCGAGGAGCTCCACGACGACCTGGCCGCGTTCGTCTACGAGCGGTTGCGCCGCCGCCCGATGGTCCTGCCGGTCGTCGTCGAGGTCTGATCGCCCGCTCCGACGGCGGCCACGCTGCCGGCGGTCGGAATCCGGATCTCGAACCGCGTCCCGGTCCCGTCCGGCCGCGACTGCATCTCGACCGTACCGCCATGAGACAGGGCGACCGCGCGGACGATGGCCAGTCCCAGCCCGGAGCCGCGGCCGCCGTCGCGCCCGCCCCGCACGAAGCGCTCGAACACCCGCTCGCGGAGCTCGGGCGGGATGCCCGGCCCGGCGTCCTCCACGATCAGCACCGCCTCCCCGTCCTGCACCTCGGTCGCGGCACTGATCGGCGTTCCCGGCGGCGTATGGCGGACGGCGTTCTCGAGCAGGTTGAGGACCAGGCGGTGGAGGTCATCGCTCACCCCGTCGACCACCGCCGGCGCCGCGGCGATCGTGAGCTCATGGCGGTCGGCCATCGGCCCGAGCTCCGAGGCGGCATCCAACAGCACCTGGGCCAGGTCGGTCGGGCGGCGCGGCTGCACGCGCCGCGCATCGGCCCGGGCGAGCAGCAGCAGGTCGCCGACCAGACGCCGCATGCGACGCGTCGAGCGGAGCGCCGCCTCGGCCGTCTCGGCCTGTTCCCCGGCCAGCTCCTCGGTCAGCAGCTCGAGGTTGGCCAGCACGCTGGTCAGCGGGGTGCGTAGCTCATGGGAGGCGTCGGCGACGAATTCGCGCTGGCGGTCGAGCATCGTCTGGGTATGCGTGCGAGCCGCGTCCAGGGCTCCGAGCATGCCCTGCATTGTCCGGGCCAGCTCGGCGATCTCGTCCTCGGCCTCGGGATGGGGGACATGCCCGCTGGCGTCCTGGGTGCGTTCGATCTCGCGGGCGGCGTCGGTCAGCTCGACGATCGGCCGCATCGCCCGGGCGGACACGAACAGGCCGGCGATCAGGGCGGCCACGGTACCCCCGATCACCCCGAGCAGCAGGAAGATCTGAACCTCCGCCGCGGTGTGGTCGACGTCGGACAGGGGGACGGCGTACAGCAGCGTCGCGTTTCCGACCGGTTGGATCGGCAGCTGGCGCACCACCACCCGGTAGCCGGAGGAGTCGAAGGTTCCCGACGTCTGGTCGGGCAGGTTGCGGAACAGTTGCAGCGCGCCCGCTCCGCGAGCGCCGCTGATCTCGCTCTGCGTGCAGAGCAGATAGCCGTCACTGGTATCGAAGATGCGAATCTCGGCGTGCTCGGCGCTCGCGTAGTCGCCGAGTGAGACCCGGCCCTGCTGGCAGTCCACCGCAGTGCCGCGGGTGTAGTGCAGCTTCCCGTTCAGCTCCCCGTAGAGCTTGTCGACGGCCCCGGACTGCTGGGCGGCGAACTGAGCCCGGACCTGACGGTTGATCAGGGTGCCGACGATGGCCGCGAAGGTGGCCAGGATCACGAACGTCAGCGCCGCGGAACCGCCGGCCAGACGCCAGCGGATCGGGACCGACCTATACGCGGAGTACGTAGCCCGCGCCGCGGATCGTATGAAGGAGGCGAGGCTCCCCACCGGCTTCCAGCTTTCGACGTAGATTGGACACGAACACCTCGATCGTGTTGGTCATCGAGAAGGGGTCGTAGCCCCACACCTCATCCAGCAGACGCTGGCGCGAGACGACGATCCGCTCGTTGCGCATCAGGTATTCCAGCAGCTCGAACTCGCGCTGGGTCAACTCGACCGGACGCTCGCCCCGGGCCACCTCATGGGTGTCGGGATTCAGTCTCAGGTCGCCGACGCTGAGGTTGGCCTGGCCGCGTGGCGGCCGGCGGCGCAACAGGGCCCGCAGACGGGCCAGCAGTTCCTGGCGTTCGAACGGCTTGACCAGGTAGTCGTCGGCGCCGGCGTCGAGCCCCTCGACGCGGGACTCGACCGCGTCGCGCGCGGTCAGCACCAGGATCGGCACATCGTGGTCCTGGAGGCGCAGGCGCTTGGCCACCTCGATCCCGTCGATCCCGGGCAGGCCGAGATCGAGGACGACCAGATCGGGCAGGAAGCCGTGGGCCTGGGCCAGGGCCAGCTCACCGTCCTCGGCCACGCGGACCTCATAGCCCTCCATGCGCAGGCTGCGCTGGAGCACCTGGGCGATGGCGTCGTCATCCTCGACGACCAGCACCCGGGGGGGACGCTCGTATTCGGCCATGACTGCGAAATGGTACGGGCCGCGGGGGCGCCAGGGCCGCGCCTTCAACGATTCTTCATGGGAGGAGGAGAGCCCCGGCCGTCGAAGCCTCCAGATCGGACATGGCCACCGCTCAGAAGCGCAAGCCGGCCGCTCGGAGGCCCGCCAAGCAAGGACCCCCGGGCCGGCGCAAATCTCCCCCCAAGCGGGCGCAGCGCTCGCTGCTGGCCAGCCGGCCGGCGCTCCCGCGGCCGGTGCTCGAGGCCCATCACATCGACATCCTGGCCCTTGGCCTGATCGCCGTGGGGGTGTTCCTGGGCGGAGTGGCCTACGCCCACTGGGCCGGGGGGGCGCTCGGCAACGGAGCGGTGAGGGCCACGCGGTTTGCCTTCGGGGCCCTCGGTTACGCCGTTCCGGCCGCTCTGGCCGCGGCCGGGGCGCTCGTGCTGGCCCGCGAGTTCCGCCCGCCGGCCCGGCCCATTCGCGCTGGGCTGATCTGCCTGGTGGGCGCGCTGACGCTGGCCCTGGCCGCCGGGACGCTCGGGCTCGGCCCCGGGCCGGGGCCGGCCCGCAGTTTCTGGGCACCGGCCGGCTTTGAGCATCGCGGCGGGGTGATCGGCCAGGCCGAGCTGTGGCTCGCCGCGCACCTGATCTCCGATCTCGGGGCCAGCATCCTGGCCGTGTTCCTGTTCATCGCCGGGCTGATCCTGCTCAGCGGCGCGACGCTGGCCGGCGTGATGCGCATGACCGGGGCGGGCGTGCTCGGCACGAGCCGGGCGCTGCGGCGCTCGACCGAGGACCTGCGCGGGACCGTGGCCCGCCGCCCGGCCACGGTGGCCGCCCAGGCCTCCGCGGAGCTGGCGCCGGAGTCGCTGCTGCCGCCCGAGTCCGACACCGACGAGCTGGTCATACGGGCCACGCATGTGGAGGCGCCCCCGATCGGGGCCTACGGGGCCGGCGGCGAGGCCGACGCCGAGGTCCCGGCCGAGCCCGAGGATCTCCTTCCCGAGGGCAGCACCGACGAGGTCGTGGCCGTGCCCGACCCGGCCCAGGACGGCGAGCCCGAGCCGCGCCGGCCGTCCGGGGCCGAGGATCACCTCACCCCGCAGGGCCGCTATCGATCGGTCATCACCGACGACCCGGAGTTCGAGTGGCGGGTGCCCGGTTCGCGCTTCCTGACCCGGTCCACCGGCGAGGCGGCCCGGCCCGACACCGCCGGCCAGGAGCAGGTCGCCCGCACCCTGGTCGAGACGCTCGGCCACTTCGGCATCGAGGCGACCGTGATCGGACGCGTCACCGGACCCCACATCACCCGTTACGAGATCCGCCTCGCGCCCGGGATCAAGGTGGCCAAGGTGGCCCAGCTCAAGGACGATCTGGCCTACGCGCTGGCCGCCACCGATATCCGCATCCTGGCGCCGATCCCCGGCAAGCAGGCGGTCGGAGTCGAGGTACCCAACGCCCGCCGGCGTACCGTGCACCTCGGCGACGTCTTCCAGGAGGCGCCCCCCGACTGGTCGCCGCTGACCGTGTGGCTCGGCAAGGACATCGCCGGCCGGGCAATCGGGGCCGACCTGGCCAAGATGCCCCACCTGCTGGTGGCCGGGACCACCGGCGCCGGCAAGTCGGCGTGCGTCAACGCGATGCTGTCGAGCATCCTGCTCCGGGCCACCCCACACGAGGTGCGGCTCGTCCTGGTCGACCCCAAGCAGGTCGAGCTCAACCACTACGAGTCGATCCCGCACCTGCTCACGCCGGTCATCACCAGCCCGCGGATGGCCGCCAACGCGCTGCAGAACCTGGTCAAGGAGATGGAGCAGCGCTATTCGATCATGTCCCTGGCCCGCACCCGCAGCCTGCCCGAGCTCAACCGGGCCCGGGACAAGCGCGGCGAGCCACCGCTGCCCTACATCCTGTGCGTGATCGACGAGCTGGCCGACCTGATGATGGTCGCGCCGGCCGACGTCGAGGACTCGATCATCCGCCTGGCCCAGAAGGCGCGGGCGGTGGGCATCCATCTGGTGCTGGCCACGCAGTCCCCGCGCGTGGACGTGATCACCGGCATGATCAAGGCCAACGTGCCCTCGCGAATCGCCTTCGCCGTCTCCAGCCAGACCGACTCGCGCGTGATCCTGGACCACGGCGGGGCCGAGGCGCTCCTCGGCCAGGGGGACATGCTGTTCTCGCCGGTCGGCTCCTCCCGGCTGCAGCGGATCCAGGGCGCCTACATCGACGAGCCCCAGATCCTCGAGCTGACCAACGGCTGGCGCAGACAGGGGGAGCCCGAATTCCAGGAGGAGTTGCTGGAAGAGGTGGCCAGTGAGGAGGAGCCGGCCGCGGAGGAGGACTCGCTGTCGGCCGACGAGGATCCGCTGCTGGAGGAGGCGATCTCGCTGGTCGCCCAGATGGGCACGGCCTCGACCTCGATGCTGCAGCGCCGCCTGCGCCTCGGCTACACCCGCGCGGGCCGGCTGATCGACATGCTCGAGCGGCGCGGGATCATCTCCGGCTACGAGGGCTCAAAGCCCCGGCAGGTGCTGATCACCGAGGCCGACGTGCCGCGCATCCTGTCCCACCTGGCCGAAGCCGACGGGAGCGGCCCCCGCGGCGGGTCCGGCGCTCCGGTCCCGGCGCCGGCGGCC
>DASVYO010000165.1:0-13539 GCA_036392135.1 Solirubrobacteraceae bacterium
GCGGCCGGCGTAGCTCAGCCCCGGCGCCGGCCGGCGCCGGCCTGGGCCCGGCGCTCGGCGCGCGGCGGCCGCAGGATGATCGGCCGGCCCCGGGTCCTGCGCAGGATGATGAAGGCCCCGGTCCCCCACATGGCCGGAATCCACAGGGCGATGGCGTGGTAGACGACGGTGGCCGCGGTGCCCGTCGTGGCCGAGGCGCCGTACAGCACGAGCATGCCGACCAGGCTTCCGTCGAGCACTCCGATTCCCCCCGGCACGGGGATCACGTTCGACAGGTAGCCGATCTGGTAGGCCAGGACGAGCGGACCGATCGGTGGCACCACGCCGGCGGCGGCAAAGCACGCCGCCAGCACGCCGATGTCGAACCACAGGAAGCCGAGCGCGCCCAGGATCCGCCAGTCGGGATGCAGGATCAGCTGCTCGGTCTGGCGAATGCTGGCCGCCGTCTCGAGCAGCAGCGTGTGTATGCGGCCCGGCTCGCGATGGGCCGCCAGCCGCTCGGAGACGCGGGGGAGGAGCAGGAAGAAGACCAGCACGGCCGTGCCCACGCCGGCGGGGACGATGCTCAACAGCGGGTTCGAGGGCCCGGGCAGGATCCCCGTGAACAGACCCAGCCCCGCCAGCACCAGGGTGACGACATTGACCGCGCTGGTGAGCAGGAACAGCACGACGGAGCGCTGGGCGATCCGCACCGGGTCGCCGCCGCGGTCAACGAGCAGCCAGGCGCCGACGGCGACGCTGCCGGCGCCGCCGAGCGACACAGCGGCCCCGAAGGCCAGCTCGCTGAGGGCGACCCGGGCTCCGAAGCGGATCGGGGCCCGGTCGAAGACCTGCAGGAACACGATCACGTAGCCCACGCAGGACAGGATCTCGAGCAGGACGGCCAGCATCAGCCAGCCGGCGTTCATGTTGCCCACCCGCTCGGCCACGCCGTGCAGGCCGGGCACGGCCACGAGCAGCCCGGCCACGATCGCGACCAGGATGGCCAGTGAGATCAGCCCCCGACCCAGGCTGCGACTGGACTCCTGGAGATTGACCTCCGGGCTCTCGACCCCCATGCCGGAATCCTTGCCGCCCGCGGGATCGCCGTCCAGGGTCGCCGCCATGGTTGACTATTCAAGCAGTGAGGCGGATCGAGCTCACAGGCCATGACGTCGTCGGGATCCGGGCCGCGAACCCGGGCCCGTTCACGCTCACCGGCACGAACTCATGGGTGATCGGCCGCGACCCGGCCTGGATCGTCGATCCCGGGCCGGCGCTGGCCGCGCATCTGGACGCGCTCGCCGCGGAGCTCGAGGGGCGGGGCGGGCTGGGCGGCATCGCCCTGACCCATGACCATCCCGACCACGCCCAGGCCGTCCCGCTCCTGCGCGAGCGGTTCCCGGGGGCCCTGGTCGCCGCCGGGCGTGGCGAGGCCGATCTGATCCTGCGGGACGGCCTCCCCGCGGGCCCGCTGGAGGCCGTGTTCACGCCGGGCCACGCCCCCGATCATTTCTGCTTTCGCCTCGGCTCGAGCGTGTTCTCCGGGGACGCCGTGCTCGGTGAGGGCAGCGTGTTCATCGCCCCGGACCCGGGGGCACTGGCCGGCTACCTGGAGGGGCTGGCCCGTCTGCGCCGCCACGCGCCGGAGCTGATCCTGCCCGGGCACGGACCCCCGGTGACGCGGCCGCTGGAGAAGCTCGACGAGTACGTGGCCCACCGGCTCGAGCGCGAGCGCCGCCTGATCTCCGCGCTCAGCGCGGGCGCACGTTCGATCACTCAGCTACTCGACGCGGCCTGGGATGACGTTGGCGAGCATCTGAGGCCGGCGGCCACGGTCACCCTCGCCGCCCATCTCGACAAGCTGGAGGCCGAGGGGCGCCTCCCCGATGGAGTCGAGCGCCCGCCGCCGCTCCGGCTCAGCCAGCCGCGGTCACCGGCCGGCGAGTAGAACGCGTGTCCGGCCCGCGATCACGGGCCGGCGCTCAGCGGGCCGGCGCTCAGCGGGCCGACGCCAGCTTGCCGTTGCCGGCGGCCAGGCGGGAGCGGGCCAGCTCCATGGCGGCCGCCAGCGGCGTGATCGCCTGAGCCTCCGAGCGGGTGAAGACCTCCTGGAGAGTGTCGGCGATCGCCCCCACCCGGCGCCGGGCATGGGCCGGGTCGTAGCCGCCCAGCTCCTCGGCGATGTTGATCAGGCCGCCGGCGTTGACGACGAAGTCGGGCGCCCAGAGGATCCCGCGCGACTGCAGCAGATCGGCGATGCGATCGTGGGCCAGCTGGTTGTTGGCCGCACCGGCCACGACCCGGCAGCGGAGCTTCGGGACCGACTCATCGTCGAACAGGCCGCCGAGTGCGCAGGGGACGAGCACGTCGAGCTCGGCCAGCAGCGCATCCTCGGGTGCTCGCCACTCGGCCCCGAGATCGGCGGCGAGCTCCCGCTTGCTCTCGTCGACGTCGGCCACCATCAGCCGCGCGCCGGCGCGGGCGCAGCGCTTGGCCACCCGAGAGCCGACATGGCCGAGGCCGATCACCCCCACCGTCCGCCCGCTCAGGTCCTGCGTCGAGAACACCCGCTCACAGGCCGCGTGGATGGCCGCCTCCACGCCGAGGGCGGTCATCGAGCTGGGATCGCCTGAGCCGCCCCGGCTGCGGGCGAGACCCGCCACGTGGGTGGTCCGCTGCGCGATCAGGCTCATGTCCCGGCTCGAGGTGCCGACATCCTCGGCTGTGATGTAGCGGCCGTCCAGCGTCTGGACCGTATCGGCGAAATCGAGCAGCGCACCGCGACGACGGTCCGAGCTGAGCGGTTCGCCGGCCGGGATCATGATCACCCCCTTGCCTCCTCCCAGCGGGAGGTCGGCCACGGCTGCCTTCAGGGTCATTGCCCGGGAAAGCCGCAGCGCGTCACGAACCGCCGCGCGCGAGTCGCCGTAGGACCACATGCGGCAGCCCCCGAGCGACGGTCCGCGGGCCGTGGAGTGCACGGCCACGATCGTGTAGAGCCCCGAGCGCGCCCCACGGCGTACGTAGAGCTCCTCGTGGTCGAGGGTTTCCAGATAGCGGTCGGGCATCAATGGTCGAGTGTCAGGCGCACCTGCGCAGCGCGACTGTAGTGACTCGAGCGGAAACCAGTCCCGCGAGGCTCCGCTCTACGGGGCGGACAGGCCTACGAGCAGATGGTGGTGGCGCGGTCGCCGATGCGCGACGAAGCTCACGAGCCCGCTCGAGCCGGCCGAGGTCGTGCTCCGGCCGACCGAGGTGGCGCCGGGGCTCGTCCCGCTGGTGCTGGAGCTGGCCCCGCTGGTGCTCGCGGAGCCCGTGCTCGGCGCCGGCGTGCTGCTGCCGGTGGCCGTTCCCGAACCGGTGGGCGTGGAGGTGGCGCCGGTTGAGGAGGAAGGCGCCGAGGCGGTCGAGCTCGAGCCTGCCCCGGCGGCAGCCGGTGGGTTCGAGGTAGCGGGCGCGGTCGCGCTGCCGGATGCGGGGCCGGTGCCGCCGCTGGCGCTCGGCTGCCCGGACCCGCTGCCGGTCCCGGTCGCGGTACCCGGTGTGGGGGTCGCCACCGGGCCGGGCGCAGTCGTGGTGCCGGGCAGGCTGGTCCCGGGCGGATTCGAGGCCGGAGCCAGGGGCGGTGCGACGAGGTTCTGGGAGGCGTAGACGTCGGGGTCGAGCAGCATCGTGATCGGAACCCAGCGCTGGAGAGCACCGGTTCCCGTGGCGCCGGAGGCGGTCGTCTGGGCCGGTCCCAGCGCCGCGGACTGGGCGGCGCCCGGCGCACCGGCGGCTTCGCCGCCGCCCGCGGGGGCGATCGGCACGCCGCCATCAAGCGGGACGGCCGCATGCGAAGCCCGGGCCGGTGCGGGCCCGGGCCGGGCGAGCAGGTGATGGCGACGGGACGCGTGGGACACCGTCTGGGAGAGCGACGTCTGGATCTCCACCGCGCCGCCCGCGGTCACGACCGCCGCCGCCAGCAGCGTCACGACATGGCTGGCGCCACCGGCCAGGAGTCCCGCCGAGCCCGCCGCGCCGGCGGTGGCCGCCGACCCGCCTGTGGCCGCGATCGAGCCGCCCGCCGTGACGATCGACCCACCGGTCGCCGCCGCGCCTCCCCCGGTCGCGACGCCGCCACCCCCGCCACCCAGGCCTAGGAGGTTGGCGATCACGCCCAGCGGCCCCAGGGTCGGAGCCAGCGCGGCGAGCTGACGGCTCACCCCACGGACCTCGGTGCGGAACTCGCGGCAGCTGGGGCACTCGCGCAGGTGACGCCGGGCCAGCCCGCTCGAACGGACACCCCGATCGTGAGCCAGGATGAGGTCGGCGCGGATCTCCGAACACGCGGTGTCGCGCGCCTCGCTGGCCTGGGCCAGGCCGACTCGGGCCCGCACGAGCAGCGATTTGACCGCCGGCACGGTGACCCCCAGCGCCCCCGAGACGTCGGAATAGGACATGCCGCTCAGCTCGCGCATGAGCAGCGCCGAGCGCTGCTGACCGGGAAGCTGCTGCACGTCGCTGATGAGCCGGCGCAGTGCGTCGCGTTGCTCGACCTTGGCCACCGGGTCCTGGAGGCCGCCCACCGGTGGCTGGATCGCCTCGAAGGCCAGCGGCTGGGCGCGGCGGAGGTCATCGATGCAGCGGTTGTGAGCGATCCGGTACAGCCAGGCGCGCAGCGCGAGCTGCCGGTCGCTGGTGCGCAGTCCGTGATAGGCGCGCAGGAAGATGTCCTGGACCGCATCCTCGGGATCCCGGCCGCTGCTGCTCAGCATCTGGCGTGCGTAGGCCAGCATCCGAGCCCGGTAGCGATCGTGGATGACCCGGAAGGCCTCGTCGTTGCCCTCCCGGAAGAGGGTGACGAGCTGATCGTCGCTCCGAATCCGCAGCAGCGAGGCGCCGATTGCGATCCGCGTGCGGCCCAGCCCTACCGATGCGGGAATTGCGGAGGCTTCCACCAGGTGACCCTGGGAGAACTCTACCGGGTACCCCGGCCCAGGGTGGCCCAGTGCGCCGATTTCTGACTCAGCGTCTAGGCCAGCGAGATCATCACGTGCTTGACCTCGGTGTAGTCCTCGAGGGCATACATGCTGAGGTCCTTGCCGTACCCGGACTGCTTGAAGCCCCCGTGCGGCATCTCCGAGGCCAGCGGGATGTGATCGTTGATCCAGACGCAGCCGAACCGCAGCGCGTTGGAGACCCGGATCGCCCGGCCGACGTCCCGCGTCCACACGGAGGAGGCCAGTCCGTACGGGGTCCCGTTGGCCCAGGCGATCGCCTCGGCCTCGTCGGAGAACTGCTGCACGGTGATCACCGGGCCGAAGATCTCCTGCTGGATCATCTCGTCGTCCTGGCGCAGCCCGGCGACCACGGTCGGCTCGAGGAAGAAGCCGGGGCTTCCGGGTCGCGTGCCCCCGGTGGCGATCTCGGCGTGCGTCGGCTTGCGCTGCAGGAAGCCCTCCACGCGCCCGAGCTGGCGACTGGAGTTCAGCGGTCCGAGCGTCGTGTCGGCGGAACGGGTGTCACCCATCACGAGCCCCTTGGCCTGCTCGGCCAGCCCGCTCACCACGTCGTCGTAGACCTTGGGCCCGGCCAACACTCGCGTGGCGGCGGTGCAGTCCTGCCCCGCGTTGTAGTAGCCGGTGCCGGCGATCGTCTCCAGGGCGGTCTCCAGGTCGACATCGTCAAACACGACCACCGGCGCCTTGCCACCCAGCTCGAGGTGCACGCGCTTGAGCGTGTCGGCGGCGTGCCGGGCGATCCACTTGCCGGTGCCCACCGAGCCGGTCAGGGAGACCATGTCGACGTCAGGGTGGGTGACCAGCGAGGAGCCGGTCGGTTCGCCGTGGCCGGTGATGACGTTGACCACGCCGGGGGGGAAGATCTCGGCCGCGTATTCAGCCATCTTCAGCACCGACATCGGCGTGGTCTCGGCCGGCTTCAGGACCACCGTGTTGCCCGCCGCGAGGGCCGGACCGATCTTCCACACGGCCATCATCAAGGGGTAATTCCAGGGGGCGATCTGACCGATCACCCCGACTGGCTCGCGGCGGATGATCGACGTGTAGCCGCTCATGTACTCGCCCGCGGCGCGGCCCTCCAGACAGCGGGCCGCGCCCGCGAAGAACCGCAGGTTGTCGACCATGAACGGGATCTCGTCCTCCCGGAAGGCGTTGATCGGCTTGCCGGCGTTGGCCGCCTCGAGCTCGGAGATCTCATCCGCGTGCTCGGCGATCGCGTCAGCCAGCTTCAGCATCGAGAGCGCCCGCTCGCCCGGCGTGGTCGTTGACCAGCCCGCGAAGGCCTTGCGAGCCGCGGCGACGGCGCGGTCGACATCCTCCTCGGTCGACAGCGGAGCGTGGGCGACGACCTCCTCGGTGGCCGGGTTGAGGATCGGCTCGGTCTGGCCGGCGGCGGGATCGACGAACTGGCCGTCGATGAAGTTCTGGAGTGTGGTGGCGGTAGCAGTCATCCTGGGCGGCAAGCTACCACTCGGATCGAGACGGCGGGGAACATTCGCGCGCGCCGCCTTCTACGCTTCGGCGCTCTCGCCGGACACGAAAGGACGCGAAAGGACGCTCATGACGGACGTTGTCATCACCTCGGCTGCGCGCACGGCAATCGGCTCGTATGGGAAGGGCCTGGCCAGCGTGCCACCCTCGGACCTGGGCGCCGCGGCCAGCGTGGCAGCGATCGAGCGGGCGGGGATCGAACCGGAACAGATCGACCACGTGGTGTTCGGCAACGTGATCCACACCGAGCCCGGCGACGCCTATATGGCCCGTGTGGTGGGGATCAAGGCCGGCGTCCCCAAGGAGGTTCCGGCCTACACCGTCAACCGCCTGTGCGGGACCGGGGTCCAGGCCATCGTCTCGGCCACCCAGGCCGTGCAGACCGGCGAGGCCGCCGTCGCGCTGGCCGGCGGCGCAGAGTCGATGAGCCGCGGTCCGTACTGGATGCCGAGCGCGCGCTGGGGCGCTCGGATGGGCGAGGCCGAGCTGATCGACCCGGTGATGGGCGCGCTCACCGATCCGTTCAACGACATCCTGATGGGCGTCACCGCAGAGAACCTGGCCGAGCGGGGATCGATCTCCCGCGAGCGCCAGGACGCGTTCGCCGTGCGCTCTCATCAGCGCGCCGCCGCGGCCCGCGCCGAGGGGCGCTTCGACGGCCAGATCGTGCCCGTCCCGGTCAGGGTCAAGCGCGACACGGTCGACTTCCTGCGAGACGAGCACATCCGCGCGGATGCCTCCGCTGAGACGATGGCCAAGCTGAAGCCGGTGTTCAAGCCCGATGGGACGGTCACGGCGGGCAACGCCTCGGGCATGAACGACGCCGGCGCCGCGGTGGTGCTGATGAGCGCCGCCCGCGCCGCAGAGCTCGGCGCCCCGGTGCGGGCCCGGGTCCTGGCCTACGCCAGCTGTGGTGTGGACCCCAGGATCATGGGTATCGGGCCGGTTCCGGCCGTGCGCAAGGTGATGGAGCGCGCGGGCCGCTCGCTGGACGATGTCGACGTGATCGAGCTCAACGAGGCCTTCGCAGCGCAGGCGCTGGCGGTGATCGACGACCTCGGCCTGGATGAGGAGAAGGTCAACCCGAACGGCGGCGCGATCGCCCTCGGGCATCCGATCGCGGCCACCGGCGCGGCGATCACCGCCAAGATCCTGGACGAGATGGAGAGCCGGGACCTGGAGCTCGGCCTGGTCACGCTGTGCATCGGGGGAGGCCAGGGCATCGCCCTCCTTCTCGGGCGCGAGTGACGGCAGTACGCTGAGGTCGATGGTGGACGCGGCATCGGGCATCGGGCTTCCCGTGGCGTTCGGCGCCGGGCTGATCTCGTTTCTGTCGCCGTGCGTCCTGCCGCTCGTGCCGGGCTACATCTCGGCCGTTGCCGGCGGTGTGCCGGGCGAGATCCGGCGCCGTCAGGTGATCCTGCCCAGCCTGGCCTTCGTGGCCAGCTTCTCGTTCATCTTCATGGTCCTGGGGCTGCTCGGGCAGCGCGCGCTCCGCTCGACGCTGACCGGCCCCACGGCGCTGAAGATCTCCGGCGCGGTGATCGTGCTGATGGGGGTGCTGTTCCTGCTCGCTCCGTTCGTGCCCGCGCTGAGCCGCGAGTGGCACTTCCCGCGCCTCATGCAGAGGGCGGGGAGAGGCGGACCGGCCCTCGCCGGCGCTGCGTTCGCCCTGGCCTGGACGCCCTGCACCGGCCCGACCCTGGGCGCGATCGTGACCGCAGCCGGGACGTCGAACTCGGCCACGCACGGCGCTGTGCTGCTGGCCGTCTACTGCGCCGGGCTGGGGGTGCCGTTCCTGGTCACGGGGCTGGCCTTCGGCACCGCCACGTCCGCCTTCTCGGTCATCAAGCGCCACTACCCGCTGATCATCGGCCTGGGCGGAGCCGTGTTGATCGCGATGGGCGTGCTCATCTGGACGGGGGAGTTCACCCAGCTGAACATCACGGTCAGCAATTGGCTCCAGAGCCTCGGCCTGCCCAACTTCAACGCCGATACGTGATCCGTCCCTCGGGCTGGGGGGAGCCACCGGCGCGTGGTAGATTCGACCTCGTTCCGGGTATTAGGGTCACCTAACAGCGCGCCCATGTCCTTCGGCCAAACAGTCCTCCTCGGCGCTCTCGCCGGGCTCACCATCTACCTCGGGCTCCCCCTGGGCCGGATGCGGCTGCTCGGGGCCCGCTCGCGCGTCGCCCTGGCCATGTTCGCCGTGGGGGTGCTGGCCTTCATCCTCGTCGATGTCCTGTCCAGCGGGCTGGGCATCGTGAAGACGGCTCTGGATGGCGTCAAGCATCACGATCAGTCGTTCCTGTACCTGGCCTGGCTGGTCGTCCTGCTGGCGGCGGGGTTCGGAGCCGGGAGCGCCGGGTTGGCCACGATCCAGCGCCGGCTGCGCCCGCTGGGGGCGCGTCGCCCGCCGATCGCCGGCGGGGCCGGGGCGGCCGCCATCGCCGGGGTCGACCCCGGCATCGTGGCCAGCGAGGTTGAGGCCAAGCGGCGCAGCGCGCTCCGCACCGGCCTGACGATCGCCGCCGCCATCGGCGTGCACAACTTTGCCGAGGGCCTCGCCATCGGCGTCTCGGCGCGGGCCGGGGCGATCAGCCTGGCCACCGTGCTGATCATCGGCTTCGCCCTACACAACGCCACCGAGGGGTTCGGCATCGTCGGGCCCCTCGGCGATGTGCGGCCCTCGTGGAAATGGCTCGGGCTGGTCGGGTTGATCGGCGGCAGCCCGACGTTCCTGGGTTCGATCGTGGGCTACGAGGTGACCAGCCATGCGCTCGAGGTGACCTTCTACGCCATCGCCGGGGGCGCGATCCTGTTCGTGATCGGCGAGGTGTGGAACGGCATGCGCCGGTTCGGCTACCGGGAACTGGAGCTCGTCATGCTGAGCGCCGGTTTCATGGTCGGGGTGCTCACCGACCTGGTCGTCGCCTACGGCGGCGGCTGATTCCGGGCCGCAAGCCCCGGTTCCTCAGCGGATCAGGGAGGCCGAGCGTCCGGCCGCCACCATGGCCGCCAGCGTTTCCGCGGCGTCGTGCCGAGGGCGCCAGTGCAGCTGTCGGCGAGCGCGCGTGGTGTCCATCAGGACGGGATGGCGCAGGGTCTCGATCCAGTGCGCCTCGGCCGGCATGAAGGGGAGGTGGGCGACGAGCTCGGCGGCGGCACCGACCGCCAGCTCCGGCACCGGCAGGCTGTACCAGCCCAGGGCCCGGGCCAGATCGGACATCGTCATCGTCCCCTCACCAGCGAGGTTGTAGATCCCGGGTGCGCCGCGTCCGAGCACCGCGGCCCGCATCGCGCTGGCCACGTCGTCGTGGTGGACGAGCTGGAAGGGCACCCCGGGGTCGGGGATGACCGGCTTCAGTGCGGGCATGAACTCCAGCGCGCGCAGAACGGCGGCGGGCATCCGGTCCGAGATCTGGATGTAGGGGATCGCCTCCAGCAGGGCCAGCGCGTCGGGGCCGGCCACGATGCAGGGCCGGAAGACATACGCGTCCGGTCCCCCGGATTCGAGCAGCTCCCACAGGGCCGCCTCGAGCTCCGCCTTCTGCGCCGAGTAGTAGTGGCGCTGGGTGCCGCGGGCCGGCAGGTCCTCGGTCAGCAGCTCGGGATTGTCGCCGTGGAAGCCGTAGGCGGCCACCGAGGAGGCGTAGACGAGCCGCTTCGCTCCCGAGTCGATCGCGGCCGAGAACACGTTGCGGGAGCCCTGGAGGTTGACGCTGGTCGTCTCCTCCGAGTCGCCCATGATCACGAACGCCAGGTGGACGACGACATCGGCGCCGGCCATCACATCGGCGACCGCGCCGGCGTCGAGCACGTCGGCCTGGCGGTACTCGGTCTTGCGCAGCCCGGCAGCGGTGGGATCGAACGGGCTGCGGGCCATGGCCGAGATCCGGCCCACCTCCGGGCTCCTCTCCAGCGCGCGCAGCAGCGAGCGGCCGATGTCCCCCGTCGGGCCGGTGACGGCGACGGTCAGCTTTCCGGTACTCATGAGTCGTAGCCCGGTTCCCCCGGGAGGACGATCCGGACCTGCTCTCCCGAGCCGATGACCCGCGGCTGCACCGGCTGAACGGTGCGGGCCCTCGCGTACTCGAGCAGCTCTGTGGCGGTGCTGAAGCCCGACAGCTGCTCCAGGTGCTTGATGGTCGGGAAGACGAGCAGGATCTCGTCGGCCCGGGCGGCCTCGAGCGCCGCGGCGGGCTCATACCAGCGGGCGTCGACGACCTCCTCGCGATCGATCACCGGCTCGGCGCCGTCGGGCAGGCTGGCCAGGAAGAACCATGTGTCATAGCGGGTCTTCACCTCAGCCGGGGTGATCCAGCGCGAGAAGGCGACCAGCTCCTCGGGGTCGGCCAGGGCGATCCCCGCCTCCTCCTTCAGCTCGCGCACCCCGGCCGTGCGCAGAGCGCGCTCGCCGTCGCCGTCCTCGGCGCTGACCGCGCCGCCCGGGAACACCCAGGCTCCACCCATGAAGCGAGCCTGGGGGTTGCGCTGGGCGAGCAGGACCTCGAGTCCGCGCTGGGCTCCGCGCAGCACGATTACGGTGGCCGCGAGCCGCGGGACGGTGGCCTGGCCGTTGTTGAGCTCGGCCCCGGGCTCGGGTCGGTGAACGTTCATCCCCGCGACCCTACCGAGTACCCTTGCCCGCGTGAAATACATGTGTGAATCCTGCGGGTTCATCTACGACCCCGCTGAAGGAGATCCCGACGGCGGCATTCCCCCCGGAACCGAGTTCGCCGACATCCCGGACACGTGGTTCTGTCCGGTCTGCGGAGCCCGCAAGCGGGACTTCGCCCCCTACGACGAGTAGCGATTCCGGGCGTCGGCCTGGTCTCGCGCTGTGCTGTCCTCAGGCGGTGACGGGAACCCCGGGCCCGCTGGCCACGCCGGCCAGCGCTGGGGCGCCCGTCACGTCGGTGATCGCCTGGGCGGTGATCGCCACCAGACGGCCCAGGTCGGCGGCCGACATGGCCGGAGCCGGCATCAGCACGATCACGTTGCCGAGTGGCCGGATCACGGCGCCGTGGCGGCGGGCGGCAATCGTCACCCGGTGGCCGAGCCGGTCGGTCGTGCCGTTCTCGGCCAGCTCGATCCCGATCATCAATCCCCGCTGGCGGATCTCGCGCACTGCGGGCAGCGGCTCCACCCGCTCGGCCAGCTCGCCTCGCAGCACCTCGATCTTCGCCTCCAGGCCGGCGATCGTCTGCTCGTGCTCGAACGTCTCGAGCGTGGCAATCGCCGCTGCGCAGGCCAGCGGGTTCCCGGTGAAGGTGTGGCCGTGGAAGAACGTCCGCGAGTCCTCGGGGCGGCCGAGGAAGCCCGCGTAGATCCGCTCCGTGGCCAGCGTGGCGGCCAGTGGCAGGTAGCCGCCGGTCAGGCCCTTGCCGACGCACAACAGGTCCGGGGCGATGCCCTCGTGCTCGCAGGCGAACATCGCACCGGTCCGCCCGAACCCGGTGGCCACCTCATCGCAGATGAGCAGCACGCCGTGGCGGTCACACAGCTCACGCACGCGGCGCACGTATCCGTCGGGCTGCATCAGCATGCCCGCAGCGCCCTGCACGAGCGGCTCGATGATCACCGCCGCCACCTGCTCACCGTGGTCGGCGAGCAGCGCCTCGAGATGGTCGCCGTCACCGGCGCGGGCCTTCAGGGTGTCGAACAGCAGCGGGCGGTACAGGGAGTGAAACAGCTCGATGCCGCCCACCGAGACCGAGCCGATGGTGTCGCCGTGGTAGGCGTTCTCGAGCCCGATGAATCGCGTGCGCCCCGTCTCACCCCGCTGGGCCCACCACTGGAAGGCCATCTTGAGGGCGATCTCCACCGCGGTCGAGCCGCTGTCGGAGTAGAACACCCGGCGCAGGCCGGGCGGGGCGATCGCGATCAGCCGCTCGGCCAGCTCGATCGCCGGTTCATGCGCGAGCCCGAGCATGGTCGAGTGGGCCATCCGGTCAAGCTGGGCCCGGATCGCGGCGTCGATCGCCGGATGCCGATGGCCGTGCACGTTGCACCACAGCGATGAGACGCCGTCGATGTAGACGTTGCCCTCCCGGTCGTAGAGATCGGTGCCCTCGGCACGGTCGATCAACAGCGCCTCGGTCTCATCCTCGCACCAGGCCTGCTGCTGGGTGAAGGGATGCCAGACGTGGGATCGGTCAGAGGCCAGGAGATCTGAGGTGGAACGGGTCATGACGAGCAAGCTAGACCCGCGCCCGGTCGGAACCGGCCACCTTCAGCACAGCCATCGCTCGACCGGGATCTCCGCCGCCGCGGCGGCCAGCGCGGCCGGCTCAGGTGCGCGGACCAAGCCGAGCGTGGCCACCTCGATCCGCCCGAGCCGCTCGATCGTCTCGCGGTTGGAGCGCTCCATGTCGCTGGGTTGCCCGGCCCACGGGGTGAGCACCACACCCGCCACCTCGAGCCCTCCGGCCCGGGCGGCCTCCAGCGTCAGCAGCGTGTGGTTGATCGTCCCCAGCCCGGGCCGGGCGGCGATCACGAGCGGCAGCTCGAGGGCCGCGGCCAGATCACGGACGTCGGCCGACTCCGACAGCGGGACCAGGAGGCCTCCGACACCCTCCACGATCAGCGCGGCGTCCGGGTCGCAGGCCGCGCGGATCGCGCTCACCAGCGCCTCGATCTCGATCGGCCGGCGGGCCAGGGCGGCGGCCAGGTGCGGCGAGACCGGCGGCCCGTAGCCGACCAGCATCGTCTCCTCCGGCCGCGCACCGGCGATCCGGGCCAGCAGCTCATGGTCGGGTGGCCAGACCGGATCGGGCTCATCGTCAAGCCCGGTGATCACCGGCTTGAGCGCGCGCAAGGGTACGGAACGAGCCCGGAGCGAGGCGACGATGGCGGCGGTCAGGACCGACTTGCCCACGCCGGTGTCGGTCCCCGTGACAAAGCACCCGCGGATGCCCATCCGTCGTCCCCTACCGGCGCTCGCGCAGGTCGCCGGTCAGGCCGCGCGCCGCGCGGGTCCGCCGGCCTCGAAGTCGAACACGCCCCCGCGGGCGACCGGCGGCGGGGCGCTGGGGATGGCGGCCGGCGGCCGCTCCGGCGC
>DASVYO010000166.1:0-6087 GCA_036392135.1 Solirubrobacteraceae bacterium
TCACGCGCGCGGGCTGCGGGCGTGCCAGCGTGGCGCAGCGACCGCTGGGCGGCTCGCAGCGACCGCAGCGACCGGTCGTAGGCCCGGCCGGCCGAGGTGCAGGCGGCGGTGACGCTGGTCGTCACCGACGTGTCGTTGGCATAGACCCGGTTCGAACCGGTGTCCTCGAGATAGGTGCAGAGCGTGCGGGTGCCGTAGGCCACGGGCGAGCCCGATCCGGTCGCCCCGCCCGTGTAGGCGCGGCCCACGGTCGGTGCCGGCGTGAGCGGCGCGTTGACCAGCGTCGCGCCGCTGGTGGTCTCGAAGCTGCCGCCGCATTCGGAGGCCAGCTTGACCTTGACCCGGAGCGGGCCGTCGGCGGTGTCGAGGACACCCGGATCGGCGTGAACGCTCACCTTGACGCGCAGCGGGACCCCCAGCCGGGCGATCGGGGTCACGCCGACATTCATCGTGATCGGGGTGAAGCTGTCGGCGGCGGCCACGGCGGCGCCGAGCATGGCGATCAACGCGGCGGTCAGCGCCACCGACCAGGCGCGGCCGTGTCTCACGGGGATCCAGCCACGATCGACGGGTGGCGGAACATGGTCGCCGGCGTGGCCGGCCGGTAGTCGAAGCCGAGGCGCTCCAGGTATCCACTCGTGACCAGGTTCTGGAGATCGTGGGGCTTGGGCCGCTCGGCCGCGCGCCGCCGGGCGCTGCGCTCCAGGGCCAGGATGGGCGGGACCGGCAGCGGCGTGCCCAGGATCGTGCCGCCGTCGAGGCCACCGGGCAGGGTGCCCCCCGGCACCGGCGAGCCGCAGGGGGCAGCGATGAACTCGGCGGGACGGGGCAGCGATGGAGGCGTGAAGCGCGGGGATTCGTAGTCGAAGGCGGCGGCGATGTTGTTGGCGTACAGGTCGCGCGGGGTGAGCGGCGGCAGCCCGTAGCGGTAGCGGATCATCTTCAGGATCGACTCGAACCCGTAGATCGAGTGGTCGACGTGCCCCGGGCGCGCGTAGGGCGAGACCACGACGGCGGGGATCCGGAAGCCCATCTGACCGAAGTCGTTGTTGATGTCGCGGCTGGTGCGCAGGTCGGGGACGCGCGGCGGGGCCACGTGGTCAAAGAAGCCGCCCCACTCGTCGTAGACGATGAACAGGGCCCCCCGCCGGTACTGCGGGGACTCCATGAAGGCATGGACGATGTCGGCCACGAACGCCTGCCCGACGCGCACGTCGCCGTGCGGGTGCTCATCGCCCGAGGTGCCCTGGTCCTCACCGTTGAAGGCCGGATCCACGAACGACAGCGCCGGGAGCGTTCCCGCGGCCGCCTGCTCGTAGAAGGTCTGGACCTGGCTCGAGCGCCTCAGGCCCGCGGTGCCCCACAGCGCCGACACCGGGATGTCGGTGTAGAAGTAGCGGCTGGAGACGCCGGCCCTGCTCAGCGCGGCGAAGATCGTCGAGTCCGGGAACCCGTTGCCCGACGGCGTCGAGTTGTCGGTCATCCCGTAGGACTGTGCGGCGTGCATGTACTCGCGGTTGGGGTAGGTCGAGGCCAGCAGCGAGCAGAAGAAGCGATCGAAGGCGGTGAAGGCCTGGGCGACGTGAGGCGTGAACGGCAGATCGTCCTGGGTGTAGTAGCCGATCGAGAAGATGTCCGAGGCCGCCTTCAGGAAGCCGTCCATGCGCCCGCCGTCGAGCTCGGTGCGGCCGCCCTTCCAGGAATGGTCCGGGTCCAGGTAGGCGCAGCCCTGGAAGTCGGTCCGCAGGCGATGGGTGGCAAACCTGTGACCGGCCGGATCGCTGAACTCGAGACCGGCCTGGCGCCCGTCGGCCCCGGGCAGCCAGCCCAGGTAGTGGTCGAAGGACCGGTTCTCCATCATCAGCACCACGAACGTGTCGATCGGCAGGTTGCGCGGTGACGGGAGCGCCACCCGGCGCTGACGGCGCGCGGCCTCGGCGACGAGAGTGTCGGGGTCGAGGACGAGCCCCATCGAGGCCGCCAGCCCGGCCGTCACCGCCGTGCGCTTGAGGAAATCGCGCCGCGTGTGAAAGGCGTCCGGGGCGACCGTCTCCAGGCGCTCGGCCTCGAGCGGATCACGAAGGTCACGCATCGGGCCGGATCCTAGGTATTCGCGCCCGTGGACATGAGAACGACTTGTGAAGGCGGGCGGCCGGGCGCGGGCCTTCTAAGCTGGCCAACCAGCATGGCCCTGCGCTCCGACATCCGCAATATCGCGATCATCGCCCACGTCGACCACGGCAAGACTACGCTCGTGGACGCTCTGCTGTGGCAGTCCGGCGCGTTCCGCGAGAACCAGTCCGTCAACGAGCGCGTCATGGACTCGATGGACCTCGAGCGCGAGAAGGGCATCACGATCCTGGCCAAGAACACGGCCATCCGCTACGGCGAGGTGAAGCTGAACATCGTCGACACCCCCGGACATGCGGACTTCGGGGGAGAAGTTGAGAGAGGCCTGACGATGGTGGACGGAGTCCTGCTGCTGGTCGACGCCAGCGAGGGCCCGCTGCCCCAGACCCGGTTCGTGCTCCGCAAGGCGCTCGAGCGGCGCCTGCCGGTGATCCTGGTCGTCAACAAGGTCGACCGCCCCGACGCGCGCATCGGCGAGGTCATCGACGAGGTCTACGAGCTGTTCCTGGACCTCGACGCCGACGAGGAGCAGATCGAGTTCCCGATCGTCTACACCAACGCCAAGGCCGGCCAGGCCTCGTTGCAGGAGGGTGAGCCCGGCACGAGCCTGAAGCCGCTGCTCGACCTGCTGGTCGAGCACGTCCCCGCCCCCGAGTACGACCCCGAGCATCCGCTCCAGGCCCACGTCACCAACCTCGATGCCTCCCCGTATGTGGGCCGGCTGGCCATCTGCCGCGTGCGCCAGGGTACGATCCGCCGGGGCGAGACGGTGGGCTGGAGCCGTCATGATGGAACCGTCGCGCGGGTGAAGGTGTCCGAGCTGTACGTCACCGAGAACCTCGACCGCGTAGAGGCCGAGGAGGCCGCGGCCGGAGAAATCATCTCCGTGGCCGGCATCCCCGAGATCACGATCGGTGACACGCTGACCGACGCCGAAGATCCGCGTCCGTTGCCGGTCATCACGGTTGACGAGCCCTCCCTGTCGGTCACGATCGGTATCAACTCCAGCCCGCTGGCCGGTCAGGACGGCACGCTGCTCACCGCCAGCCAGGTCAAGGCGCGGCTCGAGCGCGAGCTGATCGGCAACGTCTCGCTGCGGATTACAGAGACCGAGCGCCCCGACGTGTGGGACGTCCAGGGACGCGGGGAGCTGGCGCTGGCCATCCTCGTCGAGTTGATGCGCCGCGAGGGCTTCGAGCTCACCGTCGGCAAGCCGCAGGTGGTCACCCGCGAGATCGACGGGCGCGTGCACGAGCCGGTGGAGCGGATGAGCGTCGATACCCCGGAGGAGTACGTCGGTGTCATCACCCAGCTGCTGGCCCTCCGCAAGGGGAGGCTGGAGCAGATGGTCAACCACGGCACCGGATGGGTGCGCATGGAGTACCTGGTGCCGGCCCGGGGACTGATCGGCTTCCGGACCGAGTTCCTGACCGAGACCCGCGGGACCGGACTCGTCCACCACGTGTTCGACCGCTGGGAGCCGTGGCACGGCGAGCTCCGCACCCGTCCGACGGGCAGCCTCGTAGCCGACCGCCGCGGGACCGTGGCCGCGTTCGCGCTGTTCAACCTGCAGGAGCGCGGCACCCTGTTCGTGGAGCCCGGGGATGAGGTCTACGAGGGGATGATCGTCGGCGAGAACTCCCGCGCCGAGGATCTGGACGTGAACGCCGTGAAGGAGAAGCATCTGACCAACATCCGCTCCTCCACCGCCGACGAGCTGGTCCGTCTGGTGCCCAAGCGCGAGCTGTCACTCGACCAGGCGCTGGAGTTCCTGCGGGCCGACGAATGCGTCGAGGTCACCCCGCATTCCGTCCGGCTGCGCAAGGTCGCGCTGGACAAGAACTCCCGGGTCAAGCTGGCCCGGGCCGCCGCCCGCGCCTGACGGTGGCCGCCCCGTCCCTCCCCGCCGGGCTGGCGGCCCTGGGAGGGAGAACGCCCGACGCGGTGGCCCCACCGCCCCGGCATCCGCGCTTTCCGCTGGTGGACGGAATGCGGGCGATCGCCGTCCTGTGCGTGGTCGTCGTGCACGCGGCGTTCTTCGGCGATGCCGATTCCGGGAGCCTGCCGGGACGCCTGCTGGCCCATCTGAACATCGGCGTGACGATCTTCTTCCTGATCTCCGGCTTTCTGCTCTTCCGGCCGTTCATCGCCCATCGCGGCGGCGGCCCACCCGCGCCGGCCGTGGCCGATTACGCCAAGCGCCGGTTCCTGCGGATCTTCCCCGCCTACTGGCTGGTGCTCACCGTGCTGCTGGTCCTTCCCGGCCTCCCCTCCGTGAACTACCAGCACGTGTGGCCGATGTACGCGCTGCTGCACACGCTGCCGATCACCTCCGGCCCGCAGTGCTCGGCCCTGGTGACCAGGTGTGGCCTGGCCCAGACCTGGAGCCTGGTCGCCGAGCTCAGCTTCTACCTCGTGTTGCCCGTCTACGCCGGTGCCACGGAGCGACTGACCCGCGGGCTGAGCCTCCGCGCCTGGGCTGCCACCCAGGCCGCCCTCCTGGCCGCGCTGGCCACGATCTCGGTCGTGCTCGAGTACGTCCTGCTGAACCCGGCTCCGCTCTGGTTCGGGTGGACGGTGTGCGGGACCGCCCTGTGGTTCGCCCTCGGCATGGGCCTGGCCGTGACTTCGGTCGTGGTTCAGGGCCGGGGCACCGAACGGGCGATGAGCCTCCGGATGAGCCGCGCCGCCGGCGGGCTGTGGGTGCTGGCGATCGCCGGCTACGTGCTGCTGTGCCTGGCCCTACCGCCCTCGATGTTCTTTCTCACGAGCGCCCAGCGGCTGGTCAGCCACGTGGCCTTCGCCGGCATCGCGCTGCTGCTGCTGGGCCCGATCACGCTGGCTGGCGACCCGGGCGGGATCGTGGCCCGGATCACCCGCGGCCGGCTCATGCAGTGGCTCGGACTGATCTCCTACGGGATCTTCCTGTGGCACTACCCGGTGGTGCTGACGCTGGGGCCCGCACACGGCACGAGCGGGTTTCTCGCCCTCGGGGCGGGCACGCTGGCGATCTCCGTGGTGTGCGCGGCGGCCAGCTACTACGCGCTGGAGCGACCGGTGATGCGGCTCAAGTACCGGCCGCTGTACCGGCCCCGACCGGGCTCAGTCGTCTAGGGCGGAGCTCAGCGCGGTCCATACGTCCCGCGCCATGCCCATGCCGATATGGCTGGCCTGCACCTCGAGTTGGGTCGCCGCCGGGTCCAGGCACGCCTCCCAGCGGACGATCTCATCCGTGCGTGAATAGAGCGATAGGAACTGCACCTCGGCCGGGAACGGTGCCTCCACCGCTTCCCGCATGCGCCGGCAGCAGTCGCCCTTCAGGCAGCTGAGGCCGAACATGTTCGGCACTCCGAGCGTGCCCAGCGCGCCCACGGTCACGATCGAGGGCCACACCCGGGCCCGGACCGCGAGCTGATCGAGCAGCGGGGAGCCGAGGGTCACGAGCGTCTGGACCAGATCCGGACGCAGCACCGACAGGGCCCGCCCGAGACTCCCACCGCGGCTCTGCCCGACCAGCAGCGCCGGCGCGCCGGCGGCGGTGACGGCCTGCTCGAGCCGGCGCTCGAGCCGCCCCACCGTCTCCTCCATGCAACCCGTGTTCCAGGCGATCCCGCTGCGGGCCAGGGCGAAGCCGCCGCTACGCAGCCATACCGCCATCCGCTTCAGGCTCGCGTCCCCGGCCAGGAACCCGGGGATCAGCATCACGGGGCGCCCATCGCCGGCCGGCGGCGCGGGCCAATCGTGCCTGTCCCGGGTTGAGAGCCACTCGACGACCACACGCGGGGGCGGCGGGAACAGGGGTGCTCCGAAACGGGGAACGGCGGCGTCCGTGCTCACGACCCTTCCAGCCTACTCCCTGCACCGGTGGATTACGCGCGGAAGGTGGCGGCGAGCTGGTCCCGATGGCCCCCGGCCCGCGGTCCACGAAACGGGCGAGCCGGAACCGCGATCTCGATC
>DASVYO010000167.1:0-7676 GCA_036392135.1 Solirubrobacteraceae bacterium
AGCGCGCGGCTTGTCCGCGTCCGCCGTAGACTACCAAATCTTGCGGACGTTCTGCGACTTCAGGATCAAGATTATTTTGGATCATACGAGAGGCCCGGGACGCGCTCCGCCGCGTGGCCGGCCCGCGAGGGCCTGACGCGCGGGCGGGCTGAGCCGCGCTAGCGGGTCGGCTCGAGCGGCAACGGCGAGGCCGGCTTCAGTTCCTCCAGCCGGAGCAGGGTCATCACCCGGGCGGCGCCGCCCCGGGTGGAGAGCCTGACCAGAACGCGCTGCAACTCGGCCACCTCTCGCGCGACCACCATCAGCATCGCGTCCGTCTCACCGGTGACCCAGTCGGCGGAGATCACCTCGGGCATCGCCCGGACGGCCCTGGCAAACCGGCGGTGGGTCTCGTCGTCGTGGCGCTGCAGCGTGACCGCGACGTAGACCTGGAGCGGAAAGCCGGCTTCCTTCGCATCGAGACGCGCCGTGATGCCCCGCACCAGCCCGGTCTCCTTCAGGCGCCGGACGCGGTTCAGGGTGGCCGCCGGCGAGAGCTCGACCAGCCGAGCCAGCGCGACGTTCGGCCGGTCGGCGTCGGTCTGAAGCTCAGCCAGCAATCTGACATCAATTAAGTCGAGCTCGATCGCCATATCGCAAAATATTCCATCGTCACTCTGGGTCGGTGGCAAATCCTACCGCAAGGATTCGCCCTTTCAGGCCATCATCAATCACATGAAGCACCACCGCTCCGCCCTCTTCGCCCTGGCCGTGGCCGGGTCGCTGTGGGGACTCACCGTGCCTCTCTCGAAGCTCGCGCTGGCCTGGATGGCTCCGAGCTGGCTGGCCGTCGCCCGCTTTGCCGTCGCCGCTCCGCTGCTGGGCGTCCTCGGCCGCCGGGGGCTGCGGGACGCCCTCAACCTGCGCGTCGCCGCCACCGGCGCGGTCGGCTTCGGCACCGTGATCGTGCTTCAGAACCTCGGCATCCAGCACACCAGCGTCAGCCATGCCGCGCTGGTCGTCGGCGCCGTCCCGGTCCTGGTGGCCCTGCTCGCCGCCGGCCTGGGTGGCGCCGTCGCCCGGCCGCTGGCCTGGGGCGGCTATCTGCTGGCCCTGGTCGGCATCGGCTTGACGGCGGGGAGCGGCGGTGGCGGCGCCACCACGTCCGGTGATCTCCTGGTCCTCCTCTCGGCGGCGCTCTCGGCGGCGGTCATCTTCGTGCAGCCGCGGCTGCTGGCCGGGCGTGACCCGGCCGCGGTCACCGCCGTCCAGTTCGCGGCCGGCGCGCTGTTCGCGCTGCCCGTGGCCCTCCTGACCGAGGGCGCGCCACCGGCGCCGGGCCCGGTGAGCTCGATCCTCGCCTTCGGGCTGCTGGCCACGGTGGGCACGCTGGCTCCGTTCTGGCTGTTCGCCTACGGACAGAGCCGGGTGCCGGCGGAGCTGGCCAGCACGTTCGTCAATCTCGAGCCGGTCGTCGGCGCCGCCGTCGGCTGGCTGGCCTTCGGCAATACCGCCGCCGTGGCTCAGATCATGGGTGCGATCGCGGTGCTGGGCGGCATCGGTCTCAGCGCGAGCTCAGCACGGCCGAGCTCCAGCTCGGGCGACGCTCGCCGCCGGCGCCCCAGTCCCCATCGCCGAGCCGGTTCGTGCCCCGACCGCCACGAGCCGGCTGGGCCTACTGGAGGTAGCCCTCGACGGTTCCTGCGGGTCGCTCCCCCGCTTCATCGGGGTCGGCTCCGGCGTGCCGCAGGGCACGACGGTGACGGAGCAGGTCCCACAGCCGATCGAGTTCGATCCGAATCTCCTCCAGCCGAGCCGCATCGTGCCTCAGGGTCCGGTCCTCAAACCCTTCGCGTGCTCTGAGCTTCTCACGCTCGCCCTCGAGCGCCTCGATCTGAGCTTCCACGCGTTCGTCGCCGTCCATCACCCCATCGTGGCACAGGCCACAACCCGTCGCGCAACCCGGGCCCGGCGGCTCGGATACAGACCGCGAACCTAGACCTAGGTCGGGGCGCGTACGGGTTCTCGCCGCCGATAACCCCCTGGGGCCGGATCTTCAAATGAGTCAGGCAGAGGGCATGAGCAAGTCGAACAAAGCCGCCCGGTCGCTCGAGCGGGTCGAGACACTGCTGCGACTGGGGCGCAACCAGGAGGCCGGGCGGGTGGCCACCCAGTTGATCACCGGCGATCCCCGCAATGATCGGGCCTGGGTGCTGAAGGCCCAGGCCCTGCTCAGTGAGAAGAAGTACGAGCAGGCGCTGGTCGCCGCCCGCGCGGCCAGCAGCGTCGCCGCGGAGGCCGAGTACCCACACCGCCTGTGCTCGATCGCGCTGAGCCACCTGGGGCGGACCCGCGAGGCAGCGACGGCCGCCCAGGCCGCGGTCGAGCTGGCGCCGGACAACTGGGCCACCCACTACCTGCACGGCCAGACTCTGCTGGCGGCGCAGTCCCTGCCGGAGGCCCAGGCCGCGGCCGAGCGGGCCGTCGCGCTGGCTCCGAAGCGCCCCGAGGCTCACGTCGGGTTGGGCGCCGTCGCCGCCGCGCAGCAGCGGCGGGACGCGGCCGAGAACTCGCTGCGCCGAGCGCTGGCTCTCGATCCCGGCAACGCGGCCGCCCAGCTCCGGCTGGATGCGCTCGGCTCCCGCCCGCGGCCCAAGGGCCTGGGCGGGCCGGCGCCCACCACTCCGATGGCCGGCGTCGCCGCACCGGCCAGGGGCGCGGCCTCGCTCGCGCGACGCGCCGGCCGCCTTCGGTTTCGTCTCGCCTCCCTGATCTCCGCGGCCGGGGCCCTGATCGTGGTCGCCCTCAGCACCGGGCTCCTCGGCTCCTGAGCCACCGGGCTTGCGATTTCGGATCCGGAGGGCCGGGAATCCCCAGGCCATGACCACCCGCACCACGGGCTGAGGCGGCTTGCCGGCCGCCGCGGACGCTGCGCTTGGCTCGCTCTCGGCGGCCGAGCGGAACCTGCTGCAGGCGACGCCCGCCCCACGGCACGCGGGGACGATGAAGGCGGTGCTCAGCGGCGCGCCCTTCAGTGACGAGGGCTGGCTGTTCGAGCGCAAGCTCGACGGCGTGCGGTGCGTGGCGATCCGGGACGCTGGCCCGGTCAGGCTCCTGTCGCGCAATGACCTGTCCCTGAACGGCCGTTACCCGGAGATCGCCGCCGCCCTTGACGCGCAGCCCCAGCGGCGCTTCGCCGTCGACGGAGAGGTCGTGGCGTTCGACGGCGCCCAGACCAGCTTCGCCAAGCTCGCGCAGCGCGGCCACTCCCCGGTCCCGGTGTTCTTCTACATCTTCGACGTGCTGTGGCTGGATGGGCAGGACGTTCGCGCACTGCCGCTGCGCACCCGCAAGCGGCTGCTGCGCGCCGCGCTCAAGTTCGAGCATCCGGCGCTGCGTTTCTCGACGCACCGCAGCCGCGGCGGGGAGGCGTTCTTTGAGGAAGCCTGCCGCAAGGGCTGGGAGGGGCTGGTGGCCAAGCGGGCCGATAGTCCGTACGTGGCCAAGCGCTCGCGGGACTGGCTGAAGCTGAAGTGCGAGCAGGGCCAGGAGCTCGTGATCGGCGGTTACACGGCGCCCAGGGGCTCGCGCACCGACTTCGGCGCCCTGCTGCTCGGCTACTACGACGGCGACCAGCTCCGGTACGCGGGCAAGGTCGGCACGGGGTTCGATGCCGCCACGCTCAGCGCTCTGGGCGAGCGGCTGCGGCGGCTGGGCCGCGAGGGCTCGCCGTTCGCGGATCCGGGCCAGGTCCGCGAACGCAACGTGTTCTGGGTCGAGCCGACGCTGGTGGCGCAGCTCGGCTTCAGCGAGTGGACATCGGGCGGCCGGCTACGCCATCCCCGGTTTCTCGGTCTCCGTGAGGACAAGCCGGCGCGTGAGGTCGTGCGCGAGACGCCCTGACGCGCTCAGGCGAGCTCCCCGATCAGATCGGCGATCGAGTCCACCACCCGCGACGCCCGGAACGGATAGCGCTCGGCCTCGGCGGCGGAGGTCAGGCCGGTCAAGACCAGAACCGTCTCCATGCCCGCCTCGAGACCGGACACGATGTCGGTGTCCATTCGATCGCCGATCATGATCGCGCTCTCTGAATGGGCGTCGATGGCGTTCAGCGCCGAGCGCATCATGAGCGGGTTCGGCTTGCCCACGTAATACGGCTCCTGGCCGGTCGCGGCCGTGATCAGGGCGGCCACCGAGCCGGTCGCCGGCAGCGGTCCCTCCGGCGCGGGACCGGTCGCGTCGGGATTGGTGGCGATGAATCGGGCTCCCTGCTCGATCAGGCGAATGGCGCGCGTGATGCGCTCAAAGCTGTAGGTCCGGGTCTCGCCGAGGATCACGTAGTCCGGGTCGCGCTCGGTGAGCGTGTATCCCGCCTCGTGCAGCGCCGTGGTCAGCCCGGCCTCGCCGATCACGAAGGCCGAGCCGCCGGGGCGCTGGTCATCCAGGAACCGCGCCGTGGCCAGGGCGGAGGTCCAGATCGACTGCTCGGGGACGTCGAGGCCGCTGATGCGCAGCCGCGCCGCCAGATCCCGCGCCGTGTAGATCGAGTTGTTGGTCAGGACCAGAAACGGGCGCCCCAGCTCCCGCAGACGGCCGAGGAACTCGGCCGCGCCCGGGATGGCCTGCTCCTCGTGCATCAGCACCCCATCCATGTCCATCAGCCATGATCTGATCTCACGCCCGGTCATCGGTGCTCGCTGCCCACCCGGCGCAGCCTAACGGCCGTGCCGCCGGTGGGCTGTTAGAGCAGGTCGCTTCCGGGAAGGCCTTAGGCATGACCACTTCGACAAACGGTGTCCCCACCCTTCGCCTCTCCGATGGCGAGCAGATCCCGCAACTCGGCTTCGGCGTCTTCCAGGTCCCCCCGGACGAAACCGCGGAGGCGGTGACGCGCGCGCTGCTCACCGGCTATCGCCATATCGACACGGCGGCCGCCTACCGCAACGAGGGCGCCGTGGGCCAGGCCGTCCATGCCGCCGGCCTCGGGCGTGACGAGGTCTACATCACCACGAAATGCTTCAACGACCATCACGGCTTCGAGCCGGCCAAGCGGGCCCTGCGCGAGAGCCTCGACCGGCTCGAGATGGACTTCGTCGACCTCTATCTGATCCACTGGCCGGTGCCCTCCCAGGACCGCTACGTCGAGACCTGGAAGGCCCTCATCGAGCTGCAGCAGGAGGGCCTGACCCGCTCGATCGGAGTCTCCAACTTCCAGGCCGCTCACCTCGAGCGCATCATCGCGGAGACCGGCGTGACCCCCACGGTCAACCAGGTCGAGCTTCATCCCCGGCTGCAGCAGGCCGGTCTCCGTCGCGAGCATCACGACCGGGGCATCGTCACCGAGGCCTGGAGCCCCCTCGCCCAAGGCCTGGTGCTCGAGGACGCCCCGATCACGGAGATCGCCGACGCGCACGGGAAGAGCCCCGCGCAGGTCGTCATCCGCTGGCATCTGCAGCTCGGCAACGTGGTGATCCCCAAGAGCGTGACCCCGGAGCGCATCCGGGAGAACTTCGACGTCTTCGACTTCACCCTCAGCGCGGCTGAGATGGAGGCGATAGAGGCCCTCGACGCCGGCCAGCGCACCGGGCCCGACCCCGACACGTTCGTCCGCCCCTAGTCGCAACACGGGCTCATGGCCGGCGCGCGTGTGGCCTCACACGGCGCGGGCCGCTAAATTTGTTCTCATCGCCGGCCGCGTCGCGACCAGCCGGACGACGCACTCGCCCCCTTCTCGAGACCCCGGATCGAAGGCGTGCGCGAGTAAACCGACCAATGACGAAGGGAAAGACGCGTTGCGGATCTTGATACTCGGTGGAGACGGCTTCTGTGGGTGGCCGACCTCCCTCCACCTCTCTGAGTGTGGCCATGAGGTCGCCATCGTCGACAACCTCGCGCGCCGCAACGCCGATATCGAGCTCGAGGCGGACTCGCTCACGCCGATCAAGCCGATCGGCACGCGCCTCGCCGCGTGGCGTGAGATCACCGGGCGCGAGATCCCCTTCCACCGCTTCAACGTGGCCGAGAACTACCGGGTGCTGCTCGACCTGATCACCGACTGGCAGCCCGATGCCGTCGTGCACTTCGCCGAGCAGCGTGCCGCTCCGTACTCGATGAAGAGCTCCTGGCACAAGCGCTACACGGTGTTCAACAACGTCAACGCGACGCACAATCTGCTGGCCGCACTGGTCGAGGCCGGCTCGGACGCGCACGTCGTTCACCTCGGGACGATGGGCGTCTACGGCTATGGCACGGCCGGCATCAAGATCCCCGAGGGTTACCTGCGGGTCAAGATCGACACCGACGAGGGTGACGAGATCGAGCAGGAGATCCTGTATCCGGCCAACCCGGGCAGCATCTACCACATGACCAAGACCCAGGATCAGCTCCTGTTCGCCTTCTACAACAAGAACGACGGCACCCGGGTCACCGATCTGCACCAGGGCATCGTGTGGGGCACGCAGACCGCCGAGACCCGCCAGGACGAGCGGCTCATCAACCGCTTCGACTACGACGGCGACTATGGCACCGTGCTCAACCGGTTCCTGATGCAGGCCGCGGTTGGCTATCCGCTCACCGTGCATGGCACCGGTGGCCAGACGCGCGCCTTCATCCACATCCAGGACACGGTGCGCTGCATCCAGCTCGCCATCGAGAACCCGCCTGAGCACGGGGATCGCGTCCAGGTCTTCAACCAGATGACCGAGACGCATCGCGTGTCAGAGCTGGCCAAGCTCGTCTCCAGCCTGACGGGGGCCGAGATCGACTACGTCGAGAACCCCCGCAAGGAGGCGGCCGAGAACGATCTGTTCGTTGAGAACAGCCAGTTGCTCGACCTCGGCCTGCAGCCCATCCGCCTTCAGGACGACCTGCTCACCGAGGTCACCGAGATCGCCGGCCACTACCGCGATCGCTGCGATCTGAGCAAGATTCCCTGCACTTCGCAGTGGATCCAGAGCAAGCCGGCCGCCGTCACGCCGGTCGCCTCCTAGCGCCGGTCAGCGCACCATGAGCTGATGCCTCCGGCGTTTCGGCGCCGGAGGGTCTGGGTGTTCAGTTGTTCCCGGGAACGCTCGCGACCTGGGGGCCGGTGGTGGGAGAGCGGCTGAACGTCTCGCCGGCGGGCACGCGGCTGCGCCCGGCGAAGGTCGGGCCCTGCAGACCGGGATTGTGCGTATCGGTGCCCAGGTTGCGGCCCTGGGGGTCGAAGTAGTTGAGCTTCTTCGGGAACCCGCGCTGACCGGTCTCGCAGTCCGCCGCCCCGCTCGTGGACACCGCCGCCCCGTACGCCTGGCCGTGGTAGTACTCGTTGCCGCCGCCGCTGGCTGAGTCGCTGCCGCCGCCGTTCACTGGCGCCGTCGCGCCCTCCTGACCAATGTTGTTCGGCTGCGCCGAGTTCGCATTATTGATCAACGCCCGCTGCGAGAACCCGAAACTGGTCGGCTCACTGAACGTATCCGAGATATACGTCCAGAAATAGTTCCAGTAATCACACACCGTCTGATACGGCCCCAAATACCGCACCATCGGATTCAACGTCCGCACCGTACTGGTCAGCCCGTTGACCGCCACATTCGTCCCCGGCGCCCGCGCCAGATTGTTCAGCGCCCGCATCACCTGCTGCAGATTCGCGTTCAACGACGGCGTCCGCGCCAACGTCCGCGTCCCCACCTCCAACGCCGGATTGACATCCGGCAACG
>DASVYO010000168.1:0-22945 GCA_036392135.1 Solirubrobacteraceae bacterium
CAGCGGCGGCGGCCTCGAGCCACGCCCGCGGCTCGCCGGTGGCCGGCGCGGATCGCTGGCCGGCGCCGGTGGCGGCGACCCCGACCACCCGGTCGCCGATGCGCACCGGGACGCCGTCGGTGAGAGCTCCGGGGAGTTCCACGGGCTCGTCGCGGGCGAGCCGGGCGGCGAAGCCCGAGAGCTCCGCCAGCTGCTCAGGGAGAAGGGCGCCGGGAGGAGCCACGACGGGCTCGCCGAGGGCCGGGATCGCGATCACCACCGGGCGCCCCAGGGCCTCGGCCACCGTGGCGGTGACGCAATCGAGATCGTCTCCGGCCAATGCGCCGGAGACGAGCGTCAGTGGGGTGGGCCGGGGTGCGCATCCATCCGCACCCCGGCCCGGTACCGCCTGTCGGTTGCTCTCAAACGCTCGTGTGCGCGGCATGCGGGGTGCGCACACGAGCCAGGGCGACCGGACCTGCGCTCACGCCGGCGTCACCGCCGACGGGGTGCCGGCCCCGGCCGCCACCACGGGAACCCCGGCCGGATAGCCCAGCGACGGGATGTCCGACGGGTACACCTCGTGTCCGTGCTCGGCGGTGTCGCCGATCTCCATGTTCTCCTCCGCCATCCGCAGAGGAATGAAGATGCCGACCAGCTTGAGCAGAACGAACGTGGCGATCGCCGACCATGCGATCACGAACGCGCCCGCGAACACCTGCCACTTCAGCAGCGTCCAGTTGCCGAACACCACGCCGGTGGCCGAGATCGACGCGGTCTTGCCCTGGCCGGGATAGACGGTCATCCCGGGGTCGGCGAAGATGCCCGTCAACAGGCCGCCCAGCAGGCCGGCGAAGCCGTGCGTGTAGACCACGCCCAGCGTGTCGTCGACGTTGCGGAAGGGCCGCACCCGGCTCAGGTAGTTGAGCGCGAAGTAGACCAGCGTGGACGCGATTACGCCCATCATGATCGCTCCCCAGCCGTTCACGTAACCGGCGGCGGGGGTGATCGCCACCAGGCCCACGATCATGCCGTTGACGCCTGAGATCAGCCCCGGCTTGCGGCCGGTCAGGTAATCCCAGGCCACCCAGACCATGAAGGCGACCGCGGTGCAGAGGTTCGTGTTCAGGACGGCGGCCGAGGCCGAGGCGCCCGCGAAGTACGGGTCCCCGCCGTTGAACCCGTTCCAGCCCAGCCACAGCAGACCGGCCCCGACCGCGACCATGGCCACGTTGTTGGGGGCGTCGATCTCACGGTCGCGCTGGAGCCGCGGCCCGATCACCGCCGCGGCGACGAAGCCCGACACGCCGGCGGACAGGTGGATCACGTAGCCACCGGAGAAGTCGACCGCGCCGTGCTGGGCGAAGAAGCCGCCGCCCCAGATGCAGAACGCATCCACGGTGTAGACGATCGAGGACCACAGGGCCACGAACGGGATCCAGGCCTTGAAGTTGATCCGGCCGAGCACGGAGCCCAACATCAGGATCGGGGTGATGCCCGCGAACACGAACTGGAAGTAGGCCAATGTGGCCTGAGGGAATTTGAAGCTCGGCCCGGTGGTCGCCAGGGGGATGCTGGCCCGGCCCTGTTCGGCCGCGGGACTGAGAATTGAGCCTGGCTTCCCGATGAAGTTCCCGAGGAACCCGGAGCTGGAAATGCCATGGAAGGGGCTCCCGAAGCCCATCTTGAAGGCCCAGAGAACCCAGATGATGAGCACGACGGCGAACGCGGCGAAGGTCAGCATCATGGAGTTGATGGACCAGCGCTTCTGCATCACGCCGCCGTAGAGCACAACAAGTCCGGGCACGCTCATCAGACCGACGAGCGTTGCCGCCGTCATCTGCCACGCGTTATCCCCGGCGCTGAGCCACGATGGATATGCCGACCACATTGAGGTTTGGTTCTCCTTTGTCCCGGGGGACAGGTAGGTGCAGAGCCGCTGATCCCAGCGGCCGACCCGGGCGGGCCATTTCTAGGCACCGAGTCTGGCTTTATCCCTCCGGCCAACCCATAGCCTCGCGTCCAGCAAAAAGGCGGCCCCGCTGGACATAGGGATAAACGGAGCCCGCTGGCAGCGCAAAACGGCCGGCCCGGGGCCGCCGGCGGCCATCGACCGGGTACAGACAGGACTCAGAAAGCGATCGGCGTCTCGCGCGCGATGACCAGCACCGAGCTGCGCGCGGAGTCGAGCTTGGAGCGGGCAGCCCCGCTGAGGGCCACCTGTCCGGGCCGGGCCGTGGGTGAGGAGCCGACCACGATCAGGTCTGCCGTGCCGTCCTCGGCGGGGACCAGTTCGGCGCCGAGCGCCTCGGCCAGCGAGGCGGCTGTCTCCTGGGCGGCGCTGTCCTCCTCGGAGGGAGACACGCTGATCGTGGCGATCCGGCCGTGGCCGTCGAGCCGCAACCCGGCCCGGGCCACGGCGACGGCGACCGTGCCCCCGGAGAGCAGCACCTGCGCGGCGCCCCCCGGCTCGACGCGCCCGGGCGGGGTGCGGTAGTCCGAACCGAACACCACCGCCGAGGCCTGTTCGGCCGCGGCCAGCTGGCCCAGTCCCGCCCCCGTGGAGGGGTTGAGCACCACGTGACTCCGCACGTCGGGATCCCCGAGCCAGGTCCTCCCGTGCTCGAGCCGACGCTCGGCATCGTGCTCGGCGATCGCCTCCCGGGCCGGGTCGTACTCATGCGAGTGGCGCACGTAGGCCAGGGCCAGCGTGCTCCCGCCGCTGGCCAGCATCGAGCCAAGCGCGAGCGCATCGTCGTCGTTGGTCGTCCCGTCGTAGGAGACGATGAGCCGTGGGGGCATGGGCCAATCCTTGGCCACCGTGAGCCCGGAGGCATTAGCCAGCTGGCCAATGATCACCGCCACCGGGCTATCCACCCGGCGGGGACCGCGGCGTGTGCGACGATCGCGGCTTGGGAGCGAGCTGCGTGTCACCCCTGCGCCGATGTCTAGTCCGGGCCGCGCTGGCGGTCCCCGTACCCGCGCTCCTGCACGTCCACCTCCATCTGCACCATCGCTTCCACGGGCCGCCGTTTGACTACGCCGGCCTGGCGGTGGCCGCCGCCGCCAGCTGGATCGGGCTGCCCGGCCCCGGCGAGCCGGTGCTGATCGCCGCCGGCATCCTGGCGGCACGCAACAAGCTCGATATCGCCTCGGTGCTGGCGGTGGCCTTCCTGGCCGCGGCCGGCGGCGGCGTGCTGGGCTGGGTGATCGGCCGCGTGGCGGGGCGGACCGTGCTCACCGCCCCGGGCCCCCTGCTCTCCGCCCGGCTGTGGGCCGTCCGCCGCGGCGACGCGGCGTTCAAGCGGTTCACGGTTCTGGCGATCCTGATCGCCCCCTCGTGGGCGGCGGGCATCAACGGCGTGCCGCCGGTGATCTACAACGTCGTCAACCTGATCTCGGCCGCGGTCTGGGCGGTGGGGCTCGGACTGGGGGCCTACTTCGCCGGCCCGCCGGTGATCGAGGTCGTCGGTGACCTCGGTTCGGTTACCGAGGCGATCGTGGTCATCCTGGTGGCCCTCGGCGCGATCGAGGGGCTGCGCCGCCTGCGCCGCCGCCGCCGCGCGCGCGAACCTACAACCCCGTCTGGGACCAGTTGACGCTCATCGGCGGGGGCGCGGGCGAGCCGAGGTTGAGCTGAATCAGACCGTGGGGCAGCAGCGGGATGTCACGCAGGCTGCGCTTCCACGGCTTGCCGTTCACGAACGCGGTGACGGCCCCGTGCAGGCTCGCCACCTGGGTGGCGCTGAGCGGCTGATGCCACTCGTCAAAGAAGTTGCCCAGCGTGTAGACGCGCTGGGTCGGGGATTCGATGTGGATGATCCCGTCCGAGGTGTGCGTGTGCAGCCAGTAGATGCACTGCCCGCCCGCGGCCACGGGCCCCTGGCTGGTCTGCTGAGTCACCGAGCCGGGAATTCCGATTCCGGCGGGCAGCGCGTACAGGCGGCCGTCTGCGAACACGGCCAGGTGCGCATGGATGTGGTAGGCGAGCTGCTCGGTCGGCCCGCAGGTGATCCCGTCGACCCGGCCGATCTGGGTGCTGGAGGCCGAGCCGAGCGAGGGTCCCACCTCGAGCGGAACCGCCTCATAGCTCAGCTGGCTGCTGGACGCCGCGGCCGTCGTCGAAGCCGCTGTGGTCGGGGCGGCGGCCGCCCTCGATGCGCGGCTGCTGGAGCCCGACGAGCTGCCGCAGGCGGCCAGGGCCAGCGCAGCCGCGGGCACGGAGAGCAGGGACAGCAGGCGGGGGCGCACGGCCGGTAACCGTAGCTGGCCTACGACGGCCCCGGTTGATACGTTGGGCCGTGATGAGCGACGCGCCTGCGCTCGGCGGTCTGCCGATGACGACCGCGTTGGAGATACCGGGCTTCAGCATCGGCGAGAACCTCGGCGTCTGCTACGGACTCGTGGTGCGCAGCATGGGCTTCACGGGCGGCGTGACCGCCTCCCTCAAGGCTCTGCGGCGGGGTGAGGTGGCGGAATACACGCAGCTGCTCGAGGACTCTCGACGCCATGCCATCGACCGGATGGTCGACAACGCGCGCCTGCTCGGGGCCGACGCGGTCATCGCCGTGCGCTTCGACTCCTCCGAGATCGGCCAGCAGCTGACCGAGATCGTCGCCTACGGCACCGCCGTGCGGGCGCGAAGCGCCGCCTGAGCCGGCCGTGCTGCTCAGCGACGCCGACCGCGAGCTGCTGTTCACCCGCCTGAAGGCCAACGCCGCCGTGGGCGCCATCTCGCTCGAGGAGCTCGAACGCAGGGTCGAGGTGGTCGCACGGGCGCAGACGCGGGAGGAGGCGAGCGCTGCGGTGGCCGATCTGCCCGTCACATCGGCGGTCACCGAGGGCGCCGGCGCCGAAACTCCGGCCCGCGCCCGTGGGCGCCGGGGCTACGCCCAGGTCGACCGGCCCGGCCCCGACTGGCAAGCCACCCCGGAGCGCTTCCGCGACCCGCGCTCAGGACAGATCATGCGGGTCTGGGAGGACCCGTCCGGACAGCGTCACTACGTGCCCGAGAGCTAGAGGGCCGATTCGGGCTTCGAGTTCGGGTGAGCGACGCCCCGGACCGGGTCAGCGGCGGCTGCCGCCACCGAACTCAGCGGCGGCTGCCGCCACCGAACAGCTGCAGGAAGAGCAGGAAGACGTTGAAGATGTCCAGGAAGATCCCGGCGGCGATGATCGGCGCGCTGGCCAGGTTCGACCGTCGCAGGCGATTGAAGTCGATGATCGTGAAGCCGCCGAAGATGACCAGGCCGAGCACGGCGTAGATGATGTGCGCGCCCGGGATGGCCAGGAACAGCGCCACCAGCCCGAACACGATCAGGGCCAGCAGGGCCCAGAACAGCGGCCGTGCCCAGCCCGAAAGGTCGCGCCGGGTGGCGTAGCCGTACGCCCCCAGGCCGGCCGTGAACAGGGCCGTGGCCCCGGCCGCCTGCCACAGCGGCGACGGGTTGGTCTTGGCGTAGTAGGCCAGCACCGGTCCGACGAACATCCCCAGCAGCAGCCCGACCCCGAACAGCAGGCCGATCGCGAGCTGCTCGTGACCGCGCCGAGCCGCGGCCTGGACGCCGATCAGGGCCGCGAAGCCGGCGATGAAGAAGGCGAAGCTGGCGCCCCCGGTGACATCGCGCGCGATGTAGGCGCCGAGCGCGGTGCACGCGACGGTGAGCGCGACGAGGCCCATGACCTGGCCGAAGACCGCCCGGGACTCATCCCGGGAGAGCTCACGGCCGAACGGTGCGTAGGTGCGTGCGTAGGAAGGCATGGTGCAGATTTTACTGCGCCCACGCGCGATCACCGGGCGTCCTCACGCTTCCTTCACGAGTCGGGATACTGAGGCTGTGACCGATGCGATCGTGACCGACTCGGCGCCGGGCCGGCCGCAGCGTCCCCCCGTCCCGCGGGCGGCCTGGATGCGCCTGGCCGCCTGCACCGCCGCGGCCGCGCTGCTGCAGCTGGACGGGACGCTGATCACCGTCGCGCTGCCCTCCGTGGCCCACGGTCTGGGCGTCAAGGGGAGCTCCACCTCTGTCGTGCTGAGCGCCTACTTCGGTGCCTACGCACTGCTGCTGATGCCCGGCGGTGAGCTGGTGGACCGCTTCGGCGCCCGGCGGCTGGCCCTGTCCGGCCTGGTCCTGTTCGCGATCGGCGCGGCCGCCGGCGCGCTGGTCACGAACTTCGGCGAGCTGCTCGTGGCCCGGGTGATCCAGGGCGCCGGCGCCGGCCTGGTCAGCCCGGCGGCACTGGCCGGCGCGGTCAGCGGCTTCCCGCCCGAGCGCCGCGGCACGGCGCTGGGAATCTGGGGGGCGAGCGCCGGCACCGCGAACCTGGCCGGACCCCTGCTCGGCGGCCTGCTGACCGTGGCCTTCGGGTGGCGCGCCGACTGGTGGGCGCTCGTGCCGCTGACGGCGCTGGTTGCGGTGGGCGTGCTCCGGCACGTCCCCAACATCGTCCTGACCCATGAGGGGGAGGCGCATTCGGCCCTGAATCGCATCGTGCTGGCGGCCACGCTGATCGCCGCCCTCACCTTTGCCGTGATGATCGGCGCCTTCTACATCGCCGAGCAGTATCTGCAGCGGGTGGCCGGCTACTCCGCGCTGGGGGCGTCCGCAGCCCTGATCCTGGTCGCCCTGCTGGTCGGCGCGGCCGCCCCGCTGGCCGGGCGCCTGGTCGACAGTCGCGGCGAGCAGCTGCCGACCGTGCTCGGGTTCCTCGGCGCCGGGGGCGGCCTGCTGATCCTCGGGCTGCCCGGGGTCAGCCTCGACAGCCTCGTGACCGTGCTGCCGCTGATCCCCGTCGGCCTCGGGTTGGGCATGCTGTTCGTCCCCACCTCCCGGGCCGCCCTGAACGCCACGCCGCTGGCCAGCCACGGCCGGACCTCAGCCGTGCTGTCGGTCGGGCGGCTGCTGGGCGCCGCGGTCGGGGCCGGCCTGGCCGGGATCGCCCTGTCGGGCACCCTGACCGCCAGCACCGTGCACCACGCGCTGCTGCTCGGGGCCGCGCTGTGTCTGCTCATCGGGATCCCCTCGGCGGTGATGCTCGGCGGGCGAACCCGCCGGGCTGCGGGCGCCGTCGGCGGCGACTGACCGCCGCCGAGCCGCTCGGACCCTATCCGCGGATCCGCTCGTGGCGGGCCAGGCTGTCCCCGATCAGCCAGATCATCGGCGGCCACAGGCCCACGAACAGAGCCCGCCGTTCGGCGTTGCCGCGCTCGTCCTGGTCGACGGTCTTGGCGCGGATCCACAGGCCGATGCAGAGGCCGATCGAGCTCAGCGAGGCGATCTGCAGCTGCCAGGCCCGGAACCCGCAGCGATGGAGGAGGGCGCTCACCACGATCCGGCGATCGTAGCTGGCCGCCGGGGCACGCTCGGTAGGCTCGTGGCTTGCCCCGCCGCCCCCATCGCACCCGGCGCTGGATGACCGCCGCCACCTGGCCGGTCGGCATCGTGCTGACCTCCTGGGACTACATGTGGCGCTCCACCGTCCTGCACCGGCAGGAGCGGCTGGAGATCAGCGACGCCGGTCATCTCCCGCCCGTCTACCCGGAGGGGGTCGACGCCACCGAGGTCATCGGCGTGGGCGACGGGCACGGCCCCCTGTTCCACCGCCGCTACAGCACTCGCATCCGGGCCAGCCGGTCGGGGCCCGACGAGCTGTTCCGCGATCTGACGGCGAATCTCAACCGGGCGGCCCCGACCGCGTTCGCCCGCTTCCAGCGCGTGTACGGCGACGGGGAGACGCTGGGCGTCGGGGACGAGTTCGTGGTCCGCATGCCGGGCCCCTGGGACGGGCCGGTGCGGGTCATCGACCGGGGGCCGCGATCGTTTCGCCTGGCCACGCTGGCCGGGCACCTGGAGGCGGGCCAGATCGAATTCCGCGTCCGCCAGGACGACCTGCTGGGCTTCGAGATCGAATCCTGGGCGCGCAGTGCGACCCGGCTGTCCAACCTGCTCTACCACCAGGTCCGCATGGCCAAGGAGATCCAGCTGCACATGTGGATCTCGTTCCTGGAGGGGGTCGTCTCGCTGTCCGGAGGCCGGATGACCGGCGGCATCCGGATCGACACGCGGCGGATCGAGAACGGCTACCTCCCGTGAACGTCCCCCCGGAGATGCGGCGGCGGCTGGACGGCCTGCGCTCGCGGTCGGTCAACTACGACGCCGACGTGCTCGATCTCGAGCATCCGCCGGCGGGTTGGACGGTGGACGAGCGCCGCCAGCCGCTGCCCGCCGAGCCGCCGGGGGCGCCCGTGTCAGGCGGCAGCTGGGAGATCGCCCGGCGGCTGATCCGGGGCTACGAGTTCGCCGATCCGTCGATCGTGCGCGCCTACTACGACGTCGATGTGCCCTATCCCGGTCGCGACATGCTGCTCGCCCTCCGCGCGCTGGGCCTGTTCAAGGTCTACGTGGGCGTGCGCGTGGCCGAGGTGTTCGACGCCGAGCGCCGGATCGACGGGCGCGAGGTGCGGGTGGCGGGGTGGAGCTATCGCACGCTCGAGGGGCACGTCGAGCGGGGCCAGATGACCTGGGAGGTGCGGAAGTGGATCGCCACCGGCGAGGTCGAGTTCCATGTGCACGCCGTGTCGCGCGCGGCCCCGATCCGCAACCCGTTCGTCGCGCTCGGCTTTCGGCTGCTCAAGGCGCACGAGCGGGCGTTGTTTCTCGACAGCACCGATCGGCGGATGCGCGCCTTCACCGAGCTCGGCCTGCGTTCGGAGGGGCGTGGCGCGCGCGTCCGCGAGGCCAGTGGTGGCCTGACCGCGCGCCGCCTCTCACCCCAGGATCCGGCTCACGAACAGCTGGCTCATCAGATCGACACCCCGAGCACCTGAGGACACGCCGATGCCCCGACCGCTGTTCCAATTCCCCAACCGGCCGCTGATCGTGGCCGCGATCTCCCGCGGCGTCGCCGTCGCCCTTGGCGAGGAGGCCGGCCGCGGCGCCCAGAACCTGTCCAACCTGGCGCTGCTCGTCTGGGCCTATGAGGAGGCCACCGACGGCGCCAACTGGTTTCGCAACCTGCTCGGGCTCGGGGGCGTGGCCTACAGCGTCGGGATGCTCGTCAGCCGGTGGTGAACCCTTTGCCCGCCGATGGCGTATTTCTGGCATGAGCCTTCTTTCCACCGCCCGGCTGTACCTCCGGCGCACACCCAAGCTGGAGCAGCCCACCGACCTCTATGCCCATCGCGTCCGGCTCCTCAGCGGCGGTGAGCTCGATCTGAGCACGCTGCACGGCCGGCCGACGCTGATCGTCAACACCGCCAGCAAATGCGGCTTCACGCCCCAGTACGAGGGGCTCCAGTCCCTGTACGAGCGCTACGGCGAGAAGGGCCTGCAGATGCTGGGCTCGCCGTCGGCTGACTTCAATGACCAGGAGTACGACTCGGCTGAGGAGATCGGCGAGTTCTGCCAGAAGAACTACGGGGTCACCTTCCCGCTGACCGAGCGGACCTCGGTTCGCGCCGATCCCTCGCCGCTGTGGAGTGACCTGGCCCGCCAGCCGGAGTCCGGGCCCCCGGCCTGGAACTTCACCAAGTACCTGGTCGGCGCCGACGGCCGGCTGATCGCCCGCTGGGCGACCCGGGTCAGGCCCGAGGCCCCGGAGATCGTGGCCGCGATCGAGGCGGCCCTGCCGGCCTGAGCACAGGCGCCGCCGGGCTAGCGTTCGGTGCCCGGCAGGCGCGGGGGCGCGCTCCGGTAGCTCGGCGGAGTGCGCGACAGGCGGATCGGGTTGCGGGTCAGGCGCACCGCGCCGCCGTCGGGGGCGGGGACACTGACCACGGGCTCGAGCCCGAGGGATTGCGCCAGCGCGAACGCCCCCGCCAGGTCGTTGACCACACCGGCCGGGACGCGGACCTCGGTGAGGGCCGCCGCCCACGCGGCCGCGCCGCGAGCAGCCAGGCGCGTCTCGAGCTCGGCGCGCAGGACGGCACGGTGGGCGACGCGCTCACCGTTGCTGGCAAAGCGAGGGTCATGCGCCAGCTCCGGGGCGCCCAGCACTCCGCACAGCGCGTCGAACTGGCGATCGTTGCCGACGGCCAGCACCAGCTGACCCTCACCGGTGTCGAACAGCTCATAGGGCGAGATGCTCGGGTGCGCGTTGCCCAGACGGCCGGGAACGGCGCCCGCGATCGTGTACCCGGCGCCCTGGTTCACCAGCCCGGCGAGCAGGGATGAGAGCAGGTCGACCTCCACCCGCTGGCCCTCGCCGGTCCGGTCGCGATGACGCAAGGCGGCCAGGATCCCGACGGAGGCGAACAGGCCCGCCAGGACATCGACGAGGGCCACCCCGACCTTCTGGGGCTCGCCCTCCGGCGATCCGGTGATGCTCATCAGGCCGCCCAGCGCCTGGACGAGCAGGTCATAGCCGGGCAGCTCGGCCCCGGCCCCGGCGCCGAAGCCGGTGATCGAGCAGTAGACGAGTCCGGGGCGCACGGCGGACAGCGTGTCGTAGCCCAGCCCGAGGCGATCCATCACGCCGGGACGGAAGTTCTCCACGATCACGTCGGCTCCGGCGGCGAGCTCGTGGGCGCGGCGCAGGTCATTGCCGTCACGCAGGTCAAGGACCAGGCTGTCCTTGTTGCGATTGACGGACTGAAAGTAGGTCGCCTCCCCGCGCGCGTCATAGGGCGGTCCCCAGGCGCGGGTCTCATCGCCGCCGCCGGGACGCTCGACCTTGGTGACCGTGGCCCCGAGGTCGGCCAGCATCATGGTCGCGAACGGGCCGGCCAGGACGCGGGAGAAATCGAGCACGCGCAGATCGCCGAGGGCGCTGGTGTCGTGCCGGGAGCTCACGTTCTGCATCATTCACCAGATGGCCTCGCTCTCGCTGCCCGCCGGTGTGCCTGCGGCGGCAGCCACCGTGTTCGCCGCCCCGGGGACGGTGACCGGCTACGCGGCGATCGTCGTCGCGGTCCTGATGCTCGGGCTGTGGCTGATCAGCATCGCCATCCAGGATGTCTCGATCGTCGATCCGGCCTGGGGGCCGGCGTTCGTGCTGGTGGCCCTGACCGCTGCCCTGACCGGCCAGGGGTGCGCGGGGCGCCGCTGGCTGCTGTTGGCCCTGACGGCGCTGTGGGGGCTGCGCCTGGGGTGGCATCTTGGCCGCCGCAAGCTTGGCGATCGCCAGGAGGACCGGCGCTATGCGGCGATGCGCGAGCGGCGGGGCGCGGCGTTCGTGCCCTGGAGCCTCGTGGCCATCTTCGGCCTCCAGGGGCTGCTGGTCCTGATCGTCTCGCTGCCGATCCAGGTCGCCGCCGGCCGGGGCGGGTCGCTGACCGCGGCCATCATCCCGGGGCTCGTGGTGTTCGCGGTCGGCCTGTTCTTCGAGACCGTCGGCGACGAGCAGCTGCGCCGCTTCAAAGCCGACGCCGCCAACCGGGGCCAGGTCATGGACCGGGGGCTCTGGCGCTACACGCGTCATCCCAACTACTTCGGTGACTTCTGCGTGTGGTGGGGCCTGTGGCTGATCGCGCTGACGGCCGGCGGCACCTGGTGGACGTTGATCGGCCCGGTGCTCATGAGCATCCTGCTCATCCGCGTCTCCGGCGCGGCGCTGCTGGAGCGCGACATGGCCACGCGCCGCCCGGGGTACGCGGACTACATCAAGCGGACCTCCGCCTTCTTCCCCTGGCCGCCGCGCAAGCGGGATTGACGGTCCACGGGACCCGGCGGGGCATGGCGCGGCACCGACGGACGGCTCAGCGGCGCGGCTCGAGCAGGTAGTGGCTGACCAGCCACCGGTTCCCGCCGCGGTAGCCCCAGATGACCTCGGTGGAGATGAGGAACAGGCGCCAGGTGGCCACCAGCCGCTGCGCCTCGCGCTCGGTGCGTCCCGCCTCACGCAGGATCGCCAGCGCCTGCGTCCGCGAGGCATCGAGCCGCTCCAGCCACGCGGCCAGCGTCCGCGCGTAGTGGGTCCCGGGGACGATCCACTCGTCGGCGACGTACAGGTCCTCGGGGAAGTGGGTCATCAGCTCGTGGCTGGGCATCAGGCCCGCGGTGAAGAAGCGCGCCGCCGCCCATGTGCCGAGGAAGCGGTACGGGAGGGTGCGGTGACTGAACACGTGCACGAACGCCTTGCCGGTGTCGGGCTCGAGCCAGCCGGCGATGCGGCGCAGCAGCTCCCGCCAGTTGCGCATGTGCTCGAACATCTCGATCGACATCACGCGGTCAAAGCGGCCCTCCGGCGTGAAGTCGTTGACGTCGGCGGTGACGATCTCGAGGTTGGGGAGGCCACGGCGGTCGCGCTCGGCCTCGATCCACTCGCGCTGGCCATGGGAGTTGGACACCCCGACCACCGAGGCGCGCGGGTACTGCTCGGCCAGCCACAGCGACAGCGAGCCCCAGCCGCAGCCGAGGTCGAGGATCCGCATCCCGTCGGCCACCTGCGCTCTCTCACACGACAGCGCGAGCATCGCCTCCTCCGCCTCAGCGAGCGTGCGCACCCCCTCGGGCCACAGGCAGCCCGAGTACTTGCGGCGCGGTCCCAGGATCAGGCCCAGAAACTCGGCCGGCAGCTCGTAGTGCTGCTCGTTGGCCTTCTCCACCTGCTCGGCCACCGGGCCGGTCGACATCCGGGCCACCAGTGCCCGCAGCCGCTCCTGCTGGGCGGCCACGCCTCCGGCCGACTCCCGGCGCTCGCGGTCCCACGCGCCGTACAGGGACCCGGTGCGAAGCAGCCAGTCCGGCACGAGCCCCCGTTCGAGGGCGCCGTCGAGCACCTCGTAGCGGCGCGGCTCGCGGGTCCTGAGATCGGTTGTGCGAAGCACGGGCATGGTCACTATTGTCGTCAGCTGCCCGATGAGCAGATTCGTCCATACCTGTATTCGCGTCCTCGACATCGACAGATCAGTCGAGTTCTACGGCCGCCTCGGCTTCGAGCGGCGCGGGCAGCTGAACTTCGAGTCCGCCTACAACGTTTATCTCGGGCTGCCCGGGGACGGCGACGTACTCGAGCTGACCGTGAACGTGGGGCGGCGGGAGCCCTACGAGCTCGGCCAGGGCTACAACCACATGGCGCTCGTGGTCGACGATCTCGACGGGTTGCTCGGCCGCCTGGCCGGGCACGGGATCGAGCCTGAGCAGCCGCCGTATGCGCCGGGCGGCCGCCAGGAGTACCGGATCTGCTTCGTGACCGATCCCGACGGGTACCGGATCGAGCTGATCGACGGCGCCTTCCCCACCCCGCAGGATCCGCCGCACCCGTCGCAGTTGGCCTGAGCGCGCCGGCCGCCGGACACCCGCGTGGCCGTCGTCGATCCCACCCGCCGGCCACCGCGGCGGAGTACATTGCTCTCAACCTGCAGGCTTTGAGCTGAGTGCCCCGAGGCAACGGGGGTGTGCCGTTCCCCCTCGCGTGTCACGACACTCGACAGGAGGGTGAGGGATGTACGAGCACAAGGGCGAGAAGTACTTCATCGTCGACGGCCACCTGCACATGTGGGACGCCAGTCCCGAGAACTGGGTCAAGGGCCAGGAGCAGTACGCCAAGGGCTGGATCGAGTGCTTCCACGCCTACATGGGCCTCGGTCCGCCGGAGACCCACTGGCCGATCGAGAAGTTCATGAAGTACTCGGAGGAGGACTTCGTCTCCGACGTGTTCGAGGACGGCGGCGTCGACGTGGGGATCTTCCAGTCCACCTACCTGAAGGAGTGGTATACGACCGGCTTCAACACCGCCGATGCCAACGGTGCGATGGCCGAGAAGCACCCGGGTCGCCTGATCGTCAACGGACGCTTCGATCCGCGCGATGGCGACAATGGCCTGGGGCAGCTTGAGGAGGACGCCAAGCGCTGGAACATGCAGGGCGTGAAGCTCTACACGGCCGAGTGGAACAACGGCTCCCGCGGGTGGCGGCTGGACGATCCTCAGACGCAGCCCTACCTCGACAGGTGCAAGGAGCTGGGGATCAAGAACATCCACGTCCACAAGGGGCCGACCATCTGGCCGCTGGACAAGGACGCCTTCGATCCGCGTGACGTCGATCGGGCGGCGACCGACAACCCGGAGCTCAACTTCATCATCGAGCATGTCGGGCTGCCGCGGATCGAGGACTTCTGCTTCATGGCCACGCAGGAGCCCAACGTGTACGCCGGCCTGTCGGTGGTGATCGGCGGTCTCATGCACGCCCGCCCCCGGTTCTTCGCCAAGGTCATGGGCGAGCTGCTGTTCTGGGTCGGTGAGGACAAGATGCTGTTCGGCTCCGACTACGGGATCTGGGAGCCGAAATGGCAGATCGAGGGCTTCCTGGACTGGGACTATCCCGGCGGTGAGGAGTACTCCGATTACCCGCGGGTCACCGAGGCCACCAAGCGCAAGATCCTCGGCCTCAACGCGGCTCGGCTGTACGACATCGAGGTGCCGGCCGAGTTGCGGCTGCCCGATCAGGCCGGAACCCCGGCGGCGAAGGAGGACGCGCAGCTGGTCGAGACGGCATGAGACCGCCGGCCTCCCGAGCGGCGGAGGCAGGCAACGGGGAGCTGCGGGAGCGGGCGCTGCAGGCGCTGAGCACCGTCATCGACCCGGAGCTTGACGAGCCGATCACCGAGCTTCGGTTCGTCAGCTCATGCACGGTCAGCGGTGACGGGGAGCTCGAGCTCCGGCTCCGCCTCCCGACGCCGCAGTGCGCCCCCAACTTCGCCTTCCTGATGGCCGCCGACGCGCGCCGGGTGCTGGGGCGGATGCCCGGGGTCCGCGGAGTCCGCGTGGTGCTCGAGGACCACTACACCGGCCAGGAGATCAACGCCGCCCTGGCCGGGGGGCGGGGGTTCACCGGGGCATTCCCCGGCGAGACCGACGACGATGATCTCGAGAGCCTCCGGGTGCTGTTCACCCGCAAGGCCCTGACCGCCCGCCAGTCACGGGTCTGCGAGCGGCTGCTGGCCGCGGGCATGAGCGCCGATCAGGTGGTCGGTCTGCACGTGGCTGAGCTTCCCGACGATGCCGACGCCCGCCGCTGCGTGCAGCTGCGCGCTCAACTGGGCATCGCCGCCGATGCCGCGGCACCGGCCTTCGTGCTTGCCGACGGCCGTCCGCTGACCACGGATGAGCTTGACCGCTGGCGGCGGGTGGGCCGGCTCGTCCGCACCAGCCTGGAGGCCAACGGCGGCATCTGCCGCTCGCTGCTGCAGGTCCGTCATGGATTGTCATCATCAGACGAGCACGAGGAGGTAACCCGATGAAGGCCGCCCGGCTGCACGCCTACCACGAGGCACTGAAGCTCGACAGCATCGCCGAGCCGAAGATCGAAGGACCGCTCGACGTCATCGTGCGGATCGGAGCGGCGGGCCTGTGCCGGACCGACCTGCACATCCAGGAGGGGCAGTGGGCCGAGAAATCAGGCGTGGCGCTGCCCTACACCCCCGGGCACGAGAACGCCGGCTGGGTGCACGAGATCGGGCCCGCGGTGAGCAATGTCGAGGTCGGTGACACCGTGATCGTCCACCCCTACATCTCCTGCGGGCTGTGCGGGCCGTGCCGGCGCGGCGATGACATGCATTGCCTGAACGGCTCCTTCCCGGGCATCGACCGCGACGGCGGCTTCGCGGATCTGCTGAAGACCTCGGCCCGCTCGGTGGTCAAGCTCGGACCGGGCCTCGAGCCCAAGGACATCGCCGCGCTGGCCGACGCCGGACTGACCGCGATCCACGCGGTCAAGAAGGCCATCCCGATCCTGAGCGCCGGGACGCGGGCGGTGGTCATCGGCGCCGGCGGCCTCGGCCACATCGGCATCCAGTGTCTGAAGGCGATGACGCCGGCCGAGATCATCGTCATCGATCCCTCCGAGAAGGCGCTGGCCCTGGCCGGCGAGATGGGCGCCGATCAGACGATCAGGGTCGACGGGCACCGGCACGTGGAGACGGTGCGGGAGATGACCGACGACCTCGGCGTCGAGGCGATCATCGACTTCGTGGGCGAGAAGGGCGCGATCCAGGACGGGATCGAGATGATCCGCGACGGCGGCTTCTACTACGTGATCGGCTACGGCGAGAACATCAACATCCCCACGATCGACGTGATCTCCCGCGAGATCAGCTTCATCGGGAACCTCGTCGGCACCTACGCCGACCTCGAGGAGCTGATGATCCTCACCGCCCAGGGCAAGGTCAGCCTGCACACGTCGACGTACCCGCTGGAGGCCATCAACGACGCGATGGCCGACCTCGACGGGGGACGGCTGCAGGGCCGGGGGATCCTGATCCCGGCCGGCGCCTGACACGGGCTGGGCTACGCGCCGGAGTCGTCGGTCCCGGCCAGGCCCTTGGCTCGCAGCTCCTCGAGCACGGCCGGAGTCTTGGCCAGGCCGGCCACCCCCAGCGCGCGCAGGACGGTCGGGGTCTTGGTGAACTGCACGTCGCGGTAGTCGACGATCTCCAGCAGGTTGCCGGACGGGTCGCGCATGCGCAGCGAGCCCGAGACGGCGACCGGCTCGCCCGCGGCGAGCAACGCGGCGCGCAGCGCCTCCTTGTCGTCCACCACCAGCCCGACGTGACGGCCGCGGTCGGGCACCTCCGGGCCGCCCTCGGTCAGGGCGATGAACTGATCCCCGAGGTCGATCCAGGCCATGCGGGGCCGGCGGCCGCGCAGCTCGAAGCGAAACCAGCGTCCCCACCATTCGAGGGTCTGGTCCAGATCATGGACCTCGAGCGCTATGTGGTTGACGCCCAGCGCGCGCACCCCGGCCACGGTCGCCTCCTCAGCCCGCCCGGCCAACGGCCGTGGCCACCCCGGCGAACGTGAGCGCCAGCTTGCCGGGCAGACGCGAGGCGGAGCGCTCGATCAGGCGCCCGACCGTGCTCGGGTCCCGCGGCACCTCGAACCGGGCACGCATCGACATCGAGGGGAACCCTATGCCCGCCGCTGGGGACGCGCAAGCGTGCCTCCGGACGCCCTGTCAAGCTTGCCGCAGTGGCCCACCAGCTCGCCTTCGATCCGATCCGCGAGGCCGGCCGCCAGTGGCGCCGGCGCTGGGGGCCGTCGCCGGTGGCCCCGATGGAGGCGGTCACCTCGATCATGCGGGTGCAGCAGATCCTGCTCGCCCGCTGCAACCAGGCTCTGGAGCCGTTCGGGCTGACCTTCGCGCGGTACGAGGCGCTGATGCTGCTCAGCTTCACGCGCCAGGGCTCGCTCCCGCTGGGCAAGGTGGGGGCGCGGCTCCAGGTCCACCCGGCCAGCGTCACCAACCTGATCGACGGACTCGAACAGCTGGGTCATGTGCGCCGCGTTCCGCATCCGAGCGATCGCCGCGCGACGCTGGCTGCGATCACCGACGAGGGACGCCGCGTGGCCGGCGAGGCCACCGAGGCGATGCACGCGATCAGCTTCGGGATCGGCGCCCTGAAGACGGCCGAGCTGGAGGAGCTGACCGCGCTGCTGCGTCGCGTGCGGGTGGCCGAGGGCGACTTTGACGCCGCGCAAGAATAGTTTACCCTCAAACTATCTGAGGACCGAGATCAAATTGGAGAGGCCAGTGAACGTCGTCGAGACCATGCCGGTCAGCTACCAGGAGTGGCAGCGCGCCTACGGGCTGACCCCGGAGCGTGACGCGCCGTTCACGACCCTGTCGGGGGAGGCGATCCGCCCGCTGTACACCGAGCGCGATCTGCCTGCCCAGGAGTCGATCGGGCTGCCCGGCCAGTATCCGTTCACCCGCGGCGTCTACCCGTCGATGTATCGCGGGCGCCTGTGGACGATGCGCCAGTTCGCCGGCTTCGGCACGGCTGAGGAGACCAACGAGCGCTTCCATTACCTGCTCGATCACGGCCAGACGGGGCTGTCGACCGCGTTCGACATGCCCTCGCTGATGGGCCATGACTCCGATCACCCGCGCTCGCTGGGGGAGGTCGGGCGCGAGGGGGTGGCGGTGGACACCGTGGATGACATGGAGACGCTGTTCGCCGGGATCCCGCTCGATCAGGTCACGGTGTCGATGACCATCAACGCGCCGGCGGCGATCATGCTCGCCTTCTACGTGGTGGCGGCCGAGCGCCAGGGCATCCCCTCCGAGCGGCTCGGCGGCACGATCCAGACCGACATCCTCAAGGAGTACATCGCCCAGAAGGAGTGGTGCTTCCCGGTCGATCCGGCCATGCGCCTGGTCACCGACATGGTGCAGTGGTGCACCGAGCACATGCCCCGCTGGCATCCGATCAGCATCTCGGGCTACCACATCCGCGAGGCGGGGTCGACGGCCGCTCAGGAGCTCGCCTTCACCCTCAAGGACGGGCTCACCTACGTCGAGCACGCGGTCGCCCGTGGTCTCGACGTGGACGACTTCGCGCCCCGGCTGTCGTTCTTCTTCAACGCCCAGATCGACTTCTTTGAGGAGATCGCCAAGTACCGCGCCGCCCGCCGGATCTGGGCCCGGGAGCTGCGCGAGACGTTCGGCGCGCGCAAGCCCGAGTCGTGGCGGATGCGCTTCCACACCCAGACGGCCGGGGTCTCGCTGACCGCCCAGCAGCCGCTCAACAACATCGTCCGCACCGCCGTCGAGGCGCTGGCCGGAGTGCTGGGGGGGACCCAGTCCCTGCACACCAACTCCTATGACGAGGCGCTGGCGCTGCCCACCGAGGACGCGGTCCGGATCGCCCTGCGCACGCAGCAGATCATCGCCGAGGAGACCGGCGTGGCCAACACGATCGACCCGCTGGGCGGCGCCTACTTCGTGGAGGCCCTGACCGACGAGCTCGAGGCCCGGGCCTATGAGTACTTCGCCACGATCGATGAGCTCGGCGGGATGGTCGAGGCGGTCAAGCAGGGCTACCCGCAGCGGGAGATCGCCGATGCCGCGTTCGAGCTGCAGATGGAGATCGACTCGGGCCGGCGCACCGTGGTCGGGGTCAACCGCTTCACCGAGGGGGACGAGCAGGCCACCGAGATCCTCCGCATCGACCCCGCGCTGGAGCGTAAGCAGATCAACCGGGTCCGGGCGGTGCGCGCACGCCGCGACGAGGCCGCCGTGGCCGCGGCGCTGCAGAAGATCAGGACCGCCGGGGCCGGGGACCAGAACCTGATGCCGCTGTTCATGGCCGCCGCCCGAGCCGGCGTTTCCGAGGGGGAGATCGTCTCCACCCTGCAGGAGGTCTGGGGCGACTACCGGGAGATGCCCGCCTTCTAGGCACCGGGCCGACGGTCGGGGCGGGCGGCCCGTGGCTCGCGCCCGCCCCACGCGACGGCTCAGGCGCCGGTCGTGATCACCATCCGAAAGCGGGCGTCGCCGCTGATCATCTTGGCGTAGGCCTCGGCCGCCTTCTCCAGCGGCAGGGTCTCGATCATCGGTCGCACCCCGGAGAGCACGCTGAAGTTGAGCGTGTCCTCGGAGTCGATCGAGGTTCCCGAGGCATGGCCGGTGATCGTCTTGTCGCCGCCGATCAGCAGCGCCGCGGGGACCGGCACCGGGTCCATCGAGGCGCCCACGACGATCAGCCGGCCCTTCGGCCGCAGGCCGCCGAACACGGCGCCCATGGCGTCTGAGGCGGTGACCGTCGACAGGATCAGGTCGGCCCCGCCGAGCTTCTGCAGCGCCTCGGCCGGGTCGCCGGCCGTCGAGTCGATGTAGTGGTGGGCGCCGAGCTTGCGGGCCAGCTCCTCCTTATCGGTGCCCCGGGCGATCGCCACCGTCTCGAAGCCGAGCTTGGCCGCGAACTGCACGCCGAGGTGGCCGAGGCCGCCGACGCCGAGGATGGCCACGCGATCGCCGCCCTTGGCGCCGCTGCGCCGCAGCGCGTTGAAGGTGGTGATGCCGGCGCACAGGAGCGGGCCGGCATCCTCGTCGGCCAGCTCGTCGGGCATCGAGGCCATCGCGCTGGCCCGCACCACGACGTAGTCGGCGTAGCCGCCGTCCTGGGTGACGCCGGGGATCTCCATGTTCACGCAGTCGATCAGCTGACCGCGGCGGCACGGCTCGCAGTAGCCGCAGTTGCCGCCGAACCAGCCGACGCCGACGCGCTGGCCGGTCTCCCAGCCGTGGACGCCGTCGCCGAGCTGCTCGATCACACCGGCGATCTCGTGCCCGGGTACGACCGGGAAGCTGACGCCCGGCCAGGCGCCCTCCTTGGCGAACATGTCGCTGTGGCAGACGCCGCAGGCGTGGACCCGGATCAGGGCCTCGCCGGGCCCCGGTTCGGGGACGTCGCGCTCGACAAGTTCGAAGTCGGCCCCGGCCTGCGGGACCTGGACTGCTCGCATGGTGGCCATTTCGTGCTGCCTTTCGGTTGCTAAGTCAATGTTCTCCTCGAACATAGTCAGAATCAGGGCATGCCAATCACGCCGCGCATGTTCGGAGACCGGGGGCGCCGACGCGCCGCTTCCCTGGGCATCGAGCCTGAACGGCTCCCGCCCGGGCAGTCGCCGACCGTCAAGTGGCCCGTCCTCAGCCTCGGGGCCACGCCGCGGGTCCCCACCGACCGGTGGCTGCTGTCGATCGACGGCGCCGTGGCCGAGCCGTTCGTGCTGCGGTGGGAGCAGCTGCAGGCGGAGCCGCAGACCGAGTGGAGGGGCGACATCCACTGCGTAACGCGCTGGTCGAAGTTCGGCATGACCTGGGTCGGCGTCGACGTCAAGGCGCTGATCGAGCGCGCCCGGCCGGCCGCCGAGGCCACCCATCTGATGGCCCATTGCTACGGCGGCTACACGACCAACCTGCCGCTCAGCGACGTGCTCGAGCATCCGGCCCTGATCGCCCACCAGGCGGACGGCGCACCGCTCGAGCCCGACCACGGCGGGCCCGCCCGGCTGTTGGTCCCGCATCTGTACCTGTGGAAGTCGGCCAAATGGATCCAGCGCCTGGAGGTCATGGCGGGCGACCGGCTCGGGTTCTGGGAGGAGAACGGCTACCACCACCGCGGTGATCCCTGGCGCGAGGAGCGCTACAGCGTCGATGACTACGTGGCGCGCACCCTGCGCCGGCGGGCCCGTGAAGACGCGCGCGGCTGAGCTCGAGCGCCTGGCCGCGACGCGCGGGGAGCACCCACCGCTGCCCGGTGACGAGCTGATTCGCGACGCCGAGCTGGTCATGGACCGGTTCGCGGCGCTGCCCCGGCCCCCGGCGGCGGTCTGGCCGTGGCTGCTGCAGCTCGGCAAGGGGCGAGCCGGCTGGTACCTGCCCCGCAGCCTCGAGCGCCTCACCCCGCGCCGCAACCGCGCGCTGCGGGTGATCGAGCCGCTCCACCAGCAGGTTGGGGTCGGCGATCGCGTGGCCGACTACGGCCGCGACGGCTGGTTCGAAGCCCGGATCGTCGATCCGCCGCACGCGCTGGTCTGGTACTCCGAGCGGGGGCAGGATCTGCGCTTGACCTGGGCGCTGGTGCTGGAGCCGGTGGGCACCGGGCAGAGCCTGCTGACGGTGCGGCTCCGTATCAACCGCCGCCTCGGTCGCAGCGCCCCGGCGCTGGTCGGCTGGGGGGCGGAGCTGTTTGACCGCCTCACCGTGCGGATCATGATCGCCGGGCTGCGCGAGCGGTTGCGGGAGGTCTGAGCGCCGGGGCCTGCCCCTTCAGGCCGGCGTCAGCCCCGTCGAGCCCCGGTTCAGGCCAGGTCGAAGGCCGGGTGCGGCTTGGGTCCCCAGGGGAAGTCACGCAGCACGGCCAGAAAGGCGCTGGTCAGCGGCGTGAAGTCGCCTCGCGTGAAGGCGCACACCGCGCGCACCGGCCGGTTGACGGCCGGCCGGGCCAGCGAGGTCAGCGCGGCCGGGACGATGTGCTCGGGAACCAGGGCCGGCCCCAATCCGGCGGCGGCAAACAGCGGCGCGGTCACCACCTGGCTGGTGCGCACGGCGACGCGGGGCGAGAAGCCGGCGGTGGCGCAGCAGAAGTCGACCACCTCGGCCAGGCCGTGGGCGCGCGTGAAGTGAACCCAGCGACGCTCGGCCAGCGCCTCGAGGGCCACCGACTCCCCGGCCAGCAGCGGGTCCCCGTCGGGCAGCACGACCACGAACTCCTCCCACCCCAACCGCCGGACCTGCCCGGGCCACTGATCGGGGATCGAGCCCACCGCAAGGTCTCCGCCTCCGTCCCGCACCGCCTCCTCCAGGGCCCGGCGGTGCGGGAACTCGAGCAGGCTGACCTCGATCTCGGGGTGACGGTGCTGCCATTCCCGCAGCACCCGCGGCAGGATGCCGACGGCGGCTGAGGTCGTCACCGCGACCTCGATCTGGCCGGCGTCGAGGCCCAGGGCCATGCGCGCGGCCCGGCGGCCGCGGCGGGCGTGGCGCAGGGACGCCCGGGCCTCTCCGAGCAGCGCGTGGCCGGCGGAGGTCAGCCGGACCCCGCGCGGCAGGCGCTCGAACAGGGGGCCACCGAGCTCGGCCTCCAGGGCCGCGATCTGCTGGGAGAGCGAAGGCTGCGAGACCAGCAGCTGCTCCGCGGCGGCGGTGAACGTGCCCAGGTCGGCGATGGCCACGAAGTACTCGAGCTGGCGCAGGTTCACGATCTATATAGGTATCACCTATGGCACGCCCAGACAATACGTCTTTGTGCCTATTGCCTACTAGTCTTACCTTGTGTAAGCACGTTATGAAAGGGACCGCTATGAACAAGAACACCCCCACCGCCCCCGAGCACGTCACGATCGCCCTCGATCACGCCCGCCGGCTGACCGGCGCGCGGCCCGAGGCGGCCGACCAGCTCAGCTGGACCGCCCAGGCCGCCCATGTCGGTGACCTGTCGGTTCTGGCGCTGGCCCTGAGCAACCGCTAGGCGCTCTCAGGCTCGGCGCTGGCGAGGTCCGCGCTCGGCGGCGCCTCGCCCGAGGCCGCGTCGCCCGAGACTCAATGCTTGGGCGGGCCGCCGGTCAGCTTCGAGCCGAGCTCGTCGAGCAGGTCGGCCACCCGTCCCGGCACGTCACGCCGGCGGACCTCTGAGAACAGCTCCGAGGCGGCGTCCGAGACGATCTGGCTGAAGCTGTCCTGGGTCCGGTAGTAGCCGAGCTCCTCATCACTCGGCCGGCCGGCCGATGGCCCGGCGGCGCGTGC
>DASVYO010000169.1:0-25300 GCA_036392135.1 Solirubrobacteraceae bacterium
CAGGACCCGGCCTTGACGGCCGGGCTGACAGAGCTTTCGGCCCGCCCCGGCCTCCCCAGTGGCAGCCGGATCGGCCACCCCCCCGGTGGGTGCGGTGTCCAGCCGGGGGACGACCGTGCATGGGATCTTGCATGGCGGCGCGGACGTAGACAAGGCAGATCGAGTACGAGCTGGGGGAATTTCCCGCGATTTGCTGGAATGGCCTCTCCGCCGATCCGGCTCGCGCGCGTCAGAGCGCCGCCCCAGCCCTCCAGGTGGCGCTGCCGACCATGCCCCTATCTCCCCTACTCCAGAGCTACGACCAGGTGCTGCTCGACCTCGACGGCTGCATCTGGGTCGGCGACGACGTGATCCCGGGCTCGGTCGAGGCGCTCGCCGAACTGCGGGCCGCCGGCCGGTCGATTGCCTTCATCACCAACGACGCCCGGCACTCCCCCGAGGAATACGTTCGCAAGCTGTGGTCGCTGGGCCTGCAGGCTTCGCTCGAGGAGATCGTCACCGTGGGCGCGGCCATCCAGTACGCGCTGGCCGGCCGGCTGCCGGGTTCGACCGCCTACGTGATCGGCTCGCCGGCGGTGTTCCGGCACGTGGCCGAGTCAGGTCACCGGATCGTCAACGGAACCGACCAGGCCGGGCGCGCGGACGTCGTCGTTATCGCCGGCCATGACGGGTTCAACTACGACGAGTTGCGTGAGGCCGTTCAGGCCGCCCTGGCCGGTGCGGAGCTGATCTCCGCCGGCCGGGACCGGACGTTCCCCGGGCCGGGCGGCGAGTGGCCCGGGACCGGGGCGATCGTGGCGGCCGTCGAGTACGCCACCCAGCGAACCGCCCGCAGCGTCGGCAAGCCCGATCCGCTGATCTTCTCCACCGCCCTGGATCGGCTGGGTCCGGGACGCGCCCTGATGATCGGTGACCGGGTGGAGTCGGACCTGGCCGGCGCCAGCGCGGCCGGGCTCGACGGCGCGATCGTGCTGTCCGGGGTGAGCACCCGCGCCGAGGCCGAAGCCGAGACCGATCCTGCACCGGTCGCGATCGGCGCTGACCTGCGCTCGCTGGTCATGGCATGAGCCTCGAGCTGATCGTCAACCCGGCCGCCGGAGGCGGCCGCGCGGGCCGGGCGCTGCCCGAGGTGCGGGCTGCCCTGGACGAGCTCGGACTGGAGTACCGCGTCGAACTGACGCGGGACCTCGAACACGCGCGCGCGCTGGCCCGGGCCGCGGCCGAGAGCGGCGCGACCGCGGTCGCCTTCGGCGGCGACGGACTGATCGGCGCCGTGGCCGGAGAGGTGAGCCGGCAGGGCGGCGTGCTGGGCCTGCTGCCCGGAGGGCGCGGCAACGACTTCGCCCGGATGCTCGGGATCCCGCTGAAACCCGGCCCGGCCTGCGCCGTGCTGCGCGACGGCCGGGAGGCCGCGCTCGATCTGGGTGTGGTCGACGGCCAGACGTTCATCGGGATCGCCAGCTGCGGCTTTGACTCCGATGCCAACCGGATCGCCAATGAGACGCGCCTGATCCGCGGGCACCTCGTCTACGCCTACGGGATGCTCCGCGCACTGGCCGGCTGGCGGCCGGCCAGCTTCACCCTCGAGCTCGACGGCGGCGAACCGCGGACCTTCCGGGGCTACTCGGTCGCGGCGGCCAACTCGCGCTATTACGGCGGCGGGATGATGATCGCCCCGGGCGCGTCGCTGACCGATGGGCAGCTGGAGATCGTTCTCATCCATGACGTACCGCGCTGGCGCTACCTGCTGCTGGCCCCCACGGTGTTCAGGGGGGCGCATGTCAACCAGCCCACCGTCGAGGTGATCCGGGCGGCGACGGCCCGCATCTCAGCCTCGCGCCCGTTCACCATCTACGCCGACGGTGATCCGGTCGCCGAGCTGCCGGTGACGGTCGGCGTGAAGCCCCGAGCGGTGCGGGTGCTAGTTCCTTAAGGCACGATGACCGTCCTCGACGTGAAGATCATGGCGGCGCGCGCGATCGGCGAGGTGGCGCGGCGGGCCGGACGCGGCGGCGGCACGAGCCTCCCCGGCAAGGTGCTGATGCGCCTGGAGCCGAGCGCGATCAGACAGCTGGCCGGCCGCCTGCCCGACGGGTCGGCGATCGTCTCCGCAACCAACGGCAAGACCACCACCACGGCGATGGCGGCGACGATTCTCGAACGCGCCGGGGCGGTGCTGGTCGCCAACCGGGCCGGCGCCAACATGGCCGGCGGGATCGCCTCCACCCTGCTCGGCGCCGCCGGGCGCCACCAGACGATCTCGGGCCGGCTGGGTCTGTTCGAGGTCGACGAGTTCTGGCTCGACCACGTCGCCGCGGAGATCCACCCCCGGGTCATGCTGCTCAGCAACCTGTTCCGAGATCAGCTGGACCGGTACGGCGAGCTGGAGATCATCGCCGATCGCTGGGCGGCGCTCGTGGCCGGGCTCGAGGGGACCGAGCTGGCCCTCAACGCCGACGATCCCCTGATCGCCGACCTCGGACGCAACCGGCCCGGCGTCAGCTACTTCGGGGTCGAGGATCCGGCCATGGCGATGGCCGAGATGCAGCATGCCTCGGACTCCAAGCACTGCCGCCGCTGTGGCGCGGCCTACGTGTACGAGGCGATCTACCTCGGACACCTGGGCCGCTACGCGTGCCCCAACTGCGGGCAGCGCCGCCCGGAACCCTCGATTGCCGCCACCGACATCGAGCTGCGGGGCACGCGTAGCGCCCGCTTCCAGCTTCACACCCCGGCCGGGCAGGCCCAGGTGGCGCTTCCCCTCCCCGGCCTCTACAACGTCTACAACGCCCTCGGCGCCGCCGCCCTGTGTCTGCGCCTGGGGGTCTCCCTGGAGCACGTCGTCAGCGGCCTGGAGGTGGTCAGCGCGGCCTTCGGGCGTGCGGAACGGATCTCGGTCGATGGCCGGGAGCTCTCGATCCTGCTCATCAAGAACCCGGCCGGGGCCAACGAGATCGTGCGCACGCTGGCCCTCGAGCCCGGTGAGCTCGACCTGCTCGGCGTGCTGAACGACGGCATCGCGGACGGCCGTGACATCTCATGGGTCTGGGATGCCGACTTCGAGCTGCTGGTCGGGCACGTCCGCCGGTTCACCTGCGCGGGCACGCGGGCGGCCGAGCTGGCTCTCCGGCTGAAGTATGCCGGAGTCCCCGTCGATCGCCTGGAGGTGATCCCCGCTCTGCCCGCGGCGCTGGACGCCGCTCTGGCCGCCGCCGGAAACGATGGCCTGTACGCGCTGCCCACCTATACGGCGCTGCTCGAGCTCCGGGAGGAACTGTCGCGTCGCGGGCACGTGAAGCCCTACTGGTCGATCGGCGAGCCCACCCCGGCATGAGCGTCATCTGGCACGACCTGGAGTGCGGACGCTACGAGGCGGACCTCCCCTTCTGGCGCGAATTGGCCGCCGGGCGGCCGGGTCCGATCCTGGACATCGGCGCGGGGACCGGGCGGGTGTCACTCGATCTGGCGCGGGCCGGGCACGAGGTGATCGCGCTGGATCTCGACGCCGAGCTCCTGCAGGAGCTCGGACACCGCGCGAGAGACCTGCCGGTGACCACGGTGGCCGCCGATGCGCGTGACTTTCAGCTTGGCGTCCGGTTCGATCTCATTCTCGTTCCGATGCAGACGATCCAGTTGCTCGGTGGCGCCGAGGGCCGGAGGGCGTTCCTGATCTGCGCGCGGCAGCACCTGCGGTCGGGAGGCCGTCTGGCCGTGGCCCTGGCCGACGAGCTCGAGGAGTTCGAGGTCGTCGACGGTGGACCCACGCCGCTGCCCGATGTCCTGGAGCGCGACGGAGTCGTGTACTCCAGTGCCCCGACCGCGGTTCGGCCGGACGGGGACGGGTTCATGCTCGAGCGCCGCCGGGAGACGGTGACCCCGGCTGGTGAGCTCAATCTCGAGCAGGACCGCGTCCATCTGGACGCGCTCGACCCTGAGGGGCTCGAGCAGGAAGGACGCGCGGCGGGGCTGCGGGTCCTCCGGCGGGGCCGGATTGCGCCCACACGGGATTATGTGGGCAGCGTGGTGGTGATGTTCGATGGCTGAGCGCCTGCGGGTCTGCGCCCTGTATCCGGACCTGATGAACATCTATGCCGACCGGGGCAACCTGCGGCTGCTCGAGCAGCGTTGCCGCTGGCGCGGGATCGAGTTCGAGCTCAGTGCCAGCGGCCTGGGTGACCCGGTGGATCCCGACGCGGCCGATCTGTTCTACATCGGCGGCGGCCAGGACCGGGACCAGCGGCTGTGTGCCTTCGACCTGGCCGAGGGAAAGCGCGAGGCGCTCCACGCGGCGGTCCGGCGGGGGGCGGTTGTGCTGGCCGTGTGCGGCGGCTACCAGCTCCTCGGTCACTCCTACGAGCTGGGTGAGGAGGTGCTCCCCGGCGTCGGGCTGGTCGACCTGCGGACGGTGCGCTCCGATGGTCCCCGGCTGATCGGCAACGTGGCCATCGAGGTCGAACTCGAGCCGGGCCGGCGCCGGGTGCTGGCCGGGTTCGAGAATCACGGGGGGCGGACCACGCTCGGCCCGGGCGAGACGGCGCTCGGGCGCGTCCTCAGCGGACACGGCAACGATGGCCACAGCGGCTACGAGGGGGTCCGTCACGGCAACGTGATTGGCACCTACATGCACGGTCCGCTGCTGCCCAAGAACGCGTGGCTGGCCGACTGGCTGATCACCACCGCGCTGCAGCTGAGCACGCCGCTGGCGCCGCTGGACGATCGCCTCGAGCAGGCCTCCCACGCCGAGGCGCGGCGAGCGGCCGGAGTCTGAACGCCGGGAGGTCTAGGATGGCTCCGCCTTCCGCCGTGAACGCCCGTGCTTCCCATCGCCCGAGCAGGGCGCGGGTCCTCGCCGCCGCCCTGACCATCCTCGCCATGCTCGCCGTGGCGGGCTGCTCGTCGTCCGCGTCGGGGACGCACGGCGCGGGGGCCGACTCGGGCACGACCACGCTGCCCGGGACCACCTCGGGCACCGGCACGAGCACGACCACGGCCGCCCTGCCGGGGACCGGCAAGCCGGCCGTCACGATCGGCGACAAGAACTACACCGAGCAGTTCTTGCTGGGGGATCTGTATCGCGAGGCGCTGCAGGCCCAGGGCTACAGCGTCGAGCTCAACCAGAACATCGGACCGACGTCGGTCACGCTGCAGGCGATGGCGTCGGGCTCGCTCGACATGTACCCGGAGTACCTGAACGTGTTCAACGCGGCGGTGGCCGGCTACACGCACGGGTTCACCAGCCGGGGGGCGGCCTACGAGGCCGCGCAGCGCTACGCCCTGGCCCACAACATGCAGCTGCTCACCCCCACTCCGTTCAGCGACACGTCGGCGATCGGGGTCACGGTCGGCTACGCGGAGGCCAACCACCTGCGGACGATCCGTGACCTGTCCCGGGTGGCTCCGACGCTGGTCATGGGCGGCCCGCCCCAGTTCGAGCAGAGCCATCCCGGGCTGTCCGACCTCGAGCAGAGCTACAGCTTCACACCAGCGGCGTTCAAGCAACTCGCGATCGGCGACCAGTACGCGGCGCTGAACGCCGGCCAGGTGCTGGCCGCCTTCGTCAACACCACCGACGGCCAGCTGGCCAGCGGCAACTACCGGCTCCTGGACGACCCCGAGAACGTGCTCGGCTGGGGCAACGTCGTACCCGTGGTGGCCACCCGGGCCCTCAGTCGGGAGGGCCCGGCCTTCGTCGACACGATCAACCGGATCAGCGCCCTGCTCACCGTGCCCGTGATGCGAGAGCTCAATCAGCTCGTTGACGTCGCCGGCCAGGACCCGGCCACGGTGGCCAAGGAGTTCCTGGAGACGCACGGCATCATCCCGCCGACCTCGTAGCGGTGCGTCTAGGCGACTGGCGGGCCAAACCCGCCGCTCGAGCCAAAGCCACCGCCCCCGCGGGCGCTGTCGCTGAGCGCCTTCACCTCGAGCGGCTCGGGCAGCTCCACGCGGACCAGCACGAGCTGGGCGATCCGGTCACCCGAGGCGATCGCGAACGCCTCATGCGGATCGGTGTTCAGCAGCAGCACCCGGAGCTCACCCCGGTAGCCGGAGTCGATCAGGCCCGGCGCGTTCACGACCGTGATCCCATGGCGGGCCGCCAGCCCCGAGCGGGGCAGGACGAGCGCCGCCTGGCCGGCGGGGACCTCGATGGCCAGGCCGGTCGGAACCGACCGGCGCTGCCCCGGCGCCAGCTCGGCGCCCTCGACGGCGTGCAGATCGAGGCCCGCATCGCCGGGGTGCGCGCGACTCGGCAACACGGCCCGCGGATCCAGCCGGAGCACCCGGAGGCTCGCCGCGGGCCGCGACTCGGCTGCGGCACCGCTCACGCGGGCTTGGGGCTCTGGTCGGGAAAGGCGAACGGCTCGTAGCGCGCGGCAATCCCGGCCGGAAGCCGAACCAGCACGCGCACACCCTCGGGCGTGTCCTCACGCTCCAGGTCACCGGCCAGCTCGTGCAGCTCGGCCAGCCGGCCACCCTCGTCGTAGGGCACCAGCAGCTCCACCTGGGACAGGCGCCGGTCGAACTCCGTCTCGATCCGGGCGATCAGCTCGCCGATCCCCTCCCCGGTGATCGCCGACACCAGGACGGCGTCGGGATGGCGGTGCGTCAGCTCGCCTCGCCGCTCCGCCGTTAGGCGATCGGCCTTGGCCAGCACCAGCACTCGCGGCGCCTCCTCGGCGGCGATCTCGACCAGAACGTCCTCCACCGCCCGGGTCATCTCCAGCAGCTCCTCTTCATCGACCGACGCATCCACGACGTGCAGGATCAGGTCGGCCCGTCGCGTCTCCTCGAGCGTGGCCCCGAAGGCATCGACGAGCTGATGGGGAAGCTTGCGGATGAACCCAACGGTGTCGGTCAGCAGGTAGTCACGGCCACCCGCCCGCAGCACCCGTGTGGTGGGATCAAGGGTGTGGAACAGGCGGTCGCGGACCGGCACGGTCGCCCCGGTGAGGGCGTTGAGCAGGGTTGACTTGCCGGCGTTGGTGTAGCCGGCCAGCGCAATCTGGGGCAGCTGCGCGCGCTCGCGCTCGGCGCGCATCACCGACCGGGTCGAGCGGACGTGGCCCAGGCGACGCCGCAGCGAGGAGATCCGGTCGCGGGCCAGCCGGCGGTCGGTCTCGATCTGGCTCTCACCCGGCCCCCGGGTGCCGATCCCGCCGCCGAGGCGCTCGAGGTGCGTCCACAGCCCCCGCATCCGGGCCAGGTTGTACTCCAGCTGGGCCAGCTCGACCTGCAGCTTGCCCTCCGCGCTGTGGGCGTGAGCGGCGAAGATGTCGAGGATGATGGCGGTACGGTCGATGACCGGGACACCGAGCGCTGCCTCCAGGTTGCGCTCCTGGCGCGGCGAGAGCTCGTCGTCGGCGGCGACCAGGTTGGCGTCGAGCGCGGCGATCTCCGCCTTCAGCTCGTCCAGCTTCCCGGGCCCGAGGTAGGAGTTTGGATGCGGGCTGTCGCGGTGCTGGAGCACCCGGCCCACGGCGGCCGCGCCGGCCGTGCGCAGCAGCTCCTCAAGCTCGGCCAGATGATCCTCCTGGCCGGCCGGGACGGCGGCGATCATGAGCGCCCGCTGGCGAGCCCGTCCACGGGGGCGATCGCCGTCCCGGCGCGCCCCATTCAGCTGCTGATGAGCTTCACGCACCACGGCCATGGTAGCCGCGACGGGGTCGCCGGCCGACGGACTTCACAGCGCGGACAGGCGCCGCACCGCCTCCAGCAGGCGATCATCCGGGGTGGTGAGCGAGATCCGGAAGAAGCCCTCGCCGTTGGGACCGTAGGCGCCTCCGGGCGAGATGATCACGCCGGTGGCCTCGAGCACGTGCTCGCAGTACTCCGCCGCGCTGGCAAAGCCACTCGGGATCGGTGCCCAGATGTAGATCGTGCCCTTGGGCGGGGTGACCTTCACCCCGGCCGCGGCCAGGGCCTCGCAGACCAGGTCACGGCGCCTCTGATAGATCGCGTTCATCGCCTTCACCTCGGCATCGACCTCGGGGGCGAGGGCGGCCGCTCCGGCCAGCTGAACGGCCTCGAACAGGCCTGAGTCGACGTTCGACTTCAGGCGCCAGTACTCGGCGATCGCCTCGGCGTTACCGACGATTGCCGCGCATCGCCAGCCGGTCATGTTGTAGCCCTTGGAGAGCGAGAAGACCTCGACCCCGACCTCCTTGGCGCCGGGCGTGGCCAGGAACGAGGGCGCCACGTAGCCCTCGAACGTGGTCTCGCTGTAGGCGTTGTCGTGGACGACGAGGAGATCGTTGCGCCGGGCGAGGGCGATCGCCTGCTCGAACACGCCGTCGGGCGCGATCGCCCCGGTCGGATTGTTGGGGTAGTTGATGAACATCAGCCGAGCGCGCTCCAGCGTCTCGGCCGGGATGGCGTCGAAATCGGGGGCGAAGCCACGCTCGGGGCTGAGCCCCATCAGGTACGGCTCGCCGCCGGCCAGCAGCGGCCCGCCCGTGTAGACCGGATACCCCGGGTCGGAGGCCAGCGCAACATCACCCGGATCGAGGAAGGCCAGGTTCAGGTTGAAGATGCATTCCTTGGCGCCGATCGCCGGCATGACCTCGGTCTCCGGATCGATGCTGACCCCGAAGCGCCGCGCGTAGAAGGCGGCCACCGCCTCGCGGAAGGCGAGCAGCCCCCGGTTGGTCGGGTAGGTGTGAGTGCTCGGATCGGCCACCGCCCGCTGGGCCGCGGCGACGATCGGGGCGTACGTCGGCGTATCCGGATCTCCGATGCCCAGGCTGATGACATCGACGCCGGCCGCCTTCTTGGCCGCCACCTTGCGCTCCAGCTGGGCGAACATGTACGGGGCGATCTGATCCAGGCGCTTACTGGGTCTCATGCAACTCCTTCAGGAATTCCTCAGCCACGACGCCCCGGAAAACCGGCACGGCCCAGCCTGAGAGGTTGACGTGAAGATCCTCCTCAACCTCGACCTCGAGCTCGCCGCCGTCGAGCACGACGGTGACCGGCGAATCCCCGCCGGCCAGCACGTGAGCCACCGCGGCCCCGGTGGCGCCGGTGCCGCTGGCCGTCGTCTCCCCCACTCCGCGCTCGAAGATCCGGGCCCGGATCCGGTTCGGCCCGATTGGCGTGTACCAGGAGACGTTCGTGCGCTGAGGAAACAGGGAATGGTGCTCGAGGCCGGGGCCGATGGCGGGGAGATCCAGCGCCTCGAGCTCGGCCTCATCCTCGATGCGGATCGCGCACTGGGGATTACCCACCTGCACATGCTGAAAGCGCCAGGTGCGTCCACCGGCGGTCAGCTCGCCGACGCCGTCCTCGCTCCCCTGCGGGTAGTCCGAGCTGCGCAGCCGCACCCGGCCGAGATCCATCCGGCAGGTGGTCGGCGAGGTGATCGTGGGCCGCATCTCCCCGGCTGCGGTCTGAATCGAGAATTGATCACTGGCCGTCCAGCCTGAGCGGCGCAGGTAGAGCACGGCCTCCCGGGCGCCGTTGCCCGACAGCTCAGCCTCTGATCCGTCGGGGTTGAAGATCCGCAGACGGGCCACGAAACCGGGCTCATCGGGCTCTGACAGGAGCAGCACCCCGTCGGCGAACACCCCGAAGTGCCCGGCGCAGAGCTTCCGCACCCGGGGCGGCGTGAGCGCGAACGGGAGCGCCCGGGCCTCCACGATCAGATAGTCGTTGCCCAGCGCCTGCCACTTCTCGAAGTCCACGCGGCGAGTCTATGTGTACCGTCGCCCCGGCGATGATTCCCCGGCTCCGCGACACCCCCCGGCTGCCGCTGATCCTGCTGGCCATCGTTTCGGTCCTGTCCCTCGGCGCCCGGGTGGCGCTGCTGGGCGAACCCTGCCAGTCGCCGTGCCGCACGGCGGATCAGCACACGCTGATCTTCGACGAGGCCTACTACGTGAACGCGGCCCGGGTGATCGCGGGCATCCGGCCGCCCGCCGGTTCCCACTACGCCCAGGCCCCGCTGGGCACCGATCCCAACGCCGAGCATCCGCAGCTGGCCAAGCTGGTCATGGCCGGGGCGATCGAGCTCTTCGGGGATGGACCGCTCGCCTGGCGGATCGGCAGCCTGATCGCCGGCACGATCGCCATCCTGGGCATGTTCGCGCTCGTCCGGGCGGCCGGCGGCGGACCGCGGACCGCGCTCGGGGCGAGCATCCTGATGGCCTGCGACAACCTGCTCCTGATCCACGGCCGGATCGGGACGCTCGACATCTACGCCGTGGCGGCGATGATCTGGGCCCTGACCCTGTATCTGCGCGGTCAGCCGCTGGGCGCGGGGATCGTCCTGGCGATCGGATCGGCCTGCAAGCTCGTGGCGCCGTATCTGCTCGCCGTGCTCGTCCTGCTCGAGCTGGGTCGGGTCCTGCTGTGGGCGCGCGATGACTCCGCCCCCGAGGACTGGACGGTGCTGCCGGCGCTGCGGCGCCTGTTCATCTGCGGCTTCTCGGCGGCGGGGATCTTCATGGCCGTGCTGGCGATCATGGACCAGATCGCGACGCCCTACAACGACGCCGCCGGCCAGCTCATCACCGGCGGAGCCTTCGCTCACTTCGGCCACATGGTCTCCTACGCCAGTAACCTGAACAGCCCCAACGGCCCACAGGGGATCGCCTCGTATCCGTGGTACTGGCTGGTCGACCTGAAGCCGATCACCTACCTGCGGATCAACCCCTCGCTGCCCGGTGGTGGGCTGTACGCGATCCACCCGGTGTCCAAGTTCCTGGGCTTCGTCAGCCCGCCCGTGCTGGCCGCGGGCGTGCTCGCACTGCCGTTCGCCCTGTGGCGGCTCGTGCGCCTGCCCCGGGTGGCTTCCGCGCCCGGAGCCCCGGCGGCGCCGTCCACGGACCCCGCCGGCGGCTCACCGGCCCGGGTCCCGAGGATGAGTGGTGACGCCCCGCTGGCCCTGGTCGGCATCGCGTGGTTCCTGGGCACCTGGATCCCGTTCGCGCTCCTCAGCCTGGTCGACCAGCGCACCAGCTATCTGTACTACATGGTGGTCGTGATGCCCGGCCTGTACGTGACGGGGATCTGGCTGACCTCCCAGGCGTGGCGGTTGCGGCGGCGCTGGTCCCGGGGTCTGGTGCTCGCTTGGGCCCTGACCGTGCTGGTCGCGGTCGTGCTGCTGTATCCGTTCGTGCCGGTCGTCTGAGGCCCCGGACGGGGACTGCCGCGACCTCACCCCGCAGCCAGCCACAGGCGCTGGATCTCCACCGCCAGCCGCTCCGGTGGGCGATCGGTGGCGTCGAGCACGGTCGCCCCGGTCAGCTTGCGCATCCAGGTCAGCTGGCGGCGGGCGTAGTTGCGGCTGCGGCGCTGGGTGGCCTCGATGTCCCCGACCAGCAGCTCCTCGAAGCCGAGCGCCTTGCGGGCGGTCAGCGAGGCGCCGGCGGCGCTGGCCCGGCGGACCTCCGCCTCGGCCCCGGCGGCGACCATCGCCAACACCCGGGCGTCGATCCGGGCGTACAGGGCCTGGCGCTCCATCGTCAGCCCGACGAGCAGCGTCGGATGGCGCGTGGCGTCACTCCAGAGCTCTGAGCGCTCGCCCTGCGGCGGATCGAGCTCCCCGGCATCGAGCAGCTCGAGCGCGCGCACGATCCGCTGGCGGTCGGCCGGATCGATGTCGGCCGCCGCCCACGGCGCACGCCGGGCGAGCACCGCATGCAGCGCCATCGGCCCGCGGCCCTCCAGCTCGGTCAGCCAGCGCTCGCGAATGCCCGGCGGGGGCGCAGGCCGCAGGCTCAGCTCAGTCAGGGCGGCGCGCAGGTAGAGCCCGGTGCCGCCGACGACGATGGGACGCCGTCCGGCCCGCAGCAGCTCGTCGATCTCGGCGTGGGCCAGCTGCGCGTACTGCCCAGCGCTGAAGGTGGCGTCAACGGGCAGGAACGAGAGCAGCCGGTGCTCGAGCCGGGCCCGCTGGGCGGCGCTGGCCGCGCCGGTGATGGTCTCAAGTCCGGCGTAGACCTGGAGAGCATCGGCGGAGACCGCCACCGGGTCCTCCCCCTGCTGGCGCAGACGCTCGGCCAGGGAGATGGCCACCGCGGTCTTCCCGACCCCGGTCGGCCCGAACAGCGCGATCACGGCGGCCGGCGGCACGTGCGCAGTATCGTGCAGCGATGCGCCGAGGGCCGCGAATACCAGTGCGGCACTCGACCGTGCTCCTCACGGGCGCCTATGGCGGCCTCGGCCAGGCGATCGCCCACGCGCTCGCCGCCCGGGGCGCCAAGCTGCTGCTCAGCGGCCGGCGCGCCGAGCTGCTCGAGCCCCTGGCCGAGGCGGTCGGAGGCCGCTCGGTCGTGTGCGATCTCGCCGCTCGCGGCGACGTGGCCCGACTGGGTGAGCTGGCCGCCGAGGCGGGCGTCGGGATCCTCATCGCCAACGCCGCCGTGCCGGCCAGCGGAGCGCTTCAGGAGCTCACCCAGCGGCAGATCGACGACATGCTCGAGGTCAATCTGCGGGCCCCGGTGGCGCTGGCCCGATCGCTGGTCCCGGGGATGGTCGCGCGCGGCTCCGGGCAGCTCGTGTTCATCTCCTCACTGCAGGGCAAGGCGGCGACGCCGGGAGCACCGCTCTACCTGGCCAGCAAGTTCGGTCTGCGCGGCCTCGCGCTCGGCCTGCGCGAGGATCTCCGCGAGCACGGCGTGGGCGTGTCGACCGTGTTCCCGGGCTTCATCCGCGACGCCGGGATGTTCGCCAAGTCCGGGGTGACGCTGCCGCCGGGGGTCGGCACCCGGTCTCCGCAGGATGTGGCCGCGGCGGTCCTGCGAGCGATCGATGAGGACCGGGCCGAGCTCGACGTGGCACCGCTCGCCCTGCGCCTCGGCGCCACGGCGGCGGGCGTGGCGCCCGCGCTGGCGGCGAGCGTCAGCCGGCGCCTGGGCTCCCACCGGATCGCCTCGTCGATCGCCGACACCCAGCGCGACCAGCGCTGACTCCCTCAGCGCCGCGGCGGGCCGCGGGGCGATCCCGGTCGCGGTGCTGACTCGAGACCTGACGGCGCCGACCCGAGGCCTGAGCGTCAGTCGGGCTGGACGGCGTGCTCGCCGGTCACCGAGGCCAGCGCGGCGATGATCTCGTCGGCCAGCTTGGCGCCCTCATCAGCCATCTCGGGCGTGGCGTGAACGCGCACGACCAGCTCATCGCCTTCGAGCTCCTCGAGCAGCACGGAGGGCTTGTGGATCGTGCCGGTGGTGATCTCGCTGTCGAGGATGGCCTGCACCTGGCTCGGACGCACGCCCGAGCTGAGCCGTACCTTCACGTCGACCGAGTCGGGTTCCCGCAGCGGGACGACGGCCGCCGCGAGCACCACGTTGTTGGGGATCAGGATGCGGTCATAGCCCGCGCTCAGCGTCGTGTACAGCAGCCCCAGCGAGCTGACGATCCCCTCCACCGAGCCGCCCACGGCACCGGCCTGGAGCCGGATGCGCTCACCGACCCGGAACGGCCGGGCGCTGAGCAGGACCATGCCGGCGATCAGATTGCCCAGCGTCTGCTGCGCGGCCAGACCGAGGACGACGGCCGTGAAGGCCCCGCCGACGGCCAGCGAGCGTGGTGACAATCCCGCGGTGGACAGGGCCAGCAGCACCGCGACGGCGATCGTGAACAGGCGGATCAGGAAGCCCACCGTGCCGGCGGTGGCCGGATCCATCCGGCGCATGAAGATCGGCCCGGCCGCGCGGCCCACATCCCGGGCCAGGGCCCAGCCGAGGCCGACGAGGGCAATCACGGTCGCGGCCTGCAGCCACGTCTGGAGCTGGTCGGCGGTGTGGTGGCCGAGGATTCCCCGGCGGTGGCTGTAGGCGACCAGCACGCCGATCAGGAGGGCGACCAGGACCGCGCCCTCGCGCTGCGCGCGTTTGACGACCTTCATGTTCGACTCGCCGACCGACAGCCCGGCGCGCTCCCAGGCCTCGCTGCGCGTCTCGAACATCCGGTCGAGATACAGATCGCGCTTGGGTGGTTTGAAGCGTCGTGGCATGCGGTTCCGGTTCCTCGCGTTTTCGTCGCTGGCTACCTACCACCGGTGCCGGTCGCGGGTTTCACCGGCTAACCGAGGTTAAACAATGTCTGCTGCACGGATTCTCGTGGCACGGGAGGCGTCTCCCTCGACGGCGGACCCGTGCGACCTGAGCGCTCCCAGGGCCCGACATCCGGGCCGCGGACCAAGCGGGCCAACCGACGCCGCTCGGCGCTCGGCGCATACGCGCCCCGCCGGTAGAGATCACGGTAGCGCCCCACGAGGTCAGAGCGATGCTCGGCCAGCCAGTCCATGAACACCTGACGCACCTCTCCGCGCAGATGCAGGGCGATGCCCGAGACGTACTCCGCCCCGGCCTCGGTGGCCAACTCGAGGATTCGCGCCACCTGCTGGGGCGAATCGTTGATGCCCGGCATCAGCGGCGCGATCAGCACCCCGGTGCGGATCCCGGCCCGCGTCAGCTCGGCCACCGCCTCGAGGCGCGCCTTCGGATTCGGCGTGTGGGGCTCGGTCGCCCGCCAGGCCTTCTCATCCAGCGTGGGCACCGACAGCGCCGCGCTGAAGTCCGCTCGCGAGGCGAGTTCCTCCATCAGATCGAGGTCGCGCAGCAGCAGAGGTGACTTGGTCAGCACGGAGCCCGGGTTGCGCGCATCGATCATCGCCTCCCAGATGCCCCGCATCAGCCGGTAGCGGCCCTCGACCCACTGGTAGGGGTCGGTGTTGGTGCCGAGCGCGATGTGCTCCCCCTTCCACGATGGGCGGGCCAGCTCGACCCGCAGGCGCTCGGGGGCGTTGACCTTGACCACGATCTGGCGCTCGAAATCGCGGCCGGCGTCGAAGTCGAGATAGGTGTGCGTCGGGCGAGCAAAGCAGTAGGCACACGCATGGGTGCAGCCCCTGTACGGGTTGATGGTCCAGCGGAACGGCATCCGCGAGGCCTCGGGCACGCGGTTGAGGATCGACTTGGCGCGAACCTCGTAGAAGTTCGTCGAGATCCCCTCGGGGGCGTCGAAGTGACGCACCACGGCCTCGTCGCGGTAGCCCGGTAGGCGAGCCCTCTCCTCCCTCTCGATGCTCTGTTGATTCCAGCGCACGAACATACGTTCGCACAACCGGCGGACGGCACCTCAGCGCGGCTCGCCCGTGGGTTGCCGGAGGCTCAGCCGGCGGCGCGCGACAGCAGCGAGGCCTCGCCGCTCAGCGTCTGGCTGGTGGCGGCGGTGACGCGGACCGGAACGTAATCCCCCGGTTCCCCGAGCCCGTCGAAGTTGACCACCTTGTTGTGCCGCGAGCGCCCCCGAAGCCGGGTCGGATCGGTCCGCGATGGGCCCTCGACCAGGACCTCGACCTCACGGCCGACGAAGCGCTCGGCCCGCTCGCGAGCGCGGCGCTGGACGACGTCCACGAGGCGCTCCAGGCGGGCCACCTTGACGTCGTGGGGCACCTGGTCGGGCAGCTCGGCCGCCTCGGTGCCCCGGCGCGGCGAGTAGATGAAGGTGAAGGCGCCGTCATAGCCGACCGCTTCGGCCACCTCGAGGGTCTGCTCGAAATCGGCCTCGGTCTCCCCCGGGAACCCGACGATGATGTCGGTCGTCAGGGCGCAGTCGGGGATGTGCTCGCGGATCAGGGCGACGCGGTCCAGATAGCGCTCGCGAGAGTACGTGCGCCGCATTCGCTTGAGCACCGCGCTCGACCCGGACTGGAGCGGGAGGTGGATGTGCTCGCACAGCGAGGGGAGCTCGGCATGGGCGCGGATCACGTCCTCCCGCATGTCCTTGGGGTGCGGGCTCGTGTAGCGGATGCGCTCGATGCCGGGCACCGCGTCGACCTCGGCCAGCAGCTCGGCGAAGGTGACCTTGTGGCCCTTGGGGAGGTCGCGGCCATATGAGTTCACGTTCTGGCCGAGCAGGGTGACCTCGCTGACGCCGTCCTCGGCCAGCCGGCGCACCTCCTGCACGAGCTCGCCGGCCGGGCGGCTGACCTCGCGGCCGCGGGTCGAGGGGACGATGCAGTAGGAGCAGACCGAGTTGCAGCCGACGGAGATCTGCACCCAGCCCTGGAAGTCCCGCGCCCGCTTGGCGGGCAGGTGGCCGGTGAAGCCCTCGAACTCGAAGAAGCCCTGCGCGGTCAGGCTGTCACTGGTCAGGAACTCGGCCAGCTTGTGCACCTGCCCCGGACCGAAGGCGACGTCGACGAACGGGAACTGGGCGAAGACCTGCTCCTTGACCGACTGCGCCCAGCAGCCACCCACGCCGATCACCGTCTCCGGCCGCTCGCGCTTGACCCGTTTGGCGTGCCCGAGATGGGCGGTGAAGCGGCTGTCGGCCGCCTCCCGGATCGAGCAGGTGTTGAACAGGATCAGGTCGGCCTGCGCCTGGGTGTCGGTCTCGCCGTAGCCCAGGGATTCGAGCATGCCCTTGATCCGCTCCGAGTCGTGCTCGTTCATCTGGCAGCCGAAGGTGGTCAGGTGGTAGCGCTTCACGGTCTCGCTCAGACTACCTGGGTCCGGGTCACCCGCCGGAGGGCCGGAGCGGGCACGAAACCGGGCAGCTCCAGGGCGACCCGCGCCCCCGCCTCCCCCGGGGCGGGCTCGACCGCCCGGACCTGGCCCCCGTGCGCCTCGGCGATCGCGCGGACGATGGCCAGCCCCAGGCCGGCCCCTCCCTCGGCGCGGCTGCGGGCCGGATCGGTGCGATGGAAGCGCTCGAAGATCCGCTCGCGTTCGGCGGGCAGGATCCCCGGTCCGTCATCGATCACGGTGAAGCGAATCCGGTTGAGGCCGACCGCGTTCACCTCCAGCCTGACCAGCCCGTCGTCCTGTGCGGTGTGGCGGATGGCGTTGGCGGCCAGGTTGCGCAGCGCCTGGGCCAGGCGGTCGGGATCGGCGTGCAGCGTTCCCCTGGGTACGGGCCCGAGCTCGAAGCGGCGGGCGGCGGTCAGGCTGACCCCGTCCCACAACTGGTCCACGAACTGCTCGAGGTCGATCTCCTCGGGACGGAGGAAGTTGGTGTGCTCGGCCTGGGCCAGCAGCAGCAGATCGTCGACCAGGCGGCTGATGCGGGTGATCTCCCCCTGGACGTGCCGCTCCGCGCGCCGAACCTCCTCGGCCGACGGGTTCTCCTGGGCGGCCAGCACCTCGAGCTGGCCGCGAATCACGGTGATCGGAGTGCGCAGCTCGTGTGAGGCGTCGGCAATGAAATCACGCTGTCCCTGCAGCTCTCCGGTCAGTCGATCGAGCATGTGGTTGAAGGTCTCGGCCAGGGTGCTGACCTCCCCGCGCCCGTTCCCGGGCTCCATGCGGGGCTCGAGCTCGCCGGCGTCGACGCGCGCGGCGATGGCCGCCATCCGGCGCAGCGGCGCCGACACGCGGACCCCGGCCAGATAGGAGGCGATCAGGGCCAGGGCCAGGGTCAGCGTCCCGGCCAGGACGAAGGTCCGGGCCACGCCGTTCTGAGCGCGGGTGACGATCGCCAACGGCTCGCCGGCGCCGACGACGACGCTGCCGCGGCCCACGCGGGCCACGCGCTCCTGGATCCGCATGGCTCCGACGTCGGGCACCTTGAGCACGCTGTAGCCGAGGTGCGGGCGCAGCAGGGCGGCGGCGAACCCGCGCTCCTCCTGCTGCTCGGCCAGGGGTTCGGTCGTCTCCTCGAGCTCGCCCTGGGTGACGATCTCCGGGTGATTGAAGGCCGGCTGGGCGCCCGGGATCAGCACGAACAGCAGCGTCGAGGTCGACCCGTAGGGCTGCGCCTGCACGTAGTGCCGGGCGATCGCCGACAGCTCGGCCGGCGCCGCGCCGCCGTAGGCGGCGAGCGCGCCACCGAGCTGGTTGGTGTCGCCGCTCACGTCGCGGTCGATCTGGGCCCGGACCTCGGTCCCGGTGCCGTTGTAGACGACGAAGAAGATCACCGCGACCGAGACCAGCATCACCGCTGCCACCCAGGCGGTCAGCCGCCACCGCAGGCCTCCCGGAAGGTGAACCGCCAGGACCCGCCTAGCTCGGGGCATCGAACCGGTAGCCGACGGAGCGCACGGTGACGATCGGGTCCCGATCGCCGCTGCGGCGCAGCTTGCGCCGCAGATAGCCGACGTAAACGTCGACCACGTTGGTTCCGGGGTCGTAGTCGTAGCCCCAGACGGCACGCAGGATCTGCTCGCGGGAGAGCACGCGGCCCGTGTTGCGCAGCAGGTAGGAGAGCAGCTCGAACTCGGTCGTCGAGAGCCGCACCACGGTGCCGCCCCGTCGCACCTCGCGGGTGATGAGGTCGACCTCGACGTCGCCGCCGCTCAGGGTGGTGGTCGGCACCTGGGCGGCCGAGCGCAGCTGGGCCCGGATGCGCGCGGCCAGCTCGGTGAGGGAGAACGGCTTGGTCAGGTAGTCGATCGCGCCGGCGTCGAGGCCCGCCACCCGGTTCTCCACCTCGCTGCGCGCGGTGAGCACGATCACGGGCAGCGCCGGCTTGGCCTCGTGGAGCTCGTGGAGCACCTCCATGCCCCCGCGCAGAGGCAGCATCAGGTCGAGGACGACCAGGTCGAAGGGCTCCTGGAGGGCCCGCTCGGCGCCGGTCACGCCATCCGTGGCCGATTCGACCTCGAAGCCGTACGAGCGCAGGCCGCGCTCGAGGAAATCGACGATGCCGGGCTCGTCCTCAATAACCAGGATTCGGCTGGACATGGCTGCAGGTTGTCAGAGGCCCGGGGGGAAGGCGGTGCTCAGCGGGCGTACTCGACCGCGCGGGACTCGCGGATCACCGTGACCTTGATCTGGCCGGGGTACTCGAGCTCCTTCTCGATCTCGCGGGCGATCTCATGAGAGAGCAGCGTCGCGGCATCATCGTCGATCGCGCCCGGGGCCACCATCACGCGAATCTCGCGACCGGCCTGCATCGCGTAGACCTTGTCCACGCCGCGGTGTCGGGTGGCGATCTGCTCCAGATCGCGCAGGCGCTTGACGTATTGCTCGAGTGATTCGCCGCGCGCGCCCGGCCGCGCACCGGACAGGGCGTCGGCCGCCTGGACGATCACGGCCTCGATCGTCTGCGGCTCGACCTCGTTGTGGTGGGCCTCCATGGCATGGGCGACGGCGGCTGATTCGCCGTACTTGCGGGCCATATCGCCCCCGACGAGGGCGTGCGGCCCCTCGATCTCATGCGTGACCGCCTTGCCGATGTCATGCAGCAGGGCGGCCCGGCGCGCCGTCTTGGCGCTCGCTCCCAGCTCCTGGGCCATCATCGCGGCCAGCTGCGCGACCTCGATCGAGTGGGCGAGCACGTTCTGCCCGTAACTGGTGCGGAAGCGCAGCCGGCCGAGCAGCTTGATCAGCTCGGGATGGACACCCGGCACGCCGGCATCGAAGGCGCCCTGCTCGCCGAGCTCGACCATGTGGCTCTCGAGCTCGGATTTCGTCTGGTAGTAGGTCTCCTCAATGCGAGCGGGATGAATCCGGCCGTCGGAGAGAAGCTTTTCCAGGGTCAGCCGGGCGATCTCCCGGCGGACGCCGTCAAAGCCGGACAGGACCACGGCACCCGGCGTGTCGTCGATGATGAAGTCCACCCCGGTCAGGTTCTCCAGCGCCCGGATGTTGCGGCCCTCGCGCCCGATGATCCGGCCCTTCATGTCATCGGCGGCGAGCTGCACGACCGAGACCGTGGTCTCGGTCGCGTGGCCGGCGGCCAGCCGCTGCATGCAGACCGACAGGATGTTGCGCACGCGGCGCTCGGCCTCGCGCTTGGTCTCCTCCTCAATCTGACGCAGCCGGCGCGCGGCGTCGTGCCTGGCCTGGTCCTCGATCTCCTCGAGCAGCAGCTGCTTGGCGCGCGCGCCCGACAGACCGGCCAGGCTCTCGAGCCGTCGCTCCACCTCCCGGCGGCGCTCGCTCAGCTCCTCCCGCTGCCGGTCAAGGTCCTCCTCACGGCTGTCCAGGGCCTCCTCACGGCGGATCAGCGATTCCTCGCGCCGGTCCAATCCCGCGCCGCGTTCGGTCAGGGCCGTGTTGAGGGCCGTGGTCGCCTCCCGATCCACCGGCGGCGGCGCGGGCGAGCCGCTGTGCGAGCGGCCGTAGAGAATGGCGGCGACCACGATTCCGAGCGCTATGAGCGCTGCGGCTCCGATGATTTGCATGGTCGTTCCTCTCGCCGGACCGAGCGGGCCAGGGCCGCGCCGGGTCCAATTCTTTATTGCCTATGGGAGCGACCGACCGGCCCGTCCGAACGCACGAGCACACGCACTTCAGAGGGCTGCGATCACCGCTTTCCCGGCGTCAGCCTGAGCATTGGGAGAACGGTGCGGACGCCATCGGGCGCCCGTTTGGAGTTGCCGTCAACACAAGGTTCAATGGGTTCGATATCTGAAGATTTCCGGGTCTTTTGCGGTCCGGCGGACCGTTCGTTCGCTGCCGTCCATCCTAGTACCGGCCGGGTTGGCGCGCAAACGCACAAGCGCGGCGGCGGTTTGCGTCGCCCGCGGGTGCGCCGCGCCGGCGAGCGATCCCCGTTCAGCGCCGGCGAGCGATCCCGTTCAGCCCCCCCGGGCGTGGGCGCTCAGGGCGTCGAGGGCCAGCTCGCCGTCGAAGCCGCGGCGAATCAGCAGCCCGAGGGCACGATCCCGATCGCGGCGGTCGGCCGGCGGCGTCGGGAATCGGCGGCGCAGCACGCTCAGCGCGCGGTCGAGCTCCGTCTGCCCCTGACCCCGCTCGGCCTCATGTTCGGCGAGGGCGGCCTCGATCACGTCGCGGTTGATGCCCCGCCCGGCGAGCTCGCGGCGAATGCGCTCGCTGCCCCAGCCCTCGAGCTCGCGCTTGTCGTGCACGTACATGAGGGCGTAACGCGCATCATCGACATAGCCGTCGGCGCGCAGGACCCGGAGGGCGGCGGCGCTGACCTCGGTACTGACCCCCCGGCGCTCGAGATGGGCCTCGACCTCCCCCACCGTCCGCTCGCGGCGGTTGAGATAGGCGAAGGCCAGCGCGAGCGCCTGCTGAAGCCGCTCCTCAGCGGTGGCGGTAGCGGAACTCTGCGCCGGGCTCACGCCGCCCGGCCACCGTCCACTGCGGCCAGCGCCGGCTCGTCGTGCTCGATCGGCTTGACCAGGTCCCGGCTCAGGCCGAGCGCGGCGTACACCTTGTCCTCGATCTCGGCCGCCATCTCCGGGTGCTCGTCAAGGAAGGCCTTGGCGTTCCCGCGGCCCTGACCCAGGCGCTCATCCCCGTAGGAGAAGAACGAGCCCGACTTGGTGACGATGTTGTGCTCGATGCCGTAGTCCAGCAGGCAGCCCGAGGTCGAGATTCCCTTGCCGAACTCGATGTCGAACTCGGCCTGCTTGAACGGCGCCGCCACCTTGTTCTTGACCACCTTGACCCGGACCCGGTTGCCGACCGCCTCGGTCCCGTCCTTGAGCGTCTCGATGCGGCGGATGTCGAGCCGCTGGGAGGAATAGAACTTCAGCGCCCGGCCGCCCGGCTGGGTCTCCGGCGAGCCGAACATCACGCCCACCTTCTCCCGGATCTGGTTGGTGAACACGCACAGCGTCTGGGCCCGGTTCAGGTTGCCGGCCAGCTTGCGCATCGCCTGGGACATCATGCGGGCCTGCACGCCGACCGTCTGGTCGCCCATCTGGCCCTCGAGCTCGGCCCGCGGCGTCAGTGCGGCCACGGAGTCGACCGCGACCAGGTCCACGGCCCCCGAGCGGATCAGCATGTCCACGATCTCCAGCGCCTGCTCACCGTAGTCGGGCTGTGAGACGAGCAACTCGTCAATATCGACGCCGATCCGCTGCGCGTACAGCGGGTCCATGGCGTGTTCGGCGTCCACGAACGCGCACACCCCACCCAGCTTCTGGGTCTCGGCGATGATGTGGTAGACGAGCGTCGTCTTGCCGGATGATTCCGGCCCGAAGATCTCCACGATCCGCCCGCGGGGGACCCCCCCGATGCCCAGGGCCAGGTCGAGCGAGAGCGCCCCGGTGGGGATCGCGTCCACGGCCACGCGCGCGCCCGGGTCGCCCATGCGCATCACGGTGCCCTTGCCGAACTGACGCTCGATCTGGGTCAGAGCGCCCTGCAGCGCCGCCTGCCGCTTGGCGTCGGCCTTACGGTCGGCGGGACTGACGTTTGCGTCTTTTCCGTTCTCGCTCATGCTCGCTCCGGGGCTCCTTGTCTGCTGCGCATTGAATCCGTCACGGTAGGACGGCTGGCGGACGGAAAGACACGCTAGATCCGGCCGCGGCGACAAAACAAGACACGGCCGTGACATATGACGCCAAGGCGTGCCAATAGTGCAACACGCCCCGGACGGCGCCCGTACATTGATTCCGGTTGGGCGCACGGCCGGGATGCCCCTTTCCTTCGATGCGGTCTTCGTTCCGGGCACGGCAACCGCGCCCGCCCAATCCTGCGCGCAGCTCGCGCATTTGAGAGAGGTGGGCGCCCCAGTGGTCGGTTTCCGGGCAATCCTGCCCCCACCTCCGATCTCCCGGCCCCGGTGGGCGCCCCAGTGGTCGTTTCTCCAGGTCGGGCCCCCCGGCTCACAGGTGGCCTGGTTTTCACCCGGCGCCCAGCTCAGCTGCGCACGAGTGAGACGGAGGCCAGGCGTTCGTAACGGGATCCACCGCGCTCGGGCCAGGAGCGCAGCAGGGCCACCGAGCGCCCCGGGAAGCGGAGCGCGGGCGGATCGGCCACGGGCACCGCATGCCCCCCGGTGCGGCCGAACCGGCCGACGGTCACGTGAGCGACGAACCGGCGCCGGCCGGGCTCATACCAGCCACCCCGCTCGAGGGCGCCGGACAGCATCGCCTGCAGGCCAGCCAGCCGCCCGGCGCCGTCCTCGACACCCACGGCCAGGACCCGTGGCCGGCGCGGGGGCAGCCACAGCAGCCCGCTGAGGCTGAGCTCGGCGGCGGGCTCCCCGGACAGCACCGAGCACGCCCCGGCGATGGCCGGGATCTCGGCCGCCGGCCGGGAACCCAGGAAGCACAGCGTGACGTGCAGCGCGTCCCTGCCCACCCGGCGCAGCCCCGTCACCGCAGGCAGCTCGGTCTCCCCCCACGCCCCCAGCGCGGTCAGGACCGGTCCGGGCAGCTCGAGCGCGACGAACAGCCGCGCCGTCCCGGCGGTCGCGCTCACGACCCGCGGTCGAGCGCACCCAGCAGCAGACGGCGCAGCAGATGCAGCGCCACGGTGCCCGATCGGTCCCGGATGTCGGCCCGGTCACCGGGCATCCGGAGATTGCGGGTGATCCGCCGCCCGGCGCCGTCGGCGATCGACAGGCAGACCGTGCCGACCGGCTTCTCCGGCGTGCCTCCACCCGGTCCGGCGATGCCGGTGACCCCGATCCCGATCTCGGCGCCGAAGCGGCGCCGCGCTCCGTCGGCCAGCGCCTCGGCCACCTCGACCGAAACCGCGCCGACGCGCTCGATCAGCGCCGCATCCACGTAGGCGAGATCGGTCTTGGCCGCATTCGAGTACACGACGGCGCCACCCAGGAAGTATGCGGAGGAGCCGGCCCGCTCGGTGAGCCGAGCGGACAGCCCCCCACCGGTGCAGGATTCGGCCACGGCGACGGTGTGGACCCCCTCCAGCAGCAGCCGCGCCACCTGCTCGTCGATCGTGCTCCCGTCGTCGGAGAACAGCGTGTCCGCGTGACGCTCGCGCAGGAAGGCCAGCAGGGCGTCATAGGCAGGCTGGGCGGACGGCTCGAATCGGGTGGCGATCTCGATCTCCCCCCGGCGCAGGCAGGTCGTGATCTCGAGCGCCGCCAGCGGCAGCCCGGCCTTCTCGGCCTCGCGCAGGGTCCCGGCGATCTCGGACTCGGGGATCCCGAACAGGCGCACGATCTCCCATTCGTAGGTGGTGGCGCCGGCCACGGCGGTGAGGAACGCGTCGCTGCGCCGCGCCGCCTCCCACATCGGCTGAAGCTCGCGCGGCGGCCCGGGGAGCACGATCACGGTGGGTCCCTCGCGGCCGGCGGCGGGCGGCACGACGAGCCCGGGAGCGGTGCCGACCGGATCCAGCACCGTGGCCCCGTCGGGAACCACCGCCTGCTTGCGATTGGACTCGCGCAGCGCCTCCTGATCGAGATCGGGCCAGCGCTGCATGAGCGGCTTCAGGATCTCGGTGATCCGGACCTCCAGGGCCGGGTCGAGGACCATCTCGCGGCCGCTGAACCGGCCCACGACCTCGGCCGTCAGGTCATCTGCCGTCGGACCGAGCCCGCCGCTGGTGATGATCAGCGCCAGGCCGGCGTCGCGCATGAACTCGAGCGCGGTGAGCAGATCCTCCGGGCGGTCACCGACGATCTGGATCATCGCGGTGTCGACGCCGATCTCGCGCAGGCGCTCGGACAGCCACGGGCCGTTGCGGTCGGTGATGATGCCGCTCAGAACCTCGGTCCCCGTCACCAGGATCCCGGCTCGCGGGGGACCGGCGGGACCGGCGGGGCTCATGCGCAGCGCGGCTGCTGGGCGACGGCCAGCAGGTGGTGGGTCCGGCCCTGGAACTCGTAGCCGATCGAGCCCGCCGACGCCGTCACCGGCACGGTCACGCCGTTGACCCTCATCTGCACGGCATTGTTGCCCAGCGTGAGGAGCAGCTTCGGGGCGGACTTGACCGGGATCGTCTGACCGGGTGAATAGATCAGGCCCGGGATCAGCTTCTTGCCGGTGCCATCGACCAGGCACACGTAGACCTGCCCGGTGGGGATCAGCTGAAGCTTCACGCGAGCCGGGCCCGCCGGCCGGCGCCGGGCCGGGGGACGATGCTTCTGCGGCGTGGTGGCAGCGTGCGTGGGTGGTGTGGTCGCGGCCTTGTTGCCCGTGTTGCGACCGACCAGATAGAGCACCACGACGACGGCCACCAGGACGGTGAACACGGCCAGCCACGGCGGCACGCGCACCCGGCGCGGGCGCCGGTCGCGGTCACGTCCGAGTGGCGCGATCGGGCGCAGCTCCTGATCACTGGGCGCCTCGTACTGGCGCTTGAAGTCATCCAGCAGCTGGCGAGTGTCGAGCCCCAGGAAGCTGCCGTAGGTGCGCAGGAAGCTCTTGACGTAGACCTCGCCCGGGAGCAGGTCCCACTCCTCGTTCTCGATCGCGCGCAGGTACTTGGCCCGGATCTTGGTCCGCACCTCGACCTCGTTGATGTCGATCTTGGCGCGCATTCGCGCCTCCCGCAGCCGGGCGCCTATCTCTGCCATGACACGCGAAGGCTACCGGCGGTCACGGTACCGGCGGATTCAGGATCCGGGACGTAGCCGGCCGGGTGGCGGGCGCCCTCGCGAGTCAGAACTCGTCCGGGTGGCCGGGCTCGCCGGCCGCGGGCTCGGCCGGGGCGGGCGGCGGTGCCGGCGCCCCCGG
>DASVYO010000170.1:0-2964 GCA_036392135.1 Solirubrobacteraceae bacterium
GCGCCGCTGGCGCCCGCGCTGCTGGCCCTGCTCTGCGCCGCCGCGGCGCTGCTGCTGCCCCGCCTGGGGTGGCTGGGCCTGACGGTCGCGGCCGCTGCCCTGAGCGCGGCCCAGGGTCACTCCGGCCTGGCCCTGCTGATCGTGCCCACCGGCCTGGCCATGGTGGTCCTGGTTCCCTGGCGCCCGACGGCCTGGCCGCTGCCGGCCGCGGCCGTCGGCCTGGGTCTGCTCGGATTCGCCGGAGCCTGGCCGGCGATGGCCGGCTGGGCCTCCTCGGCCTGGCGCCGCGCCGCCCTGGGCGCTGCGGGCTGGGTCTGGCTCCTGCTGGCCGCCCCCCTCGCTGGGCACGCGCTGTATCTGGACTGGCTTCCCGCCTCTCCGGCCGCGGTCTGGAGCAGCTCGGTACGCGGCGCGGTCGACATCGTCCTCGCCCCGCTGACCAGCTCGGGCGTGCTGGCCGGCGCTGCGGTCTGGGCGCTGGCCGCCTGCGTGCTGCCGTGGCTGGTGCGGGGCCGATCACTGATCATGGACGCGCTGTTGGTCGTGATCTGGGCCGCCACCACCGTCGCGGCGGGCACCGCGGTGATCGCGGCCGCCCATGGGGCGCCGCACGTGGCGACCGCGCCGGATGCCGTGGCGGGCGCGGTGGCCGCCGCGCTGCTGGCGCTGGGGCACGCCTGGTTGCCCCGGCCGGGGAGCCGGTTGGGCCGGGTCCCGGGCCGATGGTGGAGCTGGCGCGTGCCTCCGGCGTCTGGTTCCGGTGTCGGGCGACAATTTCCGTAGCATGGATCCGCCCCCCGGGGCCCCGTCTATGAGTGTCCTCAGGAGCATTGAGAGCAAGATCGCCGGCCTCGTCGAGGGCACGTTCAGCCGTGCCTTCCGGTCCGAGGTGCGCCCGGTCGAGATCGCGCGCAAGCTCGCGCGGGAGATGGAGGAGCACAAGTCGCTGTCGGTCTCACGCACGTATGTGCCCAACGAGTACCGCGTCTACCTGTCTCCCCGGGACCGCGAGCGCTTCGCCGACTACGAGGACGCCCTCACCGGCGAGCTGGCCGGGTACCTGCTCGAGCATGCCCGGCGCGAGAACCTGGCCCTGATGTCGCGGCCTGTGGTCGAGTTCGAGACCGATGATCGCCTCGGGCTGGGGGAATTCGGCATCCAGACACGGGTGGCCAGTCCCGAGCCCGACGCTCCCGCCGAGCCGGCCGGCGAGCCGTCAGGCCGGACGATGGTGTACAGCACCGCGGGGCGGATGGCCCAACCCCTGGAGGAGCGGGCGCGGGCGCGCGAGCAGACCGCGCTGCTGATCGGCGCCGGGAAGCGAGTCGTGGTCGGTCCCTCCGGTGCCACCATAGGGCGCAGCCGGCAGTGCGACCTGATGCTCGACGACGCCAACGTGTCCCGCACGCATGCGGAGGTCCGAGCCCGTGGAGGCTCGTGGGTGCTGACCGATCTCGGATCGACCAACGGCTCACGCCTGAACGGCCGCCAGATCACCGGCTCCGAGGTGCTCAAGCCGGGCGATGAGATCGAGCTCGGAACCTCGCGGATCAGCTTCGAACTCGAATAGGAAAGGCCCGGACCGCCCGTGCTCGAGCCCGTCTCCGTCGGCCTGAAATTCGGCTTCCTGGCCATCCTCTACCTGTTCCTGGTCTGGGTGGCCTGGAGCGCCATGCGCGATCTGCGCCGAGGCCGCGGCGGGGTCGTGCAGAGCGATCATTCGCCCTCGCCGGACGCCACCGGCATGTACAGCGCGGCGGCCGGACTAGGCGGAGTCGAGGAGTTCGAGCCCCGCCTGGTGGTCGAGCATGCGGCCGGCCATGACAGCGGAGTGGCTTATGACCTGACCCGTGGCGCTACGCTCGGCCGGGGAGACGTGGAGATAGCCCTGGAGGATCCGTTCGCCTCCTCTCGCCATGCGCGGATCTCGCGCGAGGGACACACTGTGGTGCTCGAGGACCTCGGTTCGACCAACGGGACCTATCTGAACGACACCCCCCTCGACGGCCCCCAGCCGCTACGCGATGGCGACCGGATCCGGATCGGAGATTCGGAGTTCACCTACCTGCAATGACCGTCTGATGCTGCGCGCAAGTCAAACCAGCTGGAAGACCGACACCGGCCGCCAGCGCAAGGACAACGAAGACAGCGCCTTTGCCCGCGCGCCGCTGTTCGTGGTGGCCGATGGGATGGGCGGCGCCCAGGCGGGCGAGGTGGCCTCGCAGATCGCGATCGAGGCCTTTCAGACGGAGCTTCCGGCGGCGGGCAGTCCCGAGCAGCGCCTGGCCGCCCGCGCCCAGGACGCGAACCGGCGCATCTACGAGATCTCGAGCACCGAGCACGACCGGGCCGGGATGGGCACCACCCTCACCGCCGTGTACGTCGATGCGTCGGAGCTGGCGGTGGCCCATGTCGGCGACAGCCGCGCCTATCTGTTCCGGGACGGCGAGCTGGGCCGGCTGACGCAGGACCACACGCTGGTCGAGGAGCTTCTGCGCCGCGGCAAGCTGACTGAGGAGCAGGCCGCCGAGCATCCCCAGCGGTCGATCATCACCCGGGCGCTGGGCGTCGACCCCCAGGTCGACGTGGATACGCGCACCTACAGCGCGCGGGCCGGCGACGTGGTCCTGCTCTGCAGCGACGGGCTCACCTCGATGATCCCGGAGAAGCAGGTGGCTGAAGTCCTGCAGCAGGAGCCCGACCTGGACCGGGCGGCCGAACGGCTCATCGCCGAGGCCAACGCCGCCGGGGGCCGGGACAACATCACCGTGATCCTGTTCCGCCTGGAGGAGGTGGCGGACGGCTCCGGTCAGGGTGAGGACCAGCCGACGGTGGTCGGGCTGGGCGGCGCCAGCGCCGGCCCGGGCGCCGGGACCGCTGACCAGACCCGGGCCGGCACGGGCACGGGCACAGTGACCGCCGCTCCCCCGACGGAGACGGCCAGCCCCCCGGCCGGCCGTGCGC
>DASVYO010000171.1:0-4557 GCA_036392135.1 Solirubrobacteraceae bacterium
CATCACGGAGTCCGCGTATGCGCCCCCGGCTCCGATCACCGCAACCGCCACGGCCGCTGCCAACGCGGTCCGTCCCCGTCGTGTCATGACCTTCCTCATTGGTGTGTCCTCCCTGCCGTCCGCATCGCGGAGGCGTTCGTCGCGCCGACCGTGCCGCGGCCGGTCGCGCTGGTGTTGGGTTGTGAGGCCGGCATTGCGGCCTCGACCGCGAGGATTCGCGTTGACCATGCCGGAAACAGCGCCGATCAAGGCGGTGCCCGAGTCGAACACGTGGGTTGTGAACGACGTGCTATCCCGTTGACCGCGGTGAACAGGGCCGACTGCGCGATCGCGGCGGCCGGCGCGACGATCGCGAGCGCTGCGTTCTTGATCATTCTTCCCTCCGATGGCTCGCTGCTGGCGACCGATCGGGTCCGATCACACGCCGGGGACGGAGCGGCTTCGTCTCCGATCGGGATCGGTGCTGTGCGACGCCGAGTGCCCCGCCGAGCCGATCAATGACAGCGCCACACCGCCGGCCGCACCGATGCCCGCGTCGCCCCAGTCAAACCCGCTGTTCGCGGTCAGGACGCGCAGGACCGACGGTGGGTTCGGCTGCGCGGATGACGTCGTGCTCGGGCGTTGGCATGGGTAGAGCGGAATCGGTCTGGCGCCGGCTACCGCTGGAGTGAGCGCGCAGAGCGCAATCGCAGCGGAGATCTTGAGGTGATGGCTGCGGAGCATGTGGTTGGTGTCCGCCGGTCGCCCGTGCGGCCGGAGCGTCGGCGACTATCGCGCGGGCCGCCCAAACACGGCTTAAACATGGTTTGAAACCGGTAAAGGCGCGCGTCTCCAACCCTGTCTTCCGGCCGCGGTCGCGGTGGTAGCGTTGCCGAGGGGAGTCGAGCGTGATCGAGTTTCGGATCCTGGGGCCGTTCGAGGTCGTCGAGGGTGAGCGGCCGGTGGGCCTGGGCGGCCTCAAGCAACGCACGCTCTTGGCGGTGCTGCTGTTGCACCGCGGTGAGGTCGTCTCGACCGATCGCCTGATCGATGCGATGTGGGGGGAGCGGGCGTCGCCGACGGCGGCGAAGACCGTGCAGGTGTACGTGTCGAACTTGCGTAAGGCGCTCGGCGACGGTCTGCTGGTCACGCGCGGCCGCGGTTATCTGCTTCAGATCGACGCGTCGCGGGTCGACGTTGACCGCTTTGAGGCGCTGGTGGGTGAGGGCCGCGCCGCGTCCCGCGCTGGCGATCCGAAACGCGCGGGCGCGCGGCTCCGGGAGGCGTTGGGACTCTGGCGCGGGCCGCCGCTATCGGAGTTCGCCTATGAGCAGTTCTCTCAGTCGGAGATCAGCCGGCTGGAGGAGGAGCGCTTGACCGTGCTCGAGGACAGGATCGACGCTGACCTCGCACTGGGTGAGCACGTGGCGCTGGTCGGGGAGCTTGAGGGGTTGGTGCGCGATCATCCGCTCCGCGAGCGCCTCCACGGGGAGCTGATGCTCGCGCTATATCGCTCAGGGCGCCAAGCCGACGCGCTCGCCCACTATCGTCAGACGCAGACGCGTCTGGCCGAGGAGCTCGGTTTGGATCCGGGCGGCGATTTGCGCGCGCTGGAGCAAGCGATCCTCACGCAGGATCCTAGCCTCGACTTGCCGAGGGCTCCTGGTACCGGGCACGTCGCGCCGACGCCGGCGAGCGGGAAGGCACTCCGTCCGCCGCTCGCCGCTCGCGTGCCGGCGTGGCGGCTGCTTGCCGCGGGCGGCGCATTGGCGGTTTTGGTCGCCGCGATGCTGGTGGTGCTCGTCGCCTCCGGAGGGAATCCGGGGATCGCGACCGTGGCTGCCAACTCGGTGGCGGTGATCGACGCCGCGACCGGCCGCCTTGTGGCGCAGGTGCCGGTGGGTACGCGCCCGTCGCAGCTGTCGCTCGACGACGGGGCACTGTGGGTAGCCAATCTGGGTGACGGGACCTTCAGCGAGATCGATCTGCGTACTCGGCAGGTGGTTCGCACGCTGGCGCCGGCAACGACGGCGGCGACCACGATCGCCGGCGTGACGGTCGCGTCGGGAGCGATCTGGACGCTGGACAGCACCGCGGTCGTCCGTCGCGTCGATCTGCGCAATGACTCCGTGAGCAGCGCGAGCGTGGGTGGACGGTTCGATCCCTACTGGGCGCTCGGCCCGGACACCGTGGCCAGCGGCGCGGGCGGCGTGTGGGCGCTGACCGGCCGCTCGTCGGTCGCGCGGCTTGACCCTCTGACCGGTCACGTGGTCAACGACATCGCGCTTGGCACGTTCCCGACGAGCATTGCCATTGGCGGCGGCGCGGTGTGGGTGAGCGACAGCGCCGACGGGACCGTCTCGCGGATCGATCCTCTCTCGGACGCGGTCACGTCGATCCCGGTCGGTCGCGGCGCAAGCGGCATCGCTGTGGGCGCCAACGGCTTGTGGGTCGCGAACACGCTCGATAACACTGTTACGCGCATCGACCCGGTGACCGGGGTGGCGACCGACACGATCCGCGTCGGCGCCGGGCCGCGCGGGGTGGCGTTCGGCGCCGGCGCGATATGGGTCGCCAACAGCCGCGACGGCACCCTGTCACGGATCGACCCGGCCACGAGAAGGGTCATCGCAACGATCGAACTGGGCCAGAGCCCGGAGGATGTCGCGATCAGAGGCGGCTCCGTGCTCGTGAGCGTTCAACCGGGAGGCGTGGGCTCCGGACCCGCCCGCGGTGGCCTGAAGCTGCGGATCCTTGCCGAGACCGACCCGCTGCAATCCACCGACCCGGCGATCGGTGCTTCGGACCCGGTCCTTGGCGGCCAGCTGACCTACCTGACCTGCGCCCCCCTTCTCAACTACCCCGACCGTCCGGCGGCGGCCGGCCAAGAGCTCATTCCGGACGTCGCCCGATCGCTGCCGAGGATCAGCGACGGCGGCCGCGTCTACACGTTCGACCTCAGACCCGGTGTCCGTTTCTCACCCCCGTCGGACGCGCCGGTCACCGCGAAGGCGTTCGGACGCGCGATCGAACGGGCGCTCAACCCAACGATGGCCTCACCGTGGGCGTTCGAGGTCCAGGACATCGTCGGCGCAAAGGCTTACACGGCGGGTCGCGCCGCGACGGTCGCGGGGGTCACCGCCAGCGGGCTGCGGCTGACGATCCGCCTCACCGCGCCCCAGCCCGACTTTCCCTCCCGGATCGCCACCCAGGGTTTCTGCGCCGTGCCGCCCGACACGCCTATCAATCCGAATGGCGTCGAGGGCATCCCGCAAGCCGGCCCGTACTACGTGGCCGAGCACGTCCCGAATCAGACCCTGGTGCTCAAGCGAAGCCCCACCTACCGGGGGCCCGGCCCCGGCGCGGTCAGCGAGATCGACGTCGCAATCGGCGTCGCCGGCGACCGGGCGATGCGGCAGGTGCTCAGCGGTGCCGCTGACTACACCGAGGTGGTCCCGCTGGGCGCCGTCGGGTTTCTCTCGACCCGATATGGGCCGGCGAGCGCGGCTGCTCGGGCCGGCGGCGAGCGGTACTTCGAGGCACCGACCCTGGGATTCCAATACCTCGTTCTCAACGCGCGCCGGCCGCTGTTTTCCCATGTGAATCTGCGTCAGGCGGTTAACTACGCGATCGACCGACGCACCCTCGCGGCCGCTGCGAACGACGCGGATCCCATCCATGGTTATCAGCCGACCGCCGCGTATCTCCAGCCCGGCCTTCCCGGATATGAGCCCGCAGCCATCTATCCCCTCGGCGGACCCGACGTGGCGCGCGCGTCGCGCCTCACCGGCGACACCCATCGTCACGGGACCATCTACGGCTACACGCTCCCACCCGGCCCCGAGCTCGCGCAGATCGTCAAGACCGACCTGGCGGCAATCGGGATCGACATGGACATCAAGCTGTTCGGCAAGGTCGCGATGTACAACCGACTCCGCAACCCGAACGAACCGTGGGACATCGCGCTCGCTGGGTGGGGCATCGACCACCCCGACCCGTCGGATGAGATCAACACGCTGTTTGACTCATCCTCCATCCCTCCCGCAGCACCCGTGCCCAACAGTGGCAACCTGTACTTCAACCTCGGCGCCTTCAGCGATCCTTACTTCGACCGTCGCATGCGCGCCGCTGCATCGCTGACGGGCGCGGCACGCGAGCGAGCCTACCAACAGCTCGCGATCGACCTCGCCCGCGACGCCTCACCGGTCGCCGCTTGGAGCGTACCCGTCACCCGCAACCTGTTCGCCGGCCGCATCGGCTGCCAGACCTACCAGCCGATCTACGGCTTCGACCTCGCAACGCTCTGCCGCCGCCAGGCCCGCCGCCCCTGACCGCCTCCCCATCGTTGCCAGTACCTGCGGCTGTAGCCTGAGAGACATGGCGGCGGGGAGGGCATCCGGGCTGGACCTGGCGAAACTGCTGGTTGCCGTCATGAGTATCGGGTGCAACAGCTCTCGCTGCACGCCGGCGACCGGTTCATGTTCTTCACTGACGGGGTGCTGGAACGAAACGCTTCCACCCTCAATATCGAGGCGCTCATGATCGAGGGGGCCGAAATGCATCCGCGAGAAGCTGTGC
>DASVYO010000172.1:0-12179 GCA_036392135.1 Solirubrobacteraceae bacterium
AGGTGCCGGTCAGGCGGTCAAGCAGGCGACCGAGCTTGTTCAGCGCCGGGAACGCGGCGAAGTTCGGATCATTGAGCCCATCGCTGACCGGCGAGCCGTGGTCGGCGTAGGGATGATCGGACACGCCGCTGGCGCTGAACAGGGCCGGGTTGCTGGCGCGGAACCGGCGCCGCCCGGCGGCGGTCGTGGGGCAGCCGACCGAGCGCGCGGCCCCGCCGCGCAGCGGGCGGTTGTCGAGGCCCACGCAGTACAGCGTGCGGAGGAACAGCAGCGGCTTGGTCTGACCGTAGTTGCCGGGCAACCCCTGGGGGGCACGGTTCCAGGGCCGATGGAAGTTGTTGCCGCGGGCGGCGAACTCGCCCCAGATGATCGTCTGGTGGCGGTGGTGCTGCTGCAGCGCGGTCCAGCCGGCGTTGAGCAGGCTGCGGAACATCCTCGGGGCGTAGGAGATGCGCGAGCCGTTGATGGCCTGCGGGCCGAGATCCTGACCGAAGTTGGGCTCGTTCCAGATCGACCAGAACCTGACCGCCGGCAGCGTGGACTGTCCGGGGGGAGTGAAGCTGCCGTCGTAGCGCGTGCCGATGGCCTGCACGAACTGGCCGTAGGCGGCGGGGTTCGGCTTCCAGGCGAAGTTGATGTCGCGCCCCTGCGGGGGGACGCCGGGACCCTCGGCCCACAGGGGCGCGCCACCGGAGACGGTCAGATCGACGTTCACATGGTCGGCGGTGGCGGTCCGGACGAGGTTGTCCAGCACGGCCCAGTTGCGGGCCGGATAGGCGTTGGGGTCGGCGGCGTTGAACCCCGTGGGCGCGTGGCTGCGCTCGGCGTTGGGGGCGATCGCTGCCCATTCCACGATCACGCGCACGGTGTTGGCGCCGATCGACCGGAAGTCCTTGAACGCGCCGGCCGGATTCGAGAACGCGGAGCCGTCCTGGATGATCGACAGCTGGGTCGAGCTGGCCGATGCGCTCGCCGGCAGGACCACCGCCCCGCTCAGGCCGAGTCCGCCGATCAGCGAGATCAGGGCCGCCCGGCGTCGGAACGTTCGTGTCATCAAGGTGGGCATAGTTCGAACAACAGCTCCGGTGATTCGAAGTTGCGGCCGCCGTGGGCGGCGCCGAGGCGAGTCGGGCGACTGGCGACTAGCGCAGGGTGATGTCGACGATCCGGCTGAACACGGTCGGCCCGTGCGGGTAGGCCCAGGCCAGGCGCACCCGGCCGCTGGCCGGGAACCGCTGCTGGACGTCGAAGTAGCAGCGCGGACCGGCGAGCGGCACCGCGCGCAGGGTCGTGAAGGCGCCGCCTGAGGCGGGGGCGAACTGGATTCGGGCCTGCTGGCGCCTGTGGCCGCTCGCCTGGACGGCGGGCGCCGGCCTCACGCAGCCCCACACCTCGAGCGCCTGGCCCTTCGCGCCGGTCGTCTTAGGCAGGTACAGCGGCATCCGGAAGGCGGCGTAGCTGGGCTTCTCGCTCCCGTTGGGGAAGCGCAGGCCGGTGGCGAAGTTGCCCGCTGAGGAGTCGGTCATCAGATACTGGTCGTAGCTGCGCAGGCGCGGGTTGAGCCAGGTGATGTACTCCGACCAGTTCAGGAACACGGCCGCCTGAGCCGGGCTGACGGTGCCGGCCTCGGTGTCGGGCGGGGTCGTCTGGTACCCGTACTCCGTCGAGTAGATCGGGAAGCGCGTGTGCGACCCGTAGACGCTCTGGAGCGTGTCCAGGGCATGCTCGAGCCGGGGCAGGTCGGCCAGCTCGGCATAGTCGGGCTCGTTGGGCGTGGGCTGGTTCGGTGCCAGCCCCTGCGAATACGGGTGGTCGGCGAAGCCCGAGGCCTGGAACAGGCCGGGATGCTGGGCGGCGAACGCCTTCGTGCCGGCCGCGGTCGTCGGGCAGCCGCGGGCCTTGGCCGCCTTGCCGGTCAGGGGGTGATAGGAGCCATCGACGCAGTACAGGGCGCGCAGGAAGCGCAGCGGGGCCATGGCCGCGAACAGCCCGGGGGCGTAGCCGAAGGTGGCCCCCGCCGGCGCGATCTCCCCGATCAGGATCGTGTCCCGGCCGTGGCCACTGGCCTGAAGCGCACCCCAGGCGGCGTCGACGAGCCCGCGGTACAGCGAGCCGGAGATCTCGACATAGGAGTGCGGAACGGTCTGCGGCGCCAGCTCGATGCCCAGATTGGGCTCATTCCAGATCGACCAGAAATTGACCCGCGGCAGCGGGGAGGAGCTGCCGGGCGGCGTGAAATGGCCGCTGTAGCGCTTGCCCACGGCTCGGGTGAAGAGCGCGAACTGCTGCGGCGACGGGCGCCAGAAGGGCTGGCTGGCGGGATGCGGCGCGCCGGGGCCGGACGCCCAGTTGGGCGGCGGCGAGACGAGATCGAGCAACACCTTCATACCGCGGGCCTGGGTGTCGCGAATGATCGTGTCGTAGATGGCCCAGCCGCTGGCCGGATACGCCGCAGGGTTGGCGGCGTCGAACGAGGGCCGCTTGGCCGAGCTGGCGCTCGGGGCGATATCGGCCCAGTGCATGTACACGTGAACGGTGTCGATGCCCAACCGCTTGAGCTCGTCGAGCGCCGCCGCCGGGTTGTTGTTCAGCTGCGCGTTGGACGGCGTGAACATTGAGGAGGGGCCCAGGCGGCCCGAGTTTCCAGGCGATGTGGTGCTGCTCGAGGTGCTCGAACCGCCCCCGCAGGCCGCGGCCAGGAGGCACAGAGCGCTCAGCGCGAGCGCGGCCAGGCTTCTGCTGGTGCCGGCCGAGAGCCGGCGGATGACACGTGGAGTGCAGCTGAGCAAGCGGGTGACCTTATCGTCGTCGCCCCGAAACGGAGTTGTCCTTGGGTGAGGGCCCCGGTACGGCTGTGTTGGCATTCGGTGAGGCGCGCGCAACCACCGCCGGGCTGCCCCGTGGGAGACACGTGCCGATACGCGGCCAGTCCGTAGACTCCGGCGCCATGCTCCTGCCGACCCGCGCGGCTTCGGCCCGCCGGGCCGATGCTCGCCGCTCGTGGCCGTCTGCGATCGGACCCGAGACCGGGTTGCTGATCGCGATCACGACCGTGGCCGCCGGGCTGCGCTTCGCAACCCTGGGCCACCAGAGCTGGTGGCTCGACGAGGCCCAGGCCGTCCACGAGGTGAGCCTGTCCTTCGGGAGCATGCTCCATGCCTGGAGCCGTTATGAGGGCAACCCGCCCCTGTACCTGATCCTGGGCTGGATCTGGGCGCACATCTTCGGAACCGGCGAGGCTGGGCTGCGCTCGCTCTCCGCGGTGCTCGGCGTGGGCGTGATCCCGCTCCTGTACCTCAGCGGCCGGGAGCTCGTCTCCGCCCGGGCGGGCCTGCTCGCCGCCGCCTTCGCCGCCGTCAACCCGTTCCTCATCTGGTACTCGCAGGAGGCTCGCGAGTACATGCTGCTGGTCTTCACCTGCGCGGCTTCGCTGCTCTTCTTCACCCGGGCCTGGCGCCGCGCGGGTCGCCGCGAGCTGGTCTGGTGGGGAGTGTTCTCGGGCCTCGCCCTGCTGTCGCAGTACTTCGCCGGGTTCCTGGTCGCCGCCGAGGGGCTGCTCCTGGTCTACCGCCTGCGCAGCCGGGCCAGCGTGATCGCGCTGGGGGCGATGGGCGTCCTCGAGGCGGCGCTGATCCCGCACGTCACCTCGCTGCTCGGCAACCCGCTCGAGTTCATCGTCAGCGTGCCGCTGTCGGTCCGTTTGCAGCAGGTTCCGGTCAGTTTCGCGATGAACACGCTCTACCAGACCGGGATCGTCAGCTACGGCCTGATCGGCGCGGCCGCGCTGGCGGCCGCGGTGATCGCCCTGCTCGTGGGGGGCGCCGGGGACCGGGAGCTCCGCGGCGCAGGGGTGGCGGCGCTGCTGGCCACGGCGGTGCTGATCGTCCCGCTGCTGCTGGCGCTGGTCGGGCATGACGACTACATCGCCCGGGCCCTGCTGCCCGGGTGGGCGCCGCTGGCGATCACGATCGCCGCCGCCTGCACGGCCGACCGCGCGCGGCTCGCCGGGGCCGCGCTGGCGGTCGTGATGCTGGGCATGTTCATCTACGCCGGGATTCGCATCGACGGGGATCCCTCGCTTCAGAAGGTCGACTGGCGCGGGGTCAGGGCGGCCCTGGGACCGGCCCGGCGGCCCCGGGCGATCGTCGCCTACGACGGGATCTTCGCCACGGCGCCGCTGTCGCTGTACCTGCCCGGCGTGGCCTGGAGCGGGCCCGGGCCCGCCCCGGCGCCGGCCACGGCGACCGTGAGCGAGGTCGACGTCGTCGGCAGCCAGGGTGATCAGCTGGCCCGGGCGCCGCGGGGCGTGCGGCTGATCGGCACCCGTACGGTCGACGGCTACGTGATCGCCCGCTTCGCGCTCGCCCAGCCCTGGCATCTGAGCCCCCAGCAGATCGGTGCTCGCGCCAGCCGGCTCCTGACCCCGGCGACGTACGCCCCCGGCGTCCTGATCCAGCCGGCGTCCTGACCGCACACCGGGCGCGACCGGGACAGGGCGCCAGTATCATGGCGCCCGCCGTCGACCCGGACGGCTCCCCAGCCGACCGTGACCCGCAGACTTCTCATTCTGGCCGCGCTCCTGAGCGCGTTGGTGCCGGTCGGCGCCGGCGCGGGCAGTGCCCTGGCCAAGGCCAAGCCGGCCAAGGCGGCCAAGCCGCCCACCAACCCGGTCATCATGGACTGCCTGCAGCATCCGGCCGGCCTGACCGGTCACTACACGGTGGCGCAGCTCAACCAGGCGCTGCTGGTGATGCCGGCCGAGACCAAGGAGTACACGAACTGCCCGGACGTGATCAATCGCGCCCGGCTGGCCGCCCTCGGGAAGCTCCCGGGCAGCGGCACCGGCAGCTCCGGCTCGTTTCTGCCCACCCCGGTCCTGATCATCCTGATCCTGCTCGTGCTGGCGGCGGTCACGCTGGGAGCGATCGCCGTGCGCCGGCGCCGGGCCGTCGAGGCGGCTGGGCCTGAGGGTCCGGGTGGTCCCGGCGACAGCGAGGGACCGACGCAGGTCCACCGCCCCGGAGACGCCGAGGGCCCGACCCAGGTTCACCCTCCCGACGAGCCGCCGCCAGCCTGATCCGGCCGGGCCATGGCTGGGTCCCTTCTAGACTCCAGGCATGCCCTCTGAACGCCAGATTCGCGTCGGCGACGTGCCGATCGGCGGCGGCGCGCCGGTCGCCGTGCAGACGATGACCAAGACCGAGACCGCTGACCTCGCGGCCACGATGAGCCAGATCAAGCGCGTGGCCGAGGCCGGGGCGGACATCGTCCGCGTCGCCGTCCCTCGAGAGAAGGACGTCGAGGCGCTGCACACGATCGTCCGCGAGGCGCCGATCCCGATCATCGCCGACGTGCACTTCAACTACACGCTGGCGCTGAAGGCGCTCGACGCCGGCGCCCACTGCGTGCGGCTGAACCCTGGCAACATCGGTGGACCCGACAAGGTCGCGCTGGTGGCCGCCCGGGCCAAGGAGCTCGGCACGCCGCTGCGCATCGGCGTCAACTCCGGATCGCTGCCGGCCCACCTGCGCGAGCTGGAGTTCACCAACCCCGTCGAGGCGCTGGTCACGGCCGCGGTCGAGTTCGTGGCCCTGATGGAGAGCCTCGAGTTCACCAACTTCAAGGTGTCGATGAAGTCGACCAGCGTGCCCAACACGATCGCCTCCAATCGCCTGCTGGCCGAGCGGATCCCGTATCCGCTGCATCTCGGCGTGACCGAGGCCGGCACCAAGTGGTCGGGCTCGCTGAAGTCGGCCGTCGGCCTGGGCACGCTGCTGGCGGACGGAATCGGGGACACGATCCGCATCTCGCTGTCCACCTTCCACGCTGAGGAGGAGGTCAAGGTGGCCTGGGAGATCCTCAAGGCGCTGAAGCTCCGTGAGCGCGGACCGGTGCTGATCGCCTGCCCGACCTGCGGCCGCCTGCAATTCGACATGGACACGGTGGTCACCGAGATCGAGGAGCGCCTGCAGGCCTACGACGATCCGATCGAGGTCTCGGTGCTCGGCTGCGCGGTCAACGGGATCGGCGAGGCCCGCCATGCCGACTTCGGGATCACCGGCGCCAAGGACATGGGCATGATCTACTCGCGCGGCGAACCGCTGAAGAAGGTCCCCACCGAGCGGCTCGTCGACGAGCTGTTCGCCGAGATCGACCGCTACTACGAGGCGGGCAAGAAGGTCGTGCGCGACGAGGCGAGCGCCGCCGAGGCGCGGGCCTGGCTGGCCGAGAACGAGGACGCCACGGCGATGACCCCCGAGCGCATGGCGGCCATGGAGGCCGAGGCGGCCGACCAGGGCGAGACCGACGAGCGTCTGATCGAAACCGTGGCCGGCCACACCCGTCTCGATGAGTCGCAGTCCCCGGTCGCTGGGCGGCGGTTCACCCGGGCCTGAGGGCACGGAAGATCCCACTCCTTCGAGGCCGCCTTCCGTTCCGGGCATGGCAGCCCAGACCCGCGGACTGCACTCAAAGCGAAATCGCGCCTGTTTTGGTCGTCATTTCTCTTTGAGTCGGTGCCGGGCACCCCGCAAGCCCGGCCTGCGGTGAAGCGCCGCAGCGCTGCACCGCAGAACCGGTGAGACTCGGTTTCTAGGCGACGCGGTCGAACCCGGCGGCGACAGCCGGCCAGTTGACCACGTTCCACCACGCGTCGATGTAGTCGGGGCGGCGGTTGTTGTACTTCAGGTAATAGGCGTGCTCCCAGACGTCGACGCCGAGCAGTGGCGTCTTGCCGTCGGTGAGCGGGTTGTTCTGGTTCGGGGTGGAGACGATCGCCAGGCCCGAACCGTCATGGACCAGCCAGGCCCACCCGGAGCCGAACTGGTTGACGCCGGCATCCTTGAGCTTGGCCTTGAAATCGTCGAACGAGCCGAACGCCGAGTCAATCGCCTGGGCCAGCGCACCGGTGGGCTCGCCGCCCGCGCCCGGGGCCATCCACTCCCAGAACAGCGAGTGGTTGTAGTGGCCGCCGCCGTTGTTGCGCAGCGGGCCCTGCTTCTCGGCCGGCAGGGAGCCCAGGTTCTTGATCAGCTCCTCAACGGGCTTGTCGGCGAACTCGGTGCCTTCCAGCGCCGCGTTCGCCTTGTCGACGTAGGCCTGGTGATGCTTGTCGTGATGCAGACGCATCGTGGCCTCGTCGATGTGGGGCTCGAGCGCGTTGTAGTCGTAGGGGAGGGGCGGCACGCTATAGGACATCGCTTGCTCCTTTGGTGGCTGCTGGTGACCTTCTCCTCCAGACCATACCCCGCAACCCGGGGCTTCTGGCGGCGGCTACGCTTGCAGCTTCATGACGCGGCTCTCCGGCTATTTCCTCCCCACCGAACGCGAGCCTCCGGCTGACGCCGAGGCGCTCTCGCACAAGCTGATGGTGCGCGCCGGGCTGGTCCGCCAGGTCGGCGCCGGGCTGTGGTCGTGGCTGCCCGCCGGCTGGCGCGTGCACCAGCGGATCGTGCAGATCGTGCGCGAGGAGATGGACGCGATCGGCGGTCAGGAGATGCTCATGCCGGTCCTGCAGCCCGCCGACCCGTGGCGGCGCACCGGCCGCTACGCGATCGACGAGCTGTTCAAGCTGAAGGACCGCCGCGGCGCCGAGATGGTGCTGGCCATGACCCATGAGGAGATCGTCACCGGCCACGTGGCGGCGGCGATCCAGTCCTACCGGCAGCTGCCGATGGTCCTCTACCACTTCCAGGTCAAGGAGCGCGACGAGCCACGCCCGCGGGCCGGAGTCCTGCGCACGCGCGAGTTCATCATGAAGGACTCCTACACGTTCGACCGCGACCGCGAGGGGCTGGACGCCGCCTACGACCGCCACGCCGAGGCCTACGCGCGGATGCTCGACCGCTGCGGGCTGGAGTGGTACCGGGTCGAGGCCGACGTGGGCATGATGGGTGGCCACGGCTCCGACGAGTACATGGCGCCGTGTGCGGCGGGGGAGAACGATGTCGTGCTGGCCGGCGGCTACGCGGCCAACATCGAGGTGGCCAGCGCTGACGCCCAGCCCGTCTCGCTGCCCGCCGCCCTGGACGCGCCGGAGGTCGTGGAGACCCCCGGGATGACCACCGTCGACGCCGTCGCCCGCGAGCTCGGGGTGCCCGCGGGCGCGCTGCTGAAGGCCTACCCGATCGTGCTCGATGGCGAGGAGATGAAGCTGGTCATGGTCCGCGGCGATCATCGCGTCAACGAGGTCAAGCTCCAGAACATGCTGGGCCAGCCGTTCCGGGCCGCTCGTCCCGAGGAGATCGGTGCCCGCCTCGGGCCGGCCGGTTTCATCGGCCCGGTCGGCACCGACCTGCCGATCCTGCTCGACGCTGCGGTCCTGGACGACGGCGCCGGCGCCTACGTGACCGGTGCCAACCGGCCCGACGCACACCTGCGCGGAGTGCAGCCGGGCCGCGATTTCGCCTTCGAGCGCGTCGACGTCCGGACGGTCGTGCCCGGCGACACGGTCGCCGGGGCGACGGTTCGGATCGAGCCGGCGATCGAGGTCGGGAACATCTTCAAGCTCGGCACGCGCTACAGCGAGCCGCTCGGTGCGACCTACCTTGACGAGGCGGGACGCGGCCAGCCGGTGTGGATGGGCTCCTACGGCTTTGGGCCGGCGCGGGCGGCGGCCGCCGCCGTCGAGCAATATGCCGATCAGGAGGGCATCTCCTGGCCCCGCGCGATCGCCCCCTTCGACGTCGAGCTGGTCGTCCTGGGCAAGCCGGGCTCCCCCGAGCGCGAGCTGGCCGACAGGGTCTACGCAGAGCTCGGAGAGGCGGGGCTCCAGACGCTCTATGACGAGCGCGACGCCGGGCCGGGGGAGAAGTTCACCGACGCCGAGCTGCTCGGGTGTCCGCTCCGGCTGACGATCGGCCGCCGCACCCTGGCCGCCGAGGAGATCGAGGTCCAGGTCCGCCGGGGGCGGGAGAGCCGGTCCGTACCGGTGAAGGGCGCGGCCGACGCCGTCGCCAGGCTCTGGCGCGAGCTCCCCTGAGGCGCGAGCCGAGGCGCGGCCGCCCGCCCGGGGAACGGCGATGAGCCCACCGATCAGCAAACGCCGTCTGTTCGGTCTCGATCGCTCGGGGCCGCCGCCGGCGGCCACGCGCTCCGATCAGCCGCTGCACCCGTGGACGATCCCCAACGCGATCGGCTACCTGCGGCTGGCCGGGATCCCGGTGTTCCTGATCCTGGCCCTGTCCAGCCGTGACGGGCATTCGACGGCGGCCACGATCCTGTTCGCGGTGATCGGGTGGGCCGACTACCTGGATGGCTTCGCGGCACGCCTGACCGGCCAGTACAGCCGCTTCGGTGCGCTCCTGGACCCGATCGTCGACCGCCTGCTGATCGTCTCGGGGATGGTCGTCGCCTTCGACTTCTCACTGCTGCCCCGCTGGGCGCTGATCCTGGCCGTGGCCCGCGAGCTGTTCATGCTCGGCCTCAGCCGCTACGGGCTGAGGCGCGGGGTCGAGCTGAAGATCAACTGGCCGGGCCGGATCGGCGTCGCGCCGACCATGGGCGCGCCCTTCTTCGCCATGGCCGGGGTCCACTGGCTGGCCCTGATCATGCTCTACAGCGGGCTGGCTCTGTCGCTGTCGGCCAGTGCCCTGTACGTCCGGCGCGGGGTGACCGAGGCCCGCGCCCAGGACGCCCGCCGGGCGGTCGCGGGCGCCCGGGAACCCGGGGCGGAGGAGACCGCCGAGCGTCCCCAGCCACGACTCTAAAGCTCAGCTTGACCCTATGGGGGACGGAGCTATACACTGGTCAGCTCGGAAAAATTTCAAGAGCGCAGTGGGGGATCACGGCATGGACACCTTTCCCGACCTCGGTTCGCTGAGTGATCAGGAGTTGAAGGAACTCATCCGGCAGCTGACCGACGAGGAGATGGAGATCTCCTACCGGCGCCGGATCTTGCACGGCAAGATCGACATCCTGCGCGCGGAGCTGGTCAACCGCCTGCGCAAGAAGGACGATGCCGGCGAGCTGGTCATCACCGGGGCCGACGTGCAGCAGCTGACCGACATCCTGGCGGGCCGGGTTCCGGCCGTCGACCCCGAATAGCAGCGCCCAGCGATGGCCCAGCACTGCCCAGAATGCGGCTATGCCAATGACGAGGGCGCCAGTTACTGCCAGCGCTGCGGCGCCTTTCTGCCCCCCTCGGAGTCATCACCCGGCGCGACGACCGCCACCTACAAGCTCGGCGAGACCGGCGAGCTCGAGGCGGTCGACCTCGGCGACGTCGTCTCCGCAGGCGCCGCGCTGGTGATCCGCGCCGGAGGGGGCCGCGCGGGGGAGAGCTTCCCGGTCGAGGGCGACCGCGTGTCCGTCGGACGCCGTCCCGACAGCGACATCTTCCTGGATGACGTGACCGTGTCGCGTGACCACGCGCTGATCGTTCGGCGGGGCAGCGACTACTTCCTGGATGACTGCGGCTCGCTCAACGGCACCTACGTCAACCGGCGCCGGATCGACTCGCACCGCCTGACCGACGGCGACGAACTGCAGATCGGCAAGTACAAGCTGGCCTTCCTGAGTCGCTGATGGCCACCCCGGACACCACCGATCCCGGGCTCGAGCTGCCCGACCCTCCGGCGCCTGAGACGGCCTCGCCGCGGCAGAAGTCAGTCACCATCGGCGCCGTCTGCAAGGCCCTGGTCCAGGAGTTCCCCGACATCTCGATCTCCAAGATCCGCTATCTCGAGGACGAGAAGCTGCTGACCCCCCGGCGCACACAGGGCGGCTACCGCCTCTACACGCAGTCCGACATCCAGCGTCTGCGGACGATTCTGCGACTCCAGCGCGACGAGTTCCTGCCCCTGCGCGTGATTCGCCAGGAGCTTGCCGGCGGCCGGGCCGAACGCGAGATGGGGGCCCCGAGCGACACTCGTGCCCTGCGCCGGGCGTCGGTCACCGGACGTGACCCCGGGGCGCTGTACTCGCTCGAGGACGTGGTCGAAGAGACCGGCGCCGAAGCCTCGCTCGTGCGCGAGCTCGTCGACTACGGGGTGATCAAAGGGGAGATCCGCGGAGGGACGCGCTACTTCGAGGAGACCGAGCGAGAGATCGTGCGCGCGGTCTCCGAACTCGCGCGCTACGGCGTCGGCGGGCGGAACCTGCGTGTGTTCCGCAGCTCCGCCGATCGCGAGGCCCAGCTGCTTCAGAGCATCCTCGCCCCCGCCCTGCGCTCGCGCAATCCCGAGCGGCGCAAGGAGGCGATCGAGGCGCTCGAGAACCTCGCCTCGGTGACGACCCACCTGAAGCACCTGCTGCTGATCCGCGACCTGCGGAAGATCGCCACGTAGTGGCCGCTCACGACCACTGACGCGACCGTGAGTGCCGTCGATCTGCGAGGTCTGATCCGCGAGATCCCGGACTTTCCCCGGCCGGGAATCGCGTTCAAGGACCTGACCCCGCTGTTCCTGGACGCGAGGGCGCTGGGAGAGGCGGTCGAAGGGCTGCGCGAACTGGCCGAGCCCCTGGCGGTGGATCTGGTCGTGGCCGCCGAGGCGCGCGGGTTCATTCTCGGCGGCGCACTTGCCCGAGCGCTCGGCGCAGGCTTCGTGCCCGCGCGCAAGCCTGGCAAGTTGCCACACGACACGATCAGCGCCGAGTACGCCCTCGAGTACGGCATCGACGCACTCGAGGTCCACGCGGATGCTCTCTCAGGCGGCGCACGCGTGCTGGTGCACGACGACCTGCTGGCGACCGGCGGCACCGCCCGCGCGCTGTGCGACCTCGTCGAGCAGCTGGGGGGCGAGATCGCCGCCTGCGCGTTCCTGGTCGAGCTGACCTTCCTGGGTGGGCGTGCCCGGCTGGCGCCCCACGAGGTGATGACGCTTGTGGCCTTCGAGAGCTGAGACCGAGCAGCAGGCGGGCGGGCTCGGGCCGCTGGGGCGTCGCGAGCGGCTGGCCACGGCGTCGAGCGAGCGGACGCTGCCTGTGGCAGCCGATGAGGTGTGGCGGGTGGCCGGCGATCCCAACCACATGCCACGCTGGTGGCCTGCGTGCGAGCGCATGGAGGGCGTCAGCGAAGACGCGTTCACCCAGGTCTTCCGCAGCAAGCGCGGCCGGACCGTGCGCATGGACTTCCGCGTCGTGGCCTCCGAGCCGCCGCACCGCCTCGTGTTCGCGCAGGAGCTGGCCGATTCGCCGTTCGCCCGCTTCCTCGGCGAGTCAGTGACCGAGATCGCGCTCGT
>DASVYO010000173.1:0-32076 GCA_036392135.1 Solirubrobacteraceae bacterium
GGCGGCGGCCACGGCGCGGTCGGCGCTGAGGGCCCCGCCGGCCTGCGGGCGCAGGCGCCGGGCCTCCTCGGCGCGGGCCTGGAACTGGATCCCGTAATCCACGGCCAGCCCGATCAGGATCGGCAGCACCGCGATCGAGGCCATCGTCAGCGCCACGCCGAGAAGGGCGAGGAGGCCGAACGTGATGCCGGTGGCGCCCAGGGCCACGGCCAGGGGCAGGAGCCGCAGGGCACTGCTGCGGAACACGACCAGCAGGGTCGCGGCCATGACCAGCAGGGCGGCGATCAGCAGCCCGGCGATCGACCCGGAGATCTGACTGGAGAGATCGTGCAGGACGACCGGCACGCCGGTCACCGTGTAGGTGCCCCCGTAGTCCGAGCGGAACATCGGCATGCGGATCGCCTGCCGGATCCAGCTGATCGCCTGAGCCTGCTGGGCGTCGCTGAGCGAGGCGCGCAGGCGGATCTGGATCAGGGCCGAGTCCTTGGTCGGGAACAGATAGGCGAAGCGCGACTTGGGCTGGTTGACCCCGCGGGCCTGGTCGAACACGATCTCGGGAATGAACTGCGGGGAATCGATCGAGGGCAGTGCGGTGATGCCGGTGCTGAGCGCGAGCTGCTCCATCGACTGCAGCTGCTGCTGCTGGGCCAGGGTGCCCGCCGCCTGCGCGATGCGCAGCGCCTTGGCCCGGGGCAGGTGATGCGCGAGGGCCAGCTGGTAGGCCGCGGCCTCGGCGTTCTTGACCGCCGTGCCGACGCCGCCCAGCATCGACTGGATCTGCGTGTTGACCGCCGCCACGGCGCGGTTCAGGAAGGTCCCCGGTCCGTAGACGACCTGAGCCGGCCGGTACCGGGCCAGCTTGCCGCACGGGCTGTTCTGACCACCGTAGGGGCTGGTGTTGACCGCGGTGGGCGTGAACGCGCGCAGGTTGGCATCGGCGACCACGTACTGGCCGGCGAAACACGCCTCGAGCTGGGTCAGCTTGGCCAGGTCCTTGGTCTCGACCAGATCGGTGAGCGGCTCGTGGATCAGCACGATCACCGGATCACCGCCGAAGTGGCGCTCAGCGGCGACGGTGGCCTGATAGCTGGCCGAGGACTTGCCCACGAACGTGTCGATGCCCGCCGACGGCCGCAGTCCCAGGGCCAGCAGCCCCCCGGCCAGCGCGAGCACGAGGACGATCGAGATGGTCAGCGCCGGCCGGCGCGCGGCGCCGGAGGCAAGCTGTTGGAAGCGCGTCCTGGCTGTCATGCGTCCGCTGGGTCAGGGTAACGGCGGGACCGGCCCGGTGGTGCCGATCCTGTGCCGCTTCCGGCGGCCTGGTCAGTCCATGGCCAGCGGGCCCTGGGACTCGCCGGAGAGGAACTGCCGGATGAACGGGTTCTCCGAGTTGAGCATGTCCTCGGCCGGGCCCGCCTCGACGATCCGGCCCTTCCAGAGGACGTTGATGTAGTCGGCCACGCGACGCGCGCTCATGATGTCGTGGGTGATGACGCAGAAGGTGGGCAGATGCTCCTTCTGCTTCTCCTTCGCCTCATCCATCATGTCTCGGTGGATCTCCAGGATCAGCTCGCCGAGCAACGCCGTGCGGACCGGATCGAGACCCGAGTCGGGCTCGTCGAAGAGCACGATGTCCGGCTCCAGGACGAGCGCGCGGGCGAACCCGGCGCGCTTGCGCATGCCGCCCGACAGCTCGTTCGGCATCTTGGTCCGGGCGGCGCCGAGGCCGACCTCGTTCAGGCGCCGCATGACGATGTCCTCGATCTCGTCCTCACCCTTCTCGGTGTGCTGACGCAGCGGGAAGGCGACGTTGTTGTACAGATCCATCGATCCGAACAGGGCCCCGTCCTGGAACAGCAGGCCGAACTTCTTGCGCATGTCGAACAACTCGTCATCGGGCATGTTCGGCACCGACTTGCCGTGGACGAGGATGTCTCCCTCATCCGGGTACAGCAGGCCGACCATGTGCTTGATGCAGACGGACTTACCGGTGCCCGACGGGCCGAGGATCATGGACACCATGCCCTCGGGCAATCCCATGTTCAGGCCCTGGAGGATCTTGGAGCGACCGAACGCCTTGTAGGTGTCGATGAACTCGACGGCGTCGGGGCGGCCGGAGGGGTAGACCTTGTAGGTGTGCCACTTGTATTCCTCGTCCGAGGTGCCGCTGGGCGGCTCGGGGCGGGGCGGTGACTCGTCGACGACGGACACCCGTGACTCCTGACGCTGGCCCTGCTCCTGGGTGGCCGCCTCGCTCTCGCCCCCGGACTCATTGGCCTCTTCCCAGGTCGGCGTGTCCTCGATCTCGCCGCCGTGCGGAGCCGCGCTGGTGATCTGCTCCTCACGCTCCTCGGGCGAGAGCTCGACCTCGGCTCCGCGCGCCTCGGCGCTGTGCTCCTGGCTCTGATCCCCGACGTTGCGCGGGTCGTCGCTGGAGCCACCCGCTGACTGGTCGTGTTGCTCCATTTAGCCTCCGATTGGTGCTCGTGGGTTGGCGCCCCAGAACAACTGGGTTCCGAGCATGCCGATGAGATGGACTGAAACCAGGTTCAGGACCATGGACTTCGCGGTCGCCGTGCCCACGCCGACCGGGCCGCCACTGGCGTTGTAGCCGTAGTAACAGCCCACGATCACGATCACGATCGCCATGGACATCGCCTTGATCAAGCTGAATAAGAGGTCCGGCGGATTCTGGAACTGCCAGAAGATGAGGAAGAACCCGCCCGAGGTCACGTAGCCGATCTGCTGCACCACGGCCAGATAGCTGGCGAAGAACCCGGCCCCGATCGAGCACACGTACACGAACGGCAGCACCAGCAGCGCGGCCAGCAGCCGGGTGGCGCACAGGAAGCGCATGCCGCTGATGCCCATCACCTCGAGCGCGTCGATCTCATCGGAAATGCGCATCGAACCCAGCTCGGCCACGATCCCCGTACCGACCTTCGCCGCCATCATGTAGCCGAACACCAGCGGCACCAGCTCGCGCAGGTCGCACCAGGCCGCGAACACGCCCGAATAGGCCGGCGTGCCCTCCCCGTAGGTGAAGTACGCGCCCTCGATCCCACACTCCAGGCCGATGATGAACACCAGGCCCCAGATGACCAGGGTCGAGGAGACGATCAGGATCCCGGCCTGCCGCAGAGCCTCGCCGAAGAAGCGCAGCACGCGCAGCGTGGCCACGTCCTTGACCATCGTCCCGCCGAACTTGATGATCTCGCCAAAGGCCTCGATCCAGCCCCGCGGTGTTGCGATCAGGTCACCCATGTCTCAGCACGTCACTTGATGATCGTCGTGATCTCGGGGTGAGTGGCCAGCAGGGTCTGGGTGAACGCGTAGTTGAATGCGAACACGCCGAGGAAGGCGATCACCACCGCCTGGTTGACGGCCCGACCCACCCCCTCGGCGCCGCCCGAGGCGGTCATCCCCTTGTAACAGCAGACGATTGCGATGATCGCCCCGAACAGGGTCGTCTTGACCACCGATCCCCACAGGTCCGTGGTCGAGGCGTTGTTGAAGAAGGTGGCCCAGAAGGGGCCGAGGGGCGCATGGTTGACGATCGTGGCCAGGATGCCGCCGAACACGCCGAAGATGAGCGCGTAGATGTCGAACAGGCCGGTGAGCAGCATCAGGGCCAGGAAGCGCGGGACGACGAGGTTCTTGATCGGATCGACACCGAGCACCTGGAGAGCGTCGAGCTCCTCGCGGATCTTGCGCGCACCCAGGTCAGCGGTGATCGCGGTGCCGGCCACCCCGGCCAGCACGATCGCGTCCACAAAGGGGGCAAACTCCCGGATCGAGGCGAGGATGAAGAAGCCGCCGAGGCGGTCGATGGCGCCGAACAGCACCAGGAAGTTGGCCGCCTGCAGGCCCGGCGCCTCATAGCCGAAGGCGATCGTCGAGATCAGCAGCGGGAACCAGCAAAGCTTCATCGCGAACAGGAACTGGCCCACGAACTCGCTGCCGTACGGGTAGGGCGGCCGCACGGCGGAGACGAGCGTCTTCCCGGTCAGGATCATCATGTTGCCGACCTCCTCGAGCACGCTCTTGGTAGGCAGAAAGGCTCGGTCGGCGACTGCTCTGATCAACTCGTCTCTTCTCCCAGGTGCGCGAGTCCGCGGGGCGAGCGGACTACCGGCGCGTAAGCCTACGCCACCGGCGCGGCAAAGACCAAGTGACAACCGTCGTCGGCCCGGAAACCGGCAAGTCGCCCCGGAGCCGGGAGCAAACCGGCGAGTCGACCCCCTGCACCGTGGTATGTTGGCCGCGCCGTGAGGGTCAGGAGACTGAGGAGCGCCGTGATCGCGACCGGGTTCGTGGCGAGCCTGGTCCTGACCGCGTGCGGTTCCGGAACGCGCCAGGACGCGAGTGAACCGAAGGGCCGGTTTCCGGTCGCGGTCGATGCGGCATCGTTCCCGAGCGCGCAGACGCTGTCCGAGCACGCGCATCTGACGATTGCGGTCCGCAACGCGGGCAGCAAGACGATCCCCGACATCGCCGTGACGATCTGCAACGTCACCTGCGCCTATCCGGCCTCGACCGGGCACGGCACCAGCGTCCAGGCCTTCTCCCAGAACCTCAACGCCCAGTACCTGGCCAACCCGTCGCGGCCGGTGTGGATCGTCGATCAGTCGCCGGGGGTGTGCCGCTACAGCTGCCAGAACGGCGGCCCGGGAGCGGCCGTCACCGCCTACTCCAACACGTGGGCGCTGGGCCCGCTGCGGCCGGGCCAGACCGCCCGCTTTGACTGGAAGGTGACCGCGGTCGCCCCCGGCCGCCACGTGGTGGCCTGGGAGATCGCGGCCGGGCTGAACGGCCGTGCCCGCGCCGTGGTCCCGGGCGGCGGCCTGCCCCACGGCAGCTTCGCCGTCAACGTCTCGACCAAGCCGGCCGAGACCTACGTCAACAACTCGGGCCAGATCATCAACGGCTCGGGTCAGCCGTAACCGCATCCGCTGCTCGGGTCAGCCGTCCGCCCGCCGGCGGGAGGCGGCTCCCCTCAGGCTTCGCTGGACGAGGCCCAGATGTTCAGCGCCCCGTCGACCGCATAGCGGTCGATCGCCTCGAGCTCGCCCGGCTCGAACTGGAGCGTGGCCAGCGCGGCCAGGTTCTGCTCCAGCTGGCGCACGCTCGACGCGCCGACCAGGGCCGAGGTGACGCGCTCGTCGCGCAGCGTCCAGGCGATGGCCATCTGAGCCAGCGTCTGGCCGCGGTTCGCGGCGATCTCGTTCAGGGCGCGGACCCGCTCGAGGTTCTGCTCACTGACCAGCTCCTCCGAGAAGGCCTGTCCCCGGCGAACGCGCGAGTCCTCGGGAATGCCGTTCAGGTACTTGTCGGTCAGCAGCCCCTGAGCCAGGGGCGAGAAGGCGATGCAGCCGACGCCCTCGCGCCCCAGCACATCCAGCAGGCCGTCCTCGACCCAGCGGTTGAACATCGAGTAGGAGGGCTGGTGGATCAGCAGCGGCGTGCCCATGCCGGCCAGGATCCGGATCGCCTCCTCGGTCCGCTGCGGGCTGTAGGACGAGATCCCCACGTATCGGGCCTTGCCCGAGCGGACCGCATGGTGAAGCGCGCCCATCGTCTCCTGAAGGGGTGTCTCCGGGTCGAAGCGGTGCGAGTAGAAGATGTCGACGTGATCGAGCCCCATCCGGAGCAGGCTCTGATCGAGGCTGTCGAGCAGGTACTTGCGCGAGCCCCAGTTGCCGTACGGGCCGGGCCACATGTCGTAGCCGGCCTTGGTCGAGATCACCAGCTCGGCGCGCAGGTGACGGAAGTCCTCGCGGAAGATCCGCCCGAAGTTCAGCTCGGCGCTCCCGTAGGGAGGGCCGTAGTTGTTGGCCAGATCGAAGTGCGTGACGCCCCGGTCGAAGGCATGCCGGAGGATCGCCCGGCTCGCGGCCAGCGGCCGGTCGTCGCCGAAGTTCTGCCACAGACCCAGTGAGACCCCCGGCAGCCGCAGACCGCTGCGCCCGACGCGGCGATAGGACAGGCGCTCGTAGCGATCGGCCGCCGGCGCATACACCGACATCGGCCCGCGCTCGGCCTCCTCGGGCGGCGGGCTGGAGGCGCTCGGCTCGGACATCGTGCCAGTATTACCCATGCGCCGTCCGGGGAATCGGGCGTGGCCGCCGCCGCGCCAGCGAGCTCCTCAGAAACGCTCCGGGATCACCGGGCTTCGCCGTCCGGAGAACCGAAGTGGGGCCGGTTTGGACATCGGGATAGTGACCGGCGGCCGAGGCTCGCCTACGCTGTGGTCTCTCCCCGAGAGACGAATATTCACGCGCGCGCCCGGCCGCCGAGGCGCCGATAAGGAAGGATCAGCTTCGTATGCCCCTACGCCAGTCGAACGTCTTCGCCACGAAGTGGGACGTCAACGGTTCGGAGATCGGCGCGCCCGATCTGACCGCCTCGGACAACCAGATCTTCGGGGAGAACGTCTTCAGCCCGGCGATCCAGCGCCAGCGTCTGCCCAAGGACGTCTACAAGCGACTGTCCGAGACACTCGCCAAGGGCGCGGCGCTGGACACCTCGCTGGCCGACTCGGTCGCGCTGGCCATGAAGGAGTGGGCGCTGGAGAAGGGCGCCACTCACTTCACGCACATGTTCCAGCCGCTCACCGGCCTGACGGCCGAGAAGCACGACAGCTTCTACTCGCCCACCGGCGAGGGCACGGCTCTGGCGGAGTTCTCGGGCAAGGAGCTGATCCAGGGCGAGCCGGACGCATCCTCGTTCCCGACCGGCGGCATCCGGGCCACCTTCGAGGCCCGCGGCTACACCGCGTGGGACCCCACTTCGCCGGCCTTCATCCTCGAGAACCCCAACGGCGCGCTGCTCTGCATCCCGACCGCCTTCGCGTCGTGGACGGGTGAGGCGCTGGACCACAAGATCCCGCTGCTGCGCTCGATGGACGCGCTGTCCAAGTCGGCCATCCGAGCGCTGAAGCTGTTCGGCAACCAGGAAGCCGTCCGGGTGTTCACCACGGTCGGTCCCGAGCAGGAGTACTTCCTGATCGACGAGCAGTACTACTTCGAGCGCCCCGACCTGGTCACCACCGGCCGGACGCTGTTCGGCGCCAAGCCCCCGAAGGGCCATGAGCTCGACGATCACTACTTCGGCTCGATCCCCGAGCGAGTGCTGGCCTGCATGCTCGACACCGAGCGTGAGCTGGCCCGGCTCGGCGTACCCATCAAGACGCGTCACAACGAGGTCGCACCCGCCCAGTACGAGGTGGCGCCGATCTTCGAGAACTCCAACGTCGGCGCCGATCACCAGCAGCTGACCATGCAGATCATGCAGAACGTGGCGCGTCGCTACGGGCTGGTCTGTCTGCTGCACGAGAAGCCGTTCGCCGGTGTCAACGGCTCCGGCAAGCACAACAACTGGTCGATGGGCACCGACGGCGGGGAGAACCTGCTCGAGCCCGGGGACACGCCGCACGAGAACCTCCAGTTCCTGTTCTTCTGCGCCGCCGTGATCCAGGCCGTCAACAAGCATCAGGGCCTGCTGCGGGCCTCGATCGCCTCCCCCGGGCAGGACCACCGCCTGGGCGCCAACGAGGCGCCGCCGGCGATCATCTCGATCTTCCTCGGCGCCGAGCTCGAGAAGGTGTTCGGAGCCATCGAGCGCGGCGAGGTCGGAGAGTCGACGCCCGAGTCCTTCCTGGGTCTGGGCACGCCGGTGCTGCCACCGCTGCCGATGCACGGGGGGGATCGCAACCGCACGAGTCCGTTCGCGTTCACCGGGAACAAGTTCGAGTTCCGGGCGCTGGGCTCGAGCATGTCGCTGTCGCTGCCCAACACGGTCCTGAACACGATCGTCGCCGAGGCGATCGATTACCTGGCCGAGGAGCTCGAGGATGCGCTGCAGCAGGGCACCGAGCTGGAGGCGGCCTTGCGTCCGATCCTGCAGCGCAGCTATGCCGCCAACAAGCAGATCGTGTTCGGCGGCGACAACTACTCTGAGGAGTGGCACGCCGAGGCCGAGCAGCGCGGGCTGCTCAACCTCCGGACCACCCCGGACGCGCTGCCCTACCTGATCACCGATGACACCCAGGAGGTGTTCTCGAACTACGGGGTGCTCTCGCCTCGCGAGCTCGAGTCGCGCTACGAGGTGTTCCTGGAGCAGTACGTGACCAAGCTCAACATCGAGGCCGAGACGGCGGCCTCGATCGTGCGCACGATGATCATCCCCGCGGCGGCCCGCTACATCGCCCTGCTGGCCGGCGCGCAGCTCCCCGAGCTGGCCGGGGAGGTCGAGGCCGCGCTCAGCAGAACGGTGGATGCGCTGCGTGAGCTCGAGTCGGCCAACCTGGCCGAGAACCAGCCCCATGAGGACCTGATGCGCCACGCCGAGTACATCCGGGACACGGTGATCCCGGCCATGTCCGAGGTCCGCGAGGGCGCCGATGCGCTCGAGCGGCTGGTGGCCGATGACCTGTGGCCGCTGCCGAAGTACTCCGAGATCCTGTTCATCAAGTAGCCGCGCCCCTCTGAGAACCCCGCCGGGCGCACCGCAACTTGCGGGAGTCCGGCGGGGTTTCCGATACGGTGACTGGCCTGATGGAACCGACCCGCGAGACGCGCGGTCGCCGGGCCCAGGGGCATCAGCGGTTGCGCAGCGCAGCGTTCGCGCTGCTCGTGCTGCTGGTCGTCGCCGGGGGCGCAGCGCCCGCCGACCAGGCCTTCGCGAAGGGCCCGCGCGGCAACCCGCTGGCCCGGCGCGCGATGTGGATCTGGGAGCTCGGCTACACCAGCGGCGGCAACCTCCCGGAGATCGTCACCGCCGCCCATCAGTACGGCGTCGGAACGGTGATCGTCAAGAGCAGCGACGGCAGCAGCTTCTGGTCCTCCCAGTTCAGCCCGACGCTCGTCTCGGAGCTGCACGCCGGCGGCCTGCGGGTGTGCGCGTGGCAGTACGTGTACGGGAATCACCCGGTCACCGAGGCCTACAACGGGGCGCAGGCCGTCCGCGACGGGGCGGACTGCCTGATCATCGACGCCGAGAGCGAGTACCAGGGCAAGTACGTCGCCGCCCAGACCTACATCCGGCGCCTGCGCAGCCTGATCGGTTACCGGTATCTGTTGGCCCTGGCCGGCTTCCCGTACATCGATTACCACCCTGCCTTCCCCTATTCGGTCTTCCTCGGCCCCGGGGGCGCGCAGATGAACGTCCCCCAGATGTACTGGCGCGACATCGGCACCACGACAGATGCGGTGTTCGCCCACACCTACGCCTACAACCGCATCTACGAGCGCCCGATATTCCCGCTCGGCCAGCTCTACGGCTCACCGCCCGCGCATCAGATCATCCGCTTCCGGCAGCTGTCCCGCGCCTATGGCGCCCCCGGCCTCAGCTGGTGGGACTGGCAGGAATCCACGACCCGGGACTGGCAGGCGGTCTCGCGGCCGGCGGGTCCGCTGGCCGGCTACCCAACCTACTCGGAGCTGGCCACGATCCGCAACGGGGATGTGGGCGATCTCGTCGTGTGGGCGCAGGAGCATCTGCTGTCAGCCGGCTACGCGCTGGCGGTCGACGGCGGCTTCGGCGCCACCACGCAGCTGGCGGTGGAGGACTTCCAGGTCGCCCATGGCCTCACTCCCGACGGGGTGATCGGGACCCAGACGTGGGCCGCCCTGCTGCCCTACCGGATCGCCCGGATCACCTGGACCACGCCTCAGGGGGGCGGGCCGCCGTTCGCCCACACGGCCCGTGCCGGGCGTGCCCCACTGGTGGCCCCGGTACCCAAGTCGGCCCGGCGTCCCGCCCGGGCCGACGAGATCGCCGGTGCCGGCGGCCGCGGCGGCGTACCCGGCCCGTAGCCGAGCCGGCGGCTCAGTCGCCGTCCGGCGGAGCGAGCACCGTTCCCGGCGCAAGCTCTCGCGGCGTGTCCGAGCGCAGCTCGACCGCTCCCCGGACGATCACGCCCTCCGCGAAGGTCACGTCGCCGTGGACCACCAGCCGCTGGGCCTCGCGCAGTGACGGCGGCCCGGCCGGGAAACGCCGCTCGAAGTCATCGATCAGCTTGTAGTAGCGCGGGTCAAGCTCCACGAAGGGCAGGCTCGTAGCCCGCTCGGGCAGCGCCCGCACCTCCTGGGCCGCGGTGAGCCCGTACACGTCGGAGCGCAGTACGAGGAGATCATCGGTGGTCTTCACCGGCACAAACCGCGTCCTCGGCACGAGCAGCAGGCTGGCGCCGCGGAAGCTGCCGATCGCCGCCCCCATCGCGCTCTCGAGCTGGATTACGGGGGTGGAGCTCGGATCGCGCGGATCCACCGTCTTGCGGTTGACGATCAGGGGCAGCTCGAGCACGCCGTCGGCCTGCTCGAGCGTGTCGGCCAGCACGCGCAGATCGATCCACAGGCTGTTGGTGTTGTAGTAGCGCCAGCGTTTGTAGTCACGGAACGAGTCGGCGTCCTGCTCCGGCGTCTGGGCGGTCTCGCGCAGGACCAGCCGGCCGTCGGCGCGGCGGCGCGCGAGGTGGCCGCCCTTGCGGTCGGCCTCGGTTCCCTGCACGACCTCCATCAGGAACGGGATCCGCTCACGGGCCAGGTGGGCGGCGATGCGGACGTCGAGTCCGGCTCCGAGGTTGTCGGCGTTGGAGATCATCGCGTAGCGAAAGCCCTGCTCCAGCAGCGCGCTCAGCATGCCCGAGCGCCGGAGCGCCCCGTACACGTCGCCGTGTCCGGGCGGGCACCACTCGAGCGCCGGCGCCTTGGGCCAGCTCACCGGATCGAGCGTGTCGGCATCCAGCTTGGGGATCATGCTCTGCACGAAGTCGGGGGCGATCCCCTCGTGGGCGATCTCCGGGTGGGCGGCCAGGGCCTGCTCGGTCGCGGCCCGGGTCGCGTCGCTGTTCATCAGCACCAGCGGCAGCCGCACGCCGTGGCGCTCGCGCAGGGCCAGGATCTGGCCGACGATGATGTCCAGGAAGGAGCGGCCCTCGCGAGCCTCGAGCAGGGACTTGGGCGCCTGCAGGCCCATCGAGGTGGCCAGCCCCCCGTTCAGCTTGATCACCACCAGATGCTCGAGGGCCTCCCGGCTGTCGGCCTCGCTCAGCTGCTCGAGCGCCGGCACGTCCGGGACGGGGTCGAGTTCAGCCGTGGGCAGCAGCGCCTCGCCGCCGGTTCTGAGGCGCGTGTAGGCGCTCTCGAAGGCCCGGATGGCCTCCTCATGGGCGCCGGCCCGGCGCATCTTCTCGGCTGCCCGGGCGCGGCCGTCGGTGCTCGTCTCCATGCCCTCATTGTGACGGTGACCTGCCAGTATGCGTCCGGCGATGGAGACTCGAGAGATCAGACGCCTGGGCCGCGCGGTCAGCGTGGTCGGCCTGGGAACCTGGCAGCTGGGCGCCGACTGGGGCGAGGTCGACCCCGGCGCGGCCGCGGCCACGCTCGAGGCGGCCCGAGCGGCGGGGGTGAGCTTCTTCGACACCGCCGATGTCTATGGCGACGGACGCAGCGAGGTCTTCTGCGGCGAACTGCACGCCCGCCACCCCGAGATCTTCGTGGCCACCAAGATGGGCCGCCGGGTCGAGCAGGTGGCGGCCAACTACAACCGCGAGAACTTCGAAGCCTGGAACGACCGCTCGCGCCAGAACCTGCGCGTGGAGACGCTCGACCTGGTGCAGCTGCACTGCCCGCCGGATCCGGTGTTCACCGACGACACCGTGTGGAGCGCCCTCGATGAGATGGTTGCCACCGGACGGACGGCCGCCTACGGCGTATCGGTGGAGACCTGTGCTCAGGCCCTGCAGGCGATCGCTCGTCCGGGCGTGGCCACCGTGCAGATCATCCTCAATTGCTTCCGGCTCAAGCCGCTCGAGGAGGTCCTGCCCGCCGCGCGCGAGGCCGGCGTCGGGATCATCGTCCGCGTGCCGCTCGCCTCGGGCCTGCTGTCAGGGCGCTACGACGAGTCGACCCGGTTCGACCCCCACGACCACCGCAGCTACAACCGGCATGGCGAGGCCTTCGACGTGGGCGAGACGTTCGCCGGCGTGCCGTTCGAGGTCGGCGTTAGCGCAGCCCGGGAGCTGCGCACCCTGGTCGACCCGGGCATCAGCTTGGCTCAGTTCGCGCTGCGCTGGGTGATCGATCAGCCCGGGGTCAGCACCGTCATCCCGGGCGCCCGTAATCCCGAGCAGGCGACTCAGAACGTGGCCGCCGCCGCGCTGGCCCCACTGCGCGAGGATCAGCTGGCCGGGGTGCGCGAGGTGTATGACCGGCTGATCCGTCCCCACGTGCACGACCGCTGGTAGCCGCGGCCCAGACCCGCGTTCAGGCCTGACCGTAGTAGGCGTCGGGCCCGTGCTTGCGGGTGAAGTGCTTGTCGCGCAGCACCGCGTCCAGCGGGCCGCGATCGGGGGCGAGCATCGCCGTGAGCAGGGCCAGCTTGGCCACCTCCTCCAGGGTGACCGCGTTGGCCACCGCGGCGGCCGGATCGGACCCCCAGGCAAACGGCCCGTGGCCCCGGACCAGGGCCCCCGGCAGCTCACCGGCACGCCCCCCCACGGCCTCGATCAGCGCCGCTCCGGTCGCCGCCTCATAGTCCGCGGCCACCTCCTCCGGGCTGAGCGCCCGGGTGAGGGGGATCGGATCGCCGGCCAGGTCGGCATGGGTCGTCCCCAGCACGGGGATCTCCCGGTGGGCCTGCGCCCAGGCCGTCGCCCAGGTGGAGTGCGTGTGGACGATTCCCCCCACGCGGGGGAAGGCGCGGTACAGGGCGAGGTGGGTGGGGGTATCGGTGGAGGGGCGCCGTTCACCGCCGGTGACGCGCCCGTGCTCGAGGTCGACGATGACGATGTCCTCGGCGGTCATCCGCTCGTAGGGCACCCCGCTGGCCTTGATCGCCATCAGCCCGCGCCGCCGGTCCACCCCGCTGACGTTGCCCCAGGTCAGCTTGACCAGCCCGTGGGCGGGCAGGGCCAGGTTCGCGGCCAGCACGGCCTCGCGCAGATCCTCCATCCTAGATTTCCTCGTAATCGAGCTCGAGCAGCTCGGCCACCCGGCGCCAGCGGCCGGCGTGCTCACCCAGGTTGGTGACGAAGTGGTGCGGGCCGCCGAACTGCAGCCAGCGGTCCATGAACGCCTCCATCCCGAGCTCGGGACGGAAATGGAAGTAGTGCATCTCGACTCCCGGCAGCTCCGGCGTGTCGAGAATCTCACCCCGCCCGACGAGCAGCCGGTAGTAATCGCCCTCGATCGGGATCAGCGCTGCGGTCGTGGCCGGTCCGGGCACGGCTGAGAAGACCGGCGTGGGCGGATTGTCAAGTCCGCCGATCCCGAGCGGCCGGTCGATCAGGCGCACGGGCCGATCGGGCCGGGCAATCCGCCAGTTGCCCTCCCCCATGTGACTGATCAGGACCGAGTCGAGATCCCAGTCCATCGCGTACATCTCGCTGAAGTGGGCGTCCCCGATCATGGCCTGGGCGGCACACATGAGCGTGGCCGTGTTCGTGTCCCCCTCGGCGGCGTAGCCGTAGCCATCCGCCATCAGATCAGAGGCCGCGAGCAGCGGCAGCTGACGAAACCGACCGTCACCGCCGATCGAGTCGAAGTGGAACGAGAATCCGGCGTAGTCGCCCTGCTCGAGCATGGCCCGCAGCGCGATCTCGAACCGGGCGGCGTAGGCATGGCGTTCGGCGGGCAGCTTCGGATCGAGCTCGAAGCGCTCCCCGTGCTCGGCCACCAAGGCCTGGACGGCGGCATCGGTCACCTCGTCCAGGCGAGCCTGGACCGATCCCAGGTCCTCGCTGACGACCGTCGTCCCCAGACGCCGGAGCATCGCCTCCGGGTCGTAGCGGATGTCGCCCATGCCGTTCATCGGATAGCCGAGCAGCGCGATCCGGGCCCGGCGCAGCGTGGTGATCGCCCGCGCCGCAGCGGCCCATTCGCCGAACGCGCGGGCGAACCGGTCCGAGCGCCATTCGCCGGTGATGACCGAGAAGGGGATGTCGGCCCGGACCAGCGCATTGGCCTGGTCCTGGGCGCCGTGGACGCCCTGGTTGTAGGTCAGGCTGTCCATGTTCCAGTCGGCGGTGATGCTCGCCTCAGGCTGGATGTTGGCCAGCAGCAGGGGCACCGGCAGCCGCATCAAGGCCCGGATGCTGCGCATGGCCGGACCGTAGGTGAGCATCACGATCATCACCCCGTCCACCCCGGCCGCGACCAGCTCCTGCGTCACCGCCTCGATATCGGACTGGTTGCGGGCCGGGCGCGTGAAGGTGATCTCCGCCTGTTCGCTGAGGCGCCGGGCCACCGCGCGCGCGTACTCGGCCTGGTGCTCGGTGATGCCGGGAATCATCTCGTCGTAGAGCTCCTGCATGATTCCCAGCAGTCCGATGTGAGGGCGATCGTTCATGGGCTCTCCTTCTGGGTGCGGATTCGCTTGAGCTCGTGCAGCAGCTCGGCCTCGGCCCCACCCAGCGTGTCGTACAGCCGGCGGTAGACGGCATACACGCGGTCGTACACCGCCGTGGCGGCGGGGTCGGGCCGGTAGCCCTGAGCGCTGGGGTCGTGGGTGGCCCGCACGGCGGCCTCGATCCCCGGGTATACGCCCGCGGCCACGGCGCCGAACAGCGCCGATCCCCGCGCCGGTATCTCGCGTGATCCGGGGACGTGGACGGGGCGGCCACTGATGTCGGCGATCAGCTGCATGGTCAGCGGACTGCGCTCGGCGATGCCGCCGCAGGCCACGATCCGCTTCAGCGGAATGCCGTGCTCGGCGAAGTTGTCCATGATCCGCCGGTTGCCGAAGGCGATCGACTCGAGCAGAGCCCGGTAGATCTGCTCGGGCCGGCTGTGCAGGGTGAGGCCGAGGAGCACGCCGGTCAGATCGGCGTCGGCCAGAATCGAACGGTTTCCGTTCCACCAGTCCAGCGCCAGGAGGCCCGTCTTCCCCGGGGCGCAGCCGGCGGCGCCGGCTTCGAGTTCGCCGTAGGCGTCCGGACCACGGCCGAGCGTGCGCAGGAACCAGGCCAGCATGTCGCCGACCGCCACCTGCCCGGCCTCGTAGCCGTACAGGCCGGGCAGGATCCCATCCTCGGCGACTCCGGTGATCCCGGGTAGACGGATCTCCTCGGTACCCAGGACCATGTCGCAGATCGAGGTGCCGATCACGGTCACGAACGTCTCGGGACCGGTCACCCCGGCCCCCGGCACGGATACGAAGGAGTCGACGTTGCCGACCGCCACCGCCACCGGCGCCGCGTCGGCCAGTCCGAGCGCCCGGCCACGCTCCGGGGCCAGGACCCCGGCGCGAGCGCCGAGCGGCAGGAAGTCATGGCCCAGCTTGGCCGCCGGCTCAGCGAACCCGGGATAGGCGGCCTCGAAGTACTCGCGCGGGGGCAGGCCGTCGCGCGGTGACCACATCGCCTTGTAGGCCGCCGTGCAGCGCTGGCGGCGTTCGTGCCCGGTCAGGTGCCAGGCGATCCAGTCGGTGGCTTCGACGAACGCGGCGCAGGCGTCGTAGATCTCCCGATCCTCGAGCCAGATCTCGATCAGCTTGGGGAAGTACCACTCGGAGGAGATCCGGCCCCCGTAGCGGGACAGGAACGGCTCGGCGCGCTCGGCGGCAACGAGATTCAGCCGATCGGCGACGGGCTGGGCGGCATGGTGCTTCCACAGCTTCGGCCACGCGTGCCGGCGCGTGCGCCAGCGCTCGTGCCGGCAGAGCGGAACGCCGTCGGCGTCCACCGGCAGCACCGTGCAGGAGGTGAAGTCGAACCCGATGCCGACGATCAGGCGGGGATCGATGCCGGCCTCGCGCACCACCGCCGGCACGCCCTGGTCGAGCACCGCCACCCAATCGGCCGGATCCTGCAGAGCCCAGTCGGCCGGAAGCGGCTCGCCGGTGCCGGGGAGCTCACGGTCGATGACCCCGCTGGCGTAGCGCACGACGCTCACCGCCAGCTGCTCGCCGGTGCGGGCGTCGAGCAGCAGCACGCGGCCGGACTCGGTGCCGAAATCGGCACCGATGGTGCAGACGAGATCGCTCACGCGGGGCGCGGGCCCCTCACGGTCAGGCGCCGGAAGCGGGCGGGCCGGGCGGGTTCTCGGCCGGGCGCGGGCCGGCGGCCGGCGTGCCGGAACCGGTCGTGGTGGGCCCTGCCGCTGTGGCGCCATTGGCGCCATTGGCGCCCAGTGCCTCCAGGCGAGCCCGCCGGTACTCCTCGACCACGATCTCGGTCAGCTCCTCCACGGAGGTTTCGTTCGTCGGCTTGTCGAGCGCGATGACGCCGTCCTGGATCAGGTTGACCCGGTCGCAGGCCGCCAGAACGTGCACGTAGTTGTGCAGGATCATGATGATCGAGACGTTGCCCTCCTCCTTGAGGCGAGCGATCAGGTCGAGGATCATCGCCCCCTCCTTGGCCCCCATCGCAGCCAGGGGCTCGTCCAGGAGGATCACGTCGGCGTCCCCGTAGATCGTCCGGGCCACGGCGATCGCCTGGCGCTGACCGCCGGACAGGCGAGCCGACGGAACATCGATCCGGGGGATGTTGATCCCGATCTGGTCCAGCGCCTTGCGGGCCTCGCGCTTCATCCGCCGGTTGGAGAGAATGGGGATCGGCCGCCCGACGTGCTCGCGACGCAGGAACAGGTTCTGGTAGACCGACAGCTGGTCGACCAGGGCCAGGTCCTGGAAGACGGTGTCGATGCCGTGACTGCGGGCATCGAGGACGCTCTTGGGGGCATAGTCCTTGCCCTTGAGCCACATCGTCCCGGTGTCTGGCCGCTGGAACCCGCACAGGATCTTGATGAGCGTGGACTTGCCCGCGCCGTTGTCGCCCAGGAGACCCAGGACCTCACCCTTGCGCAGGTGCAGGTTGATGTCGTGCAGCGCGATCGTGGGCCCGAACCGCTTGCCGATGCCCTGCACGCGCAGGACATCGTCCTCGGCGGTCTGCACGGGCACCGCTCCGCCTGGGCGCGAAGTCACGTCAGCCACGGCCCGACCCCGTCCGAACTCGCGACACGTACGTGTTGAAGGCCATTGCCAGCAGCACGGCCAGGCCGAGGTAGAACAGGAAGTAGTTGGCGCTGACGCCCTTGATGATCAACCCGTCCCGGAGGACGCCCAGGAAGATCGCTCCGATGAACGCGCCCACGATTGTGCCCGAACCGCCCTGCAGCAGCGTCCCGCCGACCACCGCCGCCGAGATGGCCTGGAACAGGATGTCGTTGGAGCCCGAGGGGTCGGGGGTGGTGGTGGCCGCGCGCACCGCCTCGAGGATGCCCACGAAGCCGGCCAGCAGCGAGCACAGGACGAAGTTCCGCGTCAGCACGACCTTGGTGTTGATCCCGGCCTCGGAGGCGCCGAGGCGGTTGCCGCCCACGGCGACCGTGTAGATCCCCCAGCGCGTGAACGACAGGACGATCTGGAGGATGAGCACGACTCCGATCGCCCAGAACAGCTCCGAGTAGGTGCCGCCGCCGAAGACCTGGGCGAACGTGCCCACGTTGACCACCGACGTGCCCGGGGTGGTGACCTGGGTGGCGTGGGAGATGATCAGGGTCAGGCCATCGAGCGTGAACAGAGCGCCCAGCGTGGCCACGAATGACGAGATGCCGACCACCGATACCGCGAGCCCGTTGATCAGCCCGACCAGCATGGCGATGATCAACGCCCCGATCATGGCCGGAACCAGGGGGAGGCCGACGCTCGAGTTGAGCTTGTAGAAGACGAACGGGGTGAACAGGTACACGGCGCCGATCGAGAGATCGATCTCGCCCTGAATCATCACGAACACCTCGCCCGCGGCCATGATCGCGAAGGGCGCGAAGTAGGGCAGGAACGAGATGAAGCTCGAATGGGTGGCGAAGCGAGGGGTCGACACCGCGAAGTAGATCAGCGCGATGACGGTCACCACGATGATGCTGCCCTCGCGGAGGGTGAGGAAGCGCTGCCCCAGGCTCAGCGCACCGCCCCGCTGGGCCCAGCTCTTGGCTGGGCCTGCGGGGGGCGGCGCGCCGGGCGTGGAGGTCGCGTCTGGAGCGACGGCCATCGGTCAGTTAGGCCTTCTGGACTCCGGCCGAGGTGCTGGTTCCCTCGTAACGGCTCTTGGTGCTGTTGTACGGCCCCACGGTCGTCTTGTCGAGGAACTTCAGACCCGTGTTGACGTTCGCGGGCCCGGTCAGGCTCTGCGTGGCCTTGTACATGTAGAGCTCGAAGATGGGCAGGAAGCCCTGCAGGTAGGGCTGCTGGTCGATCGTGAAGTCGATCTGGCCGGCGGCCAGCAGCTGCTGGGTGATCGGCGTGAGGTCATAGCCGCCGCCCTTGACGCCCGAACCACGCAGGTTGTGCTTCTTGATCACCTGCGCGACGCTCTGCGTGCTGCCGCCGTCGACGGCGAACAGCCCCTTGGTGCCCGGATGCGCGGTCGCATAGGAGTCGACCGTCGAGAGCTCCTGGGTGAGGGCGGCACCCGTCGTGACCACATGGGGCTTGATCGACGGATGTGACTTCAGCGTCGCCAGCGCGCCGTCGATGCGGGGCTGGATGTTGAGCGCGCCCGGGGTGGCGATGAACAGGGCCACGTCACCCGACGGGACGAGGGCGGCGATGTGCTGACCCATCTCCTGACCGGACACGTAGAGGTCCTGACCGATATAGGCGAGCCGCGCGTTGCTGGCCGCATCCGCGTTGTAGGCCACCACGGGGATCTTGGCCGCCAGTGCCTTCTCCACAGGCGAGTTGAACGCCTTCAGATCGACCAGCGACACGCCGATGCCGTCGACGCCAGCGCTGACCGCGCTGTTGATGGCGTTGACCATCTCGCCGACGTTGGCGTTCTGCGAGCCGGTCCACTGGTAGCTGCAGCCGAGCAGCTTGCAGGCATCCGCCGCGCCGTTCTGGGTCGGCGTGAAGAACGGATTGGTGGTCACGTGGTTGACCAGCGTGAACTTGTAGCCCCCGCCGACGCCGAAGATGCCGCCCGCGCCGCTGCCGCCGCCGGAGGCGCCCTTGGCGGTGCTGCTCGAACTGGAGCTCCCGCAGGCCTGCAGGACCATGGCCGCGATCCCGGCCGCGCCGCCGGTCAGTGCGGTCCGGCGGGTGAGCTGGCTCCACTTCTGGCCGGGCTGCTCGCCGAAGCGCTCGGCCTGCTTGCCCTCATCCCACTCCAGGCGCTCGACGGCCTCGTGGACGATATCGGTCTCGGACATTCAGATCCTCCTCTCCATGGCCTGTGAGCCAGGCCGGCTTTCAGTTCTCGACCGCCCGGGCAGTCGTACTTCGAGTCGGTACCGGAGGCCTGTGGGGGTAAGGACGCACACGAACCGGGCTTGCCACCTTCACGGCCCCCGATTGGCGTGACTCCTCCGGAACGCAGCACACGGTTGCGCTGGTGTCCCCCTTCTCCTCTCTCCTCGTAACTCCTGCTGGCGGCGCGATGTTAGCGATCACATGAGAGGCGTGTCAATCAAACCTTTCCGAGACCGCCCTGATCCGTGCCTCGGAGCCACCGGGGCAAGGCGCCGGAGACCGCATCCCGGAGCGCGGGAGGGTCGTGACGTCAGCCGGTGAACGGGGCCGTGCTCGCCCTGACCATCAACTCCGGCGCGACCAGCGATCCCTCGGGCGGCCGGACCCCGGCCTGGTGGGCTTCGATCGCCCGCACCAGCACGCGCAGGCTGCGACTCCCGACCTCGCCGAAATCCTGGCGCACGGTGGTCAGTGGAGGAGTGAAGAACGGCGCCTCGGGAATATCGTCGAAGCCGACCACGCTCACATCACCGGGCACCGGCCGGCCGGCCTCGTGCATGGCCCGCAGCAGCCCCAGAGCCATCTGGTCATTGCCCACGAACACGGCGGTGGCCGACGCCTCGCGGCTCAATTGGCGACCCAGGAAGTAACCCGAGCGGGCACTCCAGTCTCCGGTCAGGGGCGGTGGCACCGGCGCGCCGGCCTGCACCAGCGCCGACTCCCAGCCGCGGATGCGCGCCTGCGCCTCCAGGGACGCCACCGGGCCGGTGACGTGCCAGACCGTGCGATGGCCGAGCTCCAGCAGATGCCGCGTGGCCAACCGTGCTCCTTCGCGCTGGTCCACCGCGACCACGGGTATGCCCTGGTCAGGACCCCCCTCGACGGCGACCATGGGCACTGACGGCACCGTGTCGAGCAGCGCCTGCGCCGATCCCTGCTCGGACACGATGACCAGGATGCCGTCCACCCCATGCAGGCTGAGCCGATCGACCGCCTCGCTGACCGAGGCCCGGTCCAGGGCCTTGAGGCTGGCGATGATGATGAAGTAGCCGGCCTCGTGAGCGGCGCGCTCGATCCCGAACAGCGTGGACGCCGGGCCGTAGAGAGTGGTGTCGAAGCTGACCACGCCCAGGGTCTGCGAGCGGCCGGTGACCAGAGCCCGGGCGATCGAGTTGGGCCGGTAGCCCAGCTCCCGCATGGCGGCCAGCACCCGTTCGCGAGTGGCCGGGCGAACGTGACGGCTGCCGTTGATGACTCGGGACACCGTCTGGTGCGAGACCCCGGCCAGGCGACCGACGTCGGACATGACCGCGGGCCGGCGCGAGCGCTCAGGCGGACTGGCCGCCCCCTCGACCTCCACTCCTCCTCCTCTCAACTGCTCGTCCGATGTCCGCCGGGAGCCGGGTCGGACTCGTAGCGCAATCTCCGTGGGCAAACCCGCTTGCGCCGGTGCTACCGGCCCCGCGCGGGGCGGGATGTTAGCGCTAACCTATGGCGCGTGCTGAAGACGAGCCTCGGGATCTGGGCCTTCGGCCCGATGATCACCCGCTTTGTCCCCGGGGGCTATCAGCCCGCCCACGATTACGCGGCCGAGCCCGTCGCCGAGAAGGTCCACCGAGCCGTGACCGGGCTCGGAGACCTGATGGACGGCTACGAGTTCCACTATCCCAACGAGCTCTCCCACGACAACCTCGACGATGTCCGGGCTGCTCTCGACGGCCACGACGTCTACTGCATCGCGGGCGGGTTACACCTGGATCCACGCTTTGCGAAAGGCGGACTGGTCAATCCCGACTCGCGCCTGCGCGCCGAGGCGCGGAGGATCGTGCGCGAGGCGGCGGCGCTGGCGGGCGAGCTCGAGGCGAGGCTGATCATCTGGCCCGGGGGCGAGGGCTACAACTATCCCTTCCAGGCCGCCTACGCCGAGGCCTGGACATGGCTGATCGAAGGCCTGGCCGAGGCGGCCGACGAGTGCGCGCGCCATGGAACCGAGCTGTTGCTCGAGCACAAGAACTCAGAGCCGGCCATGAAGATCCTGATGCGCAACATCGGCATGTGTCTGTTCGTGGTGCACAAGCTGCGCGAGTTGGGCCATTCCAACGTCCGCATCAACATGGACTGGCAGCACCTGCTGATGAACGGCGAGCACCTCCCCGAGTACGCGGCCCTGCTGGCCAACGAGGGGCTGCTCGGTCACCTGCACGCCAACTCGGGGTGGGGCACGTTCGACGACGACAACATGGTCGGGACCACCGCCTTCATGGAGACGCTCGAGCTGGCTCTGGAGCTGCGGCGATGCGGCTACGGCGGCGGTGGAGAGCGGCTCGGCTTCGACCTCTACCCCTACACGGAGGACCAGGTCGGAGCGGTGCGTCGCTCCGTGCTGCAATGGCGATTCATCGATTCGGTGGCGGGCCGGATCGACGATCAGGCGCTGCGCGAGGCCCAGCGCGCCAAGGACGCGGTGCGCGCCTACGAGCTGGTCTACGCCGCGCTCGGCGCCCCGAGCTGACCGGTGGCGGCCGGCTCGCTGGTCGGGATCGACGTCGGGACCAGCGCCGTCAAGGGCGTGGCCATCGACGACTCCGGCCAGGTGCTGGCCGTGGCCGAGAGCTCATACCCGCTCGAGACCCCGCGCCCGGGCTGGGCTGAGCAGGATCCCGAGCTCTGGTGGCAGGCGACTGAGGAGGTGCTGGGCCGACTGCGGCAGTCCGCCGGCCACCCCCGAGGCATCGGCCTCTCCGGCCAGATGCACGGTCTGGTGGCGCTCGACTCGCGCGATCGGGTGCTGCGCCCGGCGATTCTCTGGAATGACCAGCGCACCGAGCCGCAATGCCGCCAGATCGTGCAGAAGCTCGGTGCCGCGCGGCTGATAGCGCTGACCGGCAACCGCGCGCTGCCCGGCTTCACCGCCCCCAAGCTGCTGTGGCTGCGCGAGCATGAGCCCGACATCTGGGCCCGCGTGGCCCGCGTGATGCTGCCCAAGGATTACGTGCGCCTGCGCCTGTGCGGCGCGCGCGCGACCGACGTCTCGGACGCCTCCGGGACGTTGCTGCTCGACGTTCCCGGACGGCGCTGGAGCGAGACGGTCCTGGCCGAGCTCGAGCTGGAGCGCGACTGGCTGCCCGAGGTGCTCGAGAGTCCCGAGGTCTCGGGTCGGCTCGCCGACGGGACACCCGTCGCGGCCGGCGCCGGGGATCAGGCCGCGGGTGCGCTCGGGGTCGGCGTGGTGCGGCCCGGGCCCCTGTCGATCGTGCTCGGGACCTCGGGCGTGGTGTTCGCGGCGGCCGATGAGTTCCTGGCCGACCCCGAGGGACGTCTGCATGCCTTCTGCCATGCCCGGCCCGCCGGCTGGCATGTGATGGGCGTGATGCTGGCCGCCGCGGGCTCGCTGGGCTGGGCGCGCGACACACTGGCCCCCGGGACCGAATTCGCCGCGCTGGTGGCCGGCGCGGCCGACTGGGAGCCGGGCGCCGAGGGCCTTTACTTCCTGCCCTACCTGGCCGGAGAGCGCACCCCCCACGCCGACGCCGACGCCCGCGGCGCATTCGTCGGACTCAGTCTGCGCCACGATCGCTCGGCCCTGATCCGAGCCGTGCTCGAGGGCGTCGCCTTCGGACTGGCCGACAGCCTCGGGCTGATCCGCGCCGTCGGCCTCGAGCCCGCCTCGGGACGGGTGTCCGGTGGCGGTGCCCGCAGCGAGCTGTGGCTGCGCATCCTGGCCTCGGTGCTCGAGCTGCCCCTGGAGCGGATGGCCGTGCCCGAGGGAGCTGCGTTCGGCGCGGCGCTCCTGGGGGGAGTGGCCGCCGGCGTCTGGCCTGACGTCGAGGCGGCGACGGCGGCCACCGTCCGGCCCGGCGAGCCGGTCAACCCCGAGCCGGAGTGGATCGAGCCCTACCGGGAGGGCCGCGCGCACTTCCGCGCGCTGTATCCAGCCCTCCGCGACGCACTCAGCCGATGAGGCGGGCTCCGGCCCTGGGGGCGACCTCGATCGATCCGTCCGGGGCCACGGCGCCGGGCGGCAGCAGGCCCAGCACGTGACCTCCGAAGCCGCCGCCGAGGATCCGGGCCCCCACCGCGCCGGCCGCGCGCAGCCGCTCCACGGTGCGCTCCACGGCCGGGGTCGAGATCTCGTAGTCGTCACGCAGGCTGGCGTGGGAGGCGTCAAGCAGCTCACCCACACGCTCGAGGTCCCCGGCGGCCAGCGCCGCCACCGTCTGCTCGACACGCTCGTTCTCGGTGATCACGTGGCGGACGCGGCGGGCCAGCGGCTCGGGTAGATCCCGGGCCTGTCCCGGCTCGACCTGGCGCAGGCTGTCGACGCCGAGCAGCTCACAGGCGAGTGTGCATTCGGCCCGGCGCTGGTTGTACCCGGGTTCCCGGGGCTGGCCCGGCCGGCCGCTCCGGCTCGCATTGGCGTGGCGCTCGCCGGAGTCCAGCGTGACCAGCGAATAGTCGCCCATCTCGAGTGGCACCGGCTCGACCGAGCGCACGGCGAAGTCGATCCGCAGCGCTCGGTCGGCCTGACCGCACAGGGACGCGATCTGGTCGAGCAGCCCGGTCTGAGCGCCGACCCATTCGTTCTCGACCTGGGAGCACAGCGCGGCCAGTTCGAGCCGGTCGGGTTCGGGGGTGCCGGCCAGGGCGAGCAGGGCCAGGGCCAGGGCGACCTCCAGCGCGGCCGAGGACGACAGGCCGGAGCCGCGCGGCACGGTGCCGCTGATCTCGAGCTCGGCGCCCACCAGCGGGAGGTCATGGGCCTGCAGCTCGGCGGCGATCCCGCGGGCGAACGCCCGCCAGCCGCGCGACCGAGCCGGCCCGCTGAGCGTGAACGAGTCGCGGGCATCGTCGAGATCCCGCGCCACGACGCGGACCTGATCGGGTCGGCCCCGGGTGGCCCGCACCGTGACGCCGTCACCGATCGCGAACGGCAGCGCGAGCCCCTGGTTGTAATCGGTGTGCTCCCCGATCAGGTTGACCCGGCCGGGCGCGAAGGCGATTACGGTGTCCGGCACGATGTAATCTCCCGCGGCATGGTTGGGGATATTCTGCCTTTCGCTCCGAGCCGCGGGCCGCGCGTATCTGGGCGTGCGGCCTCGCTCGTCGGCCGGCGCTGATCGGAACGGGTCGGGTCGGCAAGATGACGGTGCGATGGGGAGTGCTGTCGACAGCGCGAATCAACGCCAAGTTCTTGGCCGGCTGTGCCGGCTCCGATCAGGTGGCCGTGGTGGCGGTGGCCAGTCGCGACCCGGCGCGCGCCCGTGCCTACGCGGCCGAACATGACATCGACCGGGCTCACGGCAGCTACGAGGCGCTGCTCGATGACCCGGACGTGGATGCGGTCTACATACCGCTGCCCAATGCGCTTCACATCGAGTGGGCCGAGCGGGCGCTGCGAGCGGGCAAGCACGTCCTGTGCGAGAAGCCGATGAGCCGTGATGCCGCGCAGGTCGCCGCGGCCTTCGACGTGGCCGATGAGCAGGATCGGGTGCTGATGGAGGCGTTCATGTTTCGCCACCACCCGCAGATTCACCGGCTGGCCGCGCTCGTGGACGAGGGTGCGGTGGGCCCGGTGCGCCTGATCCGGGCCAGCTTCGGCTTTCCGCTCACCGACCCCGCCGATGTGCGTCTGTCCGCGGAGCTGGACGGGGGTGCCCTGATGGACGTCGGCTGCTATTGCGTGAGTGCCGCTCGGCTGCTGGCCGGGGAACCGACCGAGGTCACAGCTCAACTCCAGCCGGGCGGTGGCGGCGTCGATGTGCAGCTGGTCGGAACGCTGCAGTTCGCCGGTGGCGAACTGGCCCTGTTCGACTGCAGCCTCGTCTCCGCCGCCCGCGACGAGCTGGAGGTGGTGGGCGAGGCTGGCAGCCTGTTCCTGGATGATCCCTGGCACGGCCGGCGGCCGGTGATCGAGCGGCGCTCGGCCGACGGGGTGCAGGAGATCACCATCCCTCAGGCCGACCCGTACCGGCTGCAGGTCGAGAACTTCGCCGCCGCGGTCCGGGGCGAGGCCGACAACCTGCTCGGGCGAGCCGATGCGGTCTCGCAGGCGGCCACGATCGAGGCCCTGTACGCCGCCGCCGCCAGCGGCCGGCCGGAGGTTCCCGCCGGTGGATGACGAGCTGCAGCGCCGCCTGGCCTCCAATGAGGCCGTCTTCCGCCGCGTCAACGAGGGGATCGAACGCGGCCAGTGGCCGGGCGACGAGGGCCAGCAGATCGGCTTTCGCTGCGAGTGCGCCCGCCTGGGCTGCAACGCCATCGTCGAGCTGACCAAGCAGGACTACGAGCGGATCCGCAGCAATCCGCGGCGGTTCGTGATGATCGCCGGACACGAGCTCCCCCAGGTCGAGACCGTGGTCGACGAATGCAACGGGTACTTCGTGGTCGAGAAGCGCGACGAGGCCGGCGAGCACGCCGTCGCCACCGATCCCCGGAGTTGACGCCGACGGCCGGGGCTCAGGCGTAGAGCTGCCGGCCCCGCATGCGTGAGGCGTGCATCTGGCTCATGCTGCGGCCGTCCGCTGAGGAGCGGGAGCTTCGCGGCGAGTCAGCCTCACTCGCTTCGGCGCGCTGCGCGGAGACGAGGTCGAAGCGCATCCGCACCTCGGTGCCACCGCTGGCCCGGGGGACTATCGCCAGCTCATCCGTGACCTGCGAGATGAGGCCGAGCCCCAGACCGAGACCGGGCCGATTGGTTCCGGGCTCGAGCCCATGGCCGTCGTCACCGATCAGAACCCAGAGTTCGCCGCTGACCACGGCGGCCGTCACGTAGATCTGCCCGGGCTCCTCGGGGTAGGCGTGGAGCACGGCATTGGTGAGCGCCTCGGAGGTGGCCAGACGGACGGCCTCGAGCTTGCCGCGGTCGGCGCCGGCGTCCTCGGCGAAGTCACTGAGAGCGTGCCGAGCCGCGGTCACCGACTCCGGCTCAGCACGAAAGGTCAGCGTGAGATTCTTCGCGACGCTCTGCATAGTGTTGCTTTACCCGAGATCCGAACAGACTACGCGGCGATCCGGCGACCGGCAAGATCGCCACCGGATCCTAATGTGACCGGGAAGATCGTCGTCGCACGGGGCCGCGCCTTTATATTCAACTCCATGGCCCGCCGCGCGAGCCGGACCGCGCCCGTCACGTCCCCTTCCCCGGACGGCGCGCCCGGCCACGGAAGGCGGGCGGCCCTGGTCACCGGCGCGGCCGGCGGCATCGGCCGAGCCGTGTCCGAGCGGCTGATCGCCGACGGGTTCGACGTGTTGGCCGTCGACCTTAAGCCCGACCCCGACGGTCCGGGCATTCCCCACCAGGCCGACCTCACCTCCCCGGAGGAGAACGTCGCCGCGGTCCGCGCCGCCCAGGAGCGGTTCGGCCGCCTGGACGTGGTCGTGCCGAACGCGGGTATCCAGCACGTGGCCCCGATCGCAGACTTCCCGCAGGAGCGCTGGGAGGCCATCATCGCCCTGCTCCTGACCAGCCCGTTCGTGCTCGCCAAGCATTCCTGGCCGGCGCTGGCCGAATCAGGCTCCGGCCGCTTCATCGCCATCGCCTCGGCGCATGCCCTGGTGGCCTCGCCGTTCAAAGCCGCCTACGTCGCGGCCAAGCATGGGGTGCTCGGGCTGGTCAAGACGCTGGCCCTGGAGGGCGCCGGGCAGGGGATCACCGCGACGGCCGTGTGCCCCGGGTACGTGCGCACGCCGCTGGTGCAGAAGCAGGTGGCCGACCAGGCCAAGGCCCACGGCCTGCCTGAGGAGGAGGTCCTCGAGCGGGTGATCCTCGCGCCGCACGCCATCAAGGAGCTGATCGAGCCGGCTGAGGTGGCCGGCGTGGTCAGCTTCCTGGCCGGGCCGGGCGGCCGTTCGTTCAGCGGCGTGCCCGTGACCATGGATCTCGGCTGGACGGCACGGTAGAGCACCCCCCCGCGCCAACCTTGCCATGATCATGTCAAGGTTTAGTAGGATCTGCCCGATGCGTGATTTCATCGGCGCGGCGCGCGAGCGGACGATCGTGTTCGACGGGGGCATGGGCGCCACCCTGGAGCAGTTCGACCTCGATCTCGACCGCGACTACAGGCTGCCGGGGCGCTGCCACGAGGCGCTGGTACTCAATCGCCCCGATGTGATCGAGGGAGTGCACCAGTCGATGCTCGAGGCCGGGGCCGAAGTCGTGGAGACCGACACCTTCCAGGCCTCGCGGCTGAAGCTCGCGGAGTGGGGGCTCGGCGAGCACACCCACGAGATCAATCTCAAGGCGGCCGAGATCGCCCGCCGGGCGGCCGGCGAGCAGCGCTTCGTGGCCGGCTCGATCGGGCCCACCGGCTTCCTCCCCGCCTCCGATGACCCGACGCTGGGCAGGATCAGCTTTCGCGAGCTCGTCGACGTGTTCACCGAGCAGGCCACCGGCCTGATCTCCGGAGGCGTCGACCTGGTCATCATCGAGACCGCCCAGGACATCCTGGAGGTCAAGGCGGCGGTCTTCGGCGTCCGCGCCGCCGCCGCCGAGCTGAGCCGCCCGGTGCCGATCCAGTGCAGCGTGTCGCTGCTCCCCCAGGGCGGCAAGATGCTGCTCGGCACCGACATCAGCGCCGTGCTGGCCACGCTGGAGGGACTCGATGTGGACGCGATCGGGCTCAACTGCTCGACAGGTCCGGAGGACATGCGCGACGCGATCCGCTTCCTGACCGAGTTCTGCCCGGTCCCCGTCCACTGCATTCCCAACGCCGGCCTGCCCCTCCAGGGACCGAACGGGGAGACGATCTTCCCCGAGGAGCCGGGACCGCTGGCCGAGGTGCTGGGGGAGTTCGTCGACCGCTACGGCGTGTCGATCGTCGGCGGCTGCTGCGGCACCACCCCCGAGCACATTCGCGCCATCGCCGAGCGGGTCCAAGGCCGCGTTCCCGAGCCGCGCCCGCCGCGGCGCCCCCCGCACGTCAGCTCGATGATCGCCGCCACTCCGCTGGTCCAGGATCCGCGGCCGACGCTGGTCGGCGAGCGGGTCAACTCACAGGGCTCCCGCAAGGCCAAGGAGATGCTGCTGGCCGACGATTACGACGGCCTGCAGATCGTCGCCGAGGACCAGGTCACCGGCGGTGCCCACGTCCTGGATATCTGCGTGGCGCTGACCGAGCGCCAGGATGAGGCCGACCAGATGCGGGAGGTGGTCAAGCGCATCTCCCTGACCCAGCCGGCGCCCATCCAGGTCGACTCCACCGAGCCGGCCGTGATCGAGGCGGCGCTCGAGCAGATTCCGGGCCGGGCGATCGTCAACTCGGTCAATCTCGAGGCCGGCCGCGCCAAGCTCGATCACATCGTGCCGCTGGCCAAGGCCCACGGCGCGGCCCTGATCGCCCTGACCATCGATGAGGAGGGGATGGCCAAGACGGCGGAGCGCAAGCTCGAGGTCGCGCGGCGGATCACGGAGCTGTGCTGCGACGAGCACGGCCTCGATCGTGAGGCGCTGATCTTCGACTGCCTGACCTTCACCCTGACCACGGGCGATGAGGAGTGGCGCCCGAGCGCGGTGGCCACGATCGAGGGGATCCGGCAGGTCAAGGCCGAGCTGCCCGGCGTCAAGACCTCGCTCGGGGTCTCGAACGTCAGCTTCGGCGTCGGCCTCCCGGCTCGGTCGGTCCTCAACAGCGTGTTCCTGCACCACTGCGTGGAGGCCGGACTGGACCTGGCCATGGTCAACCCGAACCACATCACCCCCTACGGGGAGATCCCTCAGGACGAGCGGGACCTGGCCGACGACCTGGTCTTCAACCGCCGTGAGGACGCGCTCGAGCGGTTCATCGGCCATTTCGAGAGCAAGGGCCCTGAGGAGGAGAGCTCCGGGAAGGCCGACCCGACCGAGGGCATGGAGCCCGAAGAGGCCCTGCACTTCCACATCCTGCGCCGCAAGAAGGAGGGCGTTGAGGACTGGATCGACGCCAGCGTCGAGAAGATCGGCGCCGTCCCGACGCTCAACACCGTCCTGCTGCCGGCCATGAAGGAGGTCGGCGACAAGTTCGGCGCCGGTGAGCTGATCCTCCCCTTCGTCCTCCAGTCGGCCGAGGTCATGAAGCGGGCCGTGGCCCAGCTGGAGCAGTACCTGGAGAAGATGGAGGGCTACACCAAGGGCACGGTCGTGATCGCCACCGTGTTCGGTGATGTCCACGACATCGGAAAGTCGCTGGTCAACACGATCCTGACCAACAACGGCTACACGGTCGTCGATCTCGGCAAGCAGGTACCGATCTCCACCATCCTCGAGGCGGCCGTCGAGCACAAGGCCACGGCCATCGGCCTCTCCGCCCTGCTGGTCTCCACCTCCAAGCAGATGCCGGCCGCCGTCCAGGAGCTGCACCAGCGCGGACTCGACTTCCCCGTCCTGATCGGTGGCGCGGCCATCAACCGCAACTTCGGGCTGCGCATTCTCTATCCGAACGGCACCGAGTCCGACGACGTCTACGCGCCCGGGGTCTTCTACTGCAAAGACGCCTTCGAGGGCCTGGCCAAGATGGACCAGCTGATCGACGGCGAGGCCCGCGAGGCGCTGGTCACCAAGACCCGTGCCGACGCCCAGCGGCTGCGCGACCGGCCCGCGGCCGAGGCCGATGACGCGCCGCCGGTCACCGACGACAGCGTGCGCAGTGCGGCCGCCACCGACAATCCGGTGCCCGAGCCCCCCTACTGGGGCGTGCGCGAGATCGAGGTCGAGATGGATGAGGTCTACCGCCATCTGGACACCCACGTCCTCTTCAAGCTCCACTGGGGCGGGCGCGGCGTGAAGGGTGAGGAGTGGGCCAAGCTGCTGCGCGAGGACTTCCAGCCCCGCCTGGAGCGGATGTGGCGTGAGCAGGACTACCTGCACCCGCGGGCGCTGCTCGGCTATTTCCCGGCCAACGCGGATGGCAACGAGCTGATCGTCTGGGATCCGGAGGCCCCCGGCGAGCGCGAGCTCGAGCGCCTGGTGTTCCCGCGCCAGCCGCGCCACGACCGGATCTGCCTGTCGGACTTCTACCGCCCGCTCGGCTCGGAGCCGGACGTGGTGGCGCTGCAGGCCGTGACCGCCGGGGACGAGGTGACCCAGCTCATGGCCTCGCTGGAGGCCGACGGGGAATTCGCCGAGCAGCTGTTCGTGCACGGGCTCGGCGTGCAGACCGCCGAGGGCATGGCCGAATGGCTTCACGCCCGGGTGCGCCACGAGCTGGGCATCGCGCCCGCCCAGGGCCGGCGCTACTCCTGGGGCTACCCCTCGTGCCCCGAGCAGTCGGAGCTGACCAAGGTCTTCCGGCTGCTGAACCCGTCCAGCATCGGCCTGAAGCTGTCCGGCGGCTTCGCCATCGAGCCCGAGCAGTCGACCTTGGCCATCGTCGCCCATCACCCGCAGGCGATCTACTTCGGGATGAAGTCCGGGCGCCTGCCCACCAACGAGCGCCAGGCCAGCGACGAGCTGATCGCCGGCACCGAGCGCGACCCCACCCGGCGGGCCGCGATCAGCGATGACGACCCGGCCGGCGAGGGCGAGCCGGCCCTGACCGGCAGCTGAGCTCGACGGCCTTGGGGCCAGGCGGCCGGCCACATCGACCGGCCGCCGCCCGATCAGTTCTGACTACATCTGCAGCGCGCAGCCCGAGATGGCGTTGCTCCACTCCTGCTGCAGCCAGTAGTAGCCGCCGCTGCCGATCGCCTGGTTGTACTCCCCGCTGGAGGTCGAGCCGACCTGGGAACCGAAGTTCCAGGCGCACTTGTCGCCGATCTCGCTCCCGCTGGAGTCATACCAGGCGTTGCCGAGCGGGTCGGTGATCGCCTCGATGTTCTCGTGGCTGGTCAGGTTGAGCGCGGAGTCTCCGGCCACGCTGCCGTTCGGATACTGCCCGCTCTCGCAGCCCGACACGCCCGCGTAGGGCATGTTGGCGTAGAGCGTGGTGCTTGTCCCGATGGCATATGAGCTGTGGTACGCGCAATAGGTGTTAGTCGAGCACTGCGACCCAGAGCTGTTGAAGCAGGTCGCCACGCCGGACGGGAAGTACACGAAGTACATCGTGTTCAGGTCACTCGGCAGGCCGTTCGCGCCGAGGAAAGTCTTGAGCTCAGTCTGGAGCTGGGCGTCGGTGATGCACTTGGCCGCCGCCCGGCATCCGCTGGCCGGATAGGGATCGGTGTCGCTGAAGGCACGGCCGGCGATCGCGCCGGAGCTAAAAGCGTGGCCGCCGCTGTCGTAGTACTGCTTCGCGACGGCGTAGACGTTAGTCGAGAGGCTGCTGGCGGCGGCGACATTGCTGAAGTACGGGTTGATCAGGGAGGCGTAACCCTGGCTCGAAGCGAGCAGCCCGGACGGGTCCCAGTAGATCGCGTAGTTGGCGTCCGTGTGCATAACCGGGCCGCCGTAGTAGTTCAGGTTGCTCACGCGGCGCGCCGAATGGAGCTTGGCGTAGGCCCGCCCCGCCGGCGTGTTGGCGGGGACAACGCCCCGGAAGTGACCCGGCGCTGCGTCAGCCGCCGCCGGCAGCACCGCCAGGGCCGTGGCCGCGAACAAGGTGCCGGCCACCAGCCGCGCTGAGAGCAATCGTGAGAGTGCCATGCTGCTCCTGTGAGATCGGGGCCCGCGCCTCCCGGGCCAGGTGTCCGGGAGTGTATCGGCGCGCAATCACCGCAACTTGAATGGATGCTGGCGTCGGATCACCGCTGCCCGCGGGTGAGGGCGGGCACCACGCGGGCGCAGGAGTCTCAGGCCTCGAGCGTCGGCTGCTGGCGGGCGGCGGCGCTGCTGGGCCGGACCGGGAGCTTGACCGGGGCGGCGTGCATGGCCCGCAGCCTGACCTCGCGCCAGGACATGCCCTCGTTGACCAGGGCGGGCCCTCCCATGAGCAGCGCGGTCGTGACCTCGACCGCCTGCAGGATGACCCCGTAGGC
>DASVYO010000174.1:0-5007 GCA_036392135.1 Solirubrobacteraceae bacterium
CCGCCCCGCCAACGCATCCCCAAACCCCACCAGATTCCGATCAATCGCCGTCCGCGTCGGCGGATTGAACGCCATATTGATGTCCTCAAACTGCACCGGCACACTCGTCTGCGCGATCGGCATCGTCCCCCCATCCGCAAACACCCGACGCGAGCTCCCCTTATGCAAATCCACGAACTTCAACCCCAACACCGACCGCGGCCGCACCTCCGCCGTCGAATCCACCGGGACATTCCCCTCACCCGGGTTCAACTGCAGGGTCAGCTGCGCCGCCACCTGGCCACTGCGCAGCTTGATCGGCCGCAACGCCGACACCAGCCCGATCCGGAAGCCACCCTCACGTACCTCGTTGCCCACGACCAGATCCGAGCCGCTGGCCATGTTGACCTTCAGCTCCCTGGTGGGTACGAACGGCAGCCCGTTGTTGGCGTTATAGGCCAGGAACACCGCCACCAGCAGCACCAGCACGGTCATCGCCCCCACCAGCACGGGGTTGGCGAACGCGGACGGCTGGCGTGAGCGGGGGGCGGTGGCCATCAGGGTGCGAGCAGGTAGTTGAGGAGGGCCTGGGCCTGGCTCGGACTGGGCGACGAGGTCGAGCCGCCGCTGAGATTGGTCGTCTTGGTGTGGACCATGCCGGCGCCGCTGATGATCTGGCCGATCGAGGGAGCGCCGCTGCCGGTGCTCGTGGTTGGCGTGCCGGGCGCGCTGGGCGCGCTCGGTGCACTGGGAATGGTCGCCGAGTTGCTGCCGGCGGTCAGGGGCAGGCTGGAGCCGGCGCTCGAGCCTGAGCTCGAGGCGGGAGCGGCACCTGACTTGCTGTTGGCCTGGCGGCCCGCCATCACCATCGCGGCGGTCAGGCGGGCGGCACTGGTGGCGGCGCCTCGCTGCCCGGGAGGCGCGCCGCCCGGGTCGGGCACGGGGGCGCCGGGGTTGCTGGGGTCGGTTGTCGTCACGCCCGGCTGGTTCGGGCCCAGGAAGGCGTAGCACTGGCGCATCGCCGGTCCGTACTCCTTGAGGTACATGGCCAGCGACGCCGGTGACTGGTAGGGCGAGCACATCTTGCTGTAGAACGCATCCACGGCCAGGACGTGCCCGTAGGGGCCGTAGGTGTTGATGGCCAGCGCGGTGTTGAACACGTAGCCCAGCAGTGCCTGCAGCCCGCTGAAGCCCTTCCCGCCCGGGCTGCGCGGATCCGGCTCCACCGCCCGGCTCTGGGTGTCCAGGTCGTGCAGGACGATGTTCAGATTGCCCGCCAGCTCCGGCGTGGGCTGGGCGAACCGGTTCAGGTCGGTGATCGTCGGCCGGGCCGCGATGACCGCCTGACGGCCGGTGACCGAGGCCTGGCCGAGCGACTTGATGGCGGGCTGTGAAGAGCGCGAGAAGGCCGGCAGATCGGTGAAGAACCGGTTCAGCTGGACGGCGGAGGCGTTGAGGTTCTGCAGCACCGGCGTGTTGGTGGTGGCGGTGCGGCTCAACTTGGCCATCGCCGGGCGCAGCTGCTCGAGCGTGGCCGGCAGGTTGGCGAACGTCTGGCGCAGGTTGTTGTCCTGAACCGCCGTGGCCCCGGCCGTGCGGTTGGCCTCGACGATGAAGCGCTCGACGTTGCGGCTGTTGTCGGCCAGCGCGGTGATGACCGAGTTCGAGTCGCGGGTCAGGTTCTGCAGGGTCGTCGAGTCGTTGCCGAGCAGGTTCAGCAGGTTGTCGGTCTCGGTCAGCGCCGGCACCGCGCGCTGGAGCGCGGCCTGGAGGTCACCCGAACGGGCGGCGGCGGCCGCGCCCAGCTCGTTGATGATCAGCGTCAACCGCTCGCGGTAGGGCAGGCGCATCACGTTCTGCACGAGATCGGCCGCAATCGTCGACTGGGTGTGGGTGACGGGAATCGTGCTCCCCGGCTTCATCACCGGGCCGGAGCTGCCCGGGTTGCAGTCGATGAAGTACTCACCGATCAGGGACTGGGGACGCGACTCGCAGGTGGCGTCCTGATGGAACTGGCCGAAGCCACCCTTGCTGATGCTGACCGTGACCACCGCGTGGAGGTCCTTCTGGTTGAGGTCGATGGCCGAGATCGTGCCGGCCGGCACGCCGGAGACCTTGAGGTCGGCTCCGGTGACCAGCCCGAAGGCGTTGTCGAGCTCGATCTTGTAGGTGCCGTTGGCGCTCTTGTTCGAGGCGCCGGTGGCGAGCACGATGAACGCCCCGGCGGCGATCACGATCGCGGCGCTGAGCAGGATGCGCTTCATTTGCCCGTCGGGACCTGGTTCGGGTTACACGGGTAGCCGGTCTCCGGGTACCAGACGGCGCCGCGCTCCATCGACCCCGGGCAGCGGTCGCCCTGGCCGGTGGTGAGGATGCCGTTGTTACCGCTGGTGCCGAAGGCCAGCACCTGGCGCAGGGCGTAATCGGCGGGGTTGGTGAGCAGGCCGCCGCCGTCGAGGATGTTCAGCGCCCCGTTGGAGACCGAACCCACGCCGACCACCGGCGCGACGCGGCTGAAGCCGCCGGCGGCGTCGTCGCCGCCGGGATGGGTGAAGCCCTCGAACCAGCCGGTCAGGTCGACCGCGTACGGCCGGGCGACGGCCAGTTCGGGCGTCGAGTCATTGAGTGAGATGACCGACTGCGGGAACGCGCCGGGTCGCAGCTTGCCGTTGACCAGCGTCGGGCGGACCGTGGCCTGGGCCAGCGGGACGCCGAGCCGGGTCAGGTCGGTCAGGTCGTTGTTGGCCCCCGGATGGCTGACGATGTAGGACAGGTCACGGACGGTCGGGACCGCGTCCACGGCCAGCGGGCGCAGCTGGACGAGCAGCTTCTCGAGCTTGGGGGCGGCCGGCTTGGAGGCGTTGACGAGCGGCGTGAGGTCGTCCAGGGCGCTGCGCAGATTGACGAAGGTGGTGTTGGCCAGGCGCATGAACGGCGGCAGGTCGCGCAGCGCCTGCCCCAGCGAGACGTGCGCGGCGGCCAGCGCGCCGGTGGTCGTCGACAGGTGCTGGACCAGGCCGCTCAGGTCGCTGGAGCGCTGGGACAGCGTCGTCACCAGGTTGCTGCTGTTGACCACGAAGCGGGTGAACTTGCCCGTGTCGCGGTCCAGCTCGTTGAACAGCGTGGCCGACGCGGCGATCGCCGGGTTCAGGTACGGGAAGGCCCGCTGGGCGACGGCGCCGGCGTTCTTGTACTGCGTCGCGGAACCCAGGAACACGTTCTGCAGACCCCTCCGGGTTGGCCCGTCCAGGGTGTTGAAGAGCTGATCGAGGTCGACCTCGCTGGTCGTGCTGGTGTCCGCGATCGTCCCGCCCGAGGGGATCTTGGGGGCGTCCGGCGCCCCTAGGTGCAGATCGACGTAGCGGGAGGCGATGCCCGACAGCGAGGCCTCCCGGATGGTGGCCGTGGTGCCCTGCCGGAGCGGGCTGTAGGCGCCATTGTTGATGTCCAGGGTCAGCATCGCCTGGCCCTGCGGCGTGAGCCCGATCTTGGACACGGTGCCGATGTTGTTGCCCGACACCTCGACGAGATCGCCCTGCACGATCTGGCTCGCGTTCTGGAAGACCGCGTGCACCTGGTAGCTGCTCCCGCTCGAGAACAGGATCACCGCGACGGCGACGAGCACCACCGCGAGCGCCGCTACGGCGGCGACTCGGCCGATCAGACTTGAGTTCCGCACCGCGGCGTCCTACCCAATGAGATCTCCTCCAGCCCTGAACCTCGGGGTTCAGGCGACTCTGCGGGCGAAGCTAGCAGCGCGCTTATTTCCCTGTCAATTGGGAACCGGCGGCGGCAGATCGTCCGTAAAACCGGGATGTTCCGCTTGGCGTGAGGGCGGTGAGTCGCTAGCGTCCGTGGCGCTCGCCCGGGTGGTGGAATTGGGTCAGACACGGTCGCCTTAAGAGCGACTGCCCTTCGTGGCGTGAGGGTTCGAGTCCCTCCCCGGGTATCCAGCCGCACACGTACGCCCGCGCATTGGGCGGCGATGATGACGCGCCCTCTCCGCGCAGGGGCGTCACTTCCTCTTAGAGCAGGGCGTCTCCTCACGACGACCTCAATCCTTACCGATGGGCGAAACTTTTGCGCTGCTACGGTGTCCCCTGGGTCGGATCAAGGAGTCCGGTCACCGCGACGTATGGAAGTCTCAGCTCTCAACTACTCCGCGGGAATCGGCCTCCACGGCCGTTCGCCACTGCTCCGGCTGCAGTCCGACGAGCGGCTGATCGCCTACATGCGGAGGGGCAACCACGCGGCCTTCGAGGTCCTCGTGTCCCGCTACGAGAGCCGCCTGCTGGCCTTCTGCCGCCACCTGCTGGCCTCGCGCGAGGACGCCGAGGACGTGCTCCAGGAGGTGATGGCCGCCGCCTTCAACGCGATCCTGGCCGATGAGCGGCCGATCAACGTGCGCCCGTGGCTGTACCGGATCGCCCGCAACCGGAGCCTCAACCATCTCCGCCGCGCCCAGGCCATCGGCGTGGACTCGATGGATACCCACTACTCCGACCATGGCGCCAGCACGGCTGACAAGGTCCATGAGCGCGAGGAGTTCCGGCTGCTGGTCGGCGACATCCACGAGCTGCCCGAGACCCAGAAGACGGCGCTGGTCCTGCGCGAGATGGATGCCCTGTCCTACGAGCAGATCGCCGAGGCGATGGAGACCACCGTGTCGAGCGTCAAGTCGCTTCTGGTGCGCGCGCGCGTGTCGCTGGCCGAGGCGGCGGAGGCGCGGCTGCTGTCCTGCGACGAGGTCCGGATCGAGCTCGGCGAGGTGGCCGAGGGACTCCGGCGCCGCCCCGGCCCGCTGGTCCGCCGCCACCTGCGCCACTGCCGGCGCTGCACCGTGTTCCGCGGCCAGTTGCGCCAGACCAACAAGGCGCTGGCCGCGCTGATGCCGATCGGGCCGCTGGTGATCCTCAAGAAGCTGGCCATCTTCCATCTCGGTCACTCCGCCGCCGGCGGGGCCGGATCCGCGGGCTCGGCGGGGGTCGCCGGCGCGGCCGGGGCCGGGGCCAGCGCGGCCGGCGTCGG
>DASVYO010000175.1:0-2867 GCA_036392135.1 Solirubrobacteraceae bacterium
TCGTGAACCCGCACCGGCCCGCCGGCCCGCGGGTCCCCCCCGGCCGCGTGCCGACGGCCTGGGGGCCACCCGCCGGGCCCCGGCGCTCCACCCGCGTCGCAATCTGAACCCGTCGGCGCGGCGGCGGAGCATCGCTGCGCTCACTGGCGCCTTCGCGCTCCTGGGGGCGATGATCGGGGGCGCGCTCGTCCTGGGTGGTTCGGGCTCGGTGAGGGTCCCGCGGTTGGTCGCCCTCACCGGTGCCCAGGTCCGCGCACGCCTGCGCCCGCGCGCTCTGCAGCCGGACTTCCACCGGCGTCACAGCGGGTCGGTCGCCTCCGGCCGGGTGATCAGCGAGAACCCCCGGTCGGGAAGCGTGGTGCAGCAGGGCTCGACCGTGCAGGTCGTGATCAGCTCCGGTCCGCCGCCGGTCAGGGTGCCCGACCTGGGCGGCGAATCCACGGCTCAGGCCGAGCGCACGCTCGGCACGGCCGGGTTGCGCTGGCGGGTGCGCACCACGATCGCGCCGCAGGTCCCGGCGGGGCTCGTCTACAGCCAGTCCCCGGCCCCGGGGACGATGCTCAGTCCCGCTCAGCCGGTGATCCTGAGCGTCGCCGAGGCCCCTCGCTGGCAACCGGTGACCGGCGTTTCGGGGAGCGGCCAGGCCACGGTCGCCTCGTTCCGGATCCGTGGCCCGCGCTGGCGGGTCGTCTACCGGATGAGCTACATCGGAGACTGCACGTTCATCCTGTTCTGCTCGGGCCCGTCGGCGCAGGTCGACCGCGCGGCCACCGGCACCCCGGTGGGTAGCTTCGGGCTCACCGACGGCGGCCGCCAGACGCAGCAGTTCGCCACCGGGCCGGGGACCTTCCGGCTGCGCATCGCTCCCGGTGCGGATGCCGCTCGCTGGTCGGCCTGGGTCGAGGACTGGTACTAGCCCCGATCGAGCCGCGCCTTGACGCTCGCCCTCCCGGCAGCGGAGAATGGGCACGACCCAGGCTCGAGGAGGGCGAATGAGTGCGTATGACTACGTGATCGTCGGCGCGGGTTCGGCCGGCTGCGTGCTGGCCAGTCGACTCACCGAGGACGAGGACGTGCGCGTCTGTCTCGTGGAAGCCGGGCCGCCCGACACCGCCGATGAGATCCATCTGCCCGCCGGTGCGCTGGCGCTGGCCATGACCAAGTACGACTGGGCCTTCGTGAGCGACGCGGAGCCGGGCCTGGCCGGTCGCCTGCGCTACCTGCCCCGGGGCCGGACGCTCGGGGGCTCCTCATCGACCAACACGATGATCTACATGCGCGGTCACCGCGCCGACTACGACGGCTGGGCGGCGATGGGCCACGCTGGCTGGGGTTGGGATGACGTGCTGCCGTACTTCCTGCGTGCCGAGGACAACGAGCGGGGCGCCAGCGAGCTGCACGGAACCGGCGGCCCGCTGAGCGTGGTCGACAACCGCTCGCGCTATCGCACGTGCGAGGCGTTCGTCACCGCGGGCCAGGAGGCCGGTCTCCCGCTCAACGAGGACTTCAATGGCCGCGAGCAGGACGGCGTCGGCTGGTATCAGCTCACCCAGCGCAACGGGATGCGCTGCTCGGCGGCGGTGGCCTACCTGCACCCCGTACTCGCGCGGCCGAACCTCGAGCTCGTCACCGACGCTCAGGTCACCCGCCTGCTGCTCGACGGCACGAGCGCCCGAGGCGTCGAGATCGACCGCGGCGGCGAGCTCGCTGAGGTCCGGGCCGAGCGCGAGGTGATCCTCAGCGCCGGCGCCTACGGGAGCCCGCAGATCCTGCTGCTGAGCGGTATCGGACCCGTCGCCGACCTGGAGCTGGTCGGCCTCCCGCCCCGGCACGAGCTGCCGGTGGGTCAGGGGCTCCAGGACCATCCCGCCACGTGGCTCACGTACACGACGGACGAGGAGTCGCTGCTGAGCGCCGAGACAGTCGAGAACATGGGTCTGCTCCAGAGCGAGGGCCGCGGGCCGCTGACCTCGAACTTCGCCGAGTCGGGCGGGTTCATCCGCACCCAGGACGGGCTCGAGGCGCCGGACATCCAGATCCACATGATCCCGCTCCTGTTCCCGGAGGCCGGGTCGGGGGAGATCCTCGTCGACGGGTGGGCGTTCAGCCCCTGCCTGCTGAGGCCGACCAGCGCCGGCTTCGTGAAGCTCCGGTCACGGATCCCGTCGGCCAAGCCACGCATCCTCCACAACTATCTGCTCAGCCCCGAGGACCGGGCGACGATGGTCCGGGCGATTCGCCGCTGCCTGGAGATCGCCGGCCAGCCGGCCCTGCGTGCGGTGACCACGGGCGCCTACTGCGCCCCCGCCGACGACAGCGACGCCGCCATCACGGCCTTCATGGAACGCAACACGACCACCCTCTACCACCCGGTGGCCACGTGCGCCATGGGGCGCGTCGTCGACTCCGAGCTGCGCGTGCTCGGCCTGGACGGTCTGCGCGTGGCCGACGCATCGGTCATGCCGACGCTCGTACGCGGCAACACCAACGCCCCCACGATCATGATCGCCGAGCGGGCGGCGGATCTGATCCGAGGCCGGACCGCGGCGTCACCGGCGACGGCCGTCGCCTGAGGTCGCGCCTAGAGCTCCTCCAGAGTCAGCTCGACGCTCAGCTCGGCGCCGTCGCGGAGCACGCGGGCACTGACCCGGCGGCCGATCCGCTCGGCCACCATCAGCCGCTGCAGAGCGTTGGCGTCACTGATCGGCTCGCCGTCCAGCTCGATCAGCAGGTCGCCCCGGCGCAGTCCCGCGGACTCCGCCGGACTGGCCTCCAGGACCTGCAGGATCTGGACGCCGCCGGGGCGGCCGAGGCGCGCGGCGGCGGCCGGGGGGAGCGGCCGGGGAGCGACCGCGGCGCCGAGCTGG